>NZ_CP110678.1:2414062-2715000 GCF_026167545.1 Sphingomonas sp. S1-29 | reverse complement strand
ATCGCTTCGGCAACAGGTGCGAAGCGCCGTTATCTGGCGTTCGGGCACCCAGATCGTCGGGCAGATCGTCACCTGGGCGTCGACCTTCCTCGTTATCCGTGTCCTAGACCCATCGGATTACGGCCTGTTCGCGATGACGCAGGTCATCCTGGCGCTGCTCAACATGCTCAACGGCTATGGGCTTGCCAGCGCCATCATCCAGCGACCCAATGTCGACGACCGCACGCTTCGCCAGCTGTTCGGCTTGCTGCTCGTGCTCAACCTAGGGCTCGGGCTGCTCCAGTTCCTGATGGCGCCGCTGGCCGCCGCCTATTTCCGCCAGCCGATGGTGACCGATCTGCTGCGCGTGCAGGCGCTGCTCTATGTCGCGACCCCCTTCATCGCCTTCCCCTATGCGCTGCTCGCGCGCGCGATGGACTTTCGCAAGCAGGCCCAAGCAAACCTGGCCTCGGCGACGTTGGGGGCGCTAGCCGCGCTCGCCGGCGCCTTTGGTGGCCTGGGGGTATGGACGCTGGTCCTCGCACCGATGGTCCTCTTCTACACCCGTGCGATCCTGATGACCTGGGGTGCCCAGTCGCTGATGTGGCCGAGCCTCGATTTTCGCGGGGCGGGCGACGTGCTCGCATTCGGCGGCTTGATGGCGACCGGCCAGCTCTTCTGGTTCCTGCAGAGCCAGGCCGATGTCTTCATCGCCGGGCGCACCCTGCCCCCGCATATGCTCGGCATCTACACCACCAGCCTGTTCCTGACGCAGATCTTCGTCGCCAAGTTCCTGCCCACGCTCAACGAGGTCGCCTTCTCGGCCTATGCGCGGATCCAGGACGATCCGGCGGCGATGGGCCGCGCGTTCGAGAAGGCGGCACGGATCATCATGGTGGTAGCGATGCCCTTCTATGCCGGGCTCGCCGTGACCGCCGAACCGCTCGTGGCGGTGGTACTCGGCGAAAAATGGATCGAGGCCGCGCCGATCGTCGCGATCCTTGCGCTCGCGATGCCCTTCATGACCTTGCAGACCTTGTTCGCCCCCGCCTCCGACGCGCGCGGACGGCCGGGGCTCTCGGCGGCAAACGGCGCGATCGGCGCGGTGCTGCTGCCGATCGCGTTTCTGATTGGGATACGCTGGGGGATCATCGGGCTGGCGACCGCCTGGGTCGCGGTGTGGCCGATCTTCCTGGCCATCGTCGCGGCGCGAAGCTTCGCGGTGGTGGGGAGCAGCGCGATCGGGCTCGCGCGCGCGGTGGTGGCGCCGGTGCTGGCGGCGGTCGCGATGGGCGCGGTCGTGCTGATCGCCGACGCCGCGGTGCCTGCGCTCGATTCGCTGCCGCGGCTGCTGATCCTCATCGGCGTCGGCGGCGCGGTATATGGCAGCGCATTACTGGTGTTCGCTCGCGGCACGCTGGTCGAACTGCTCGACTTCGCGCGCGCGCGGCGGGGGTAGCAAGCGGCTTCAGACCTGCTGGATGTAGCTGCGCATCGCCTCGGCCTCGGCCTCGATCCGGTCGATCCGGTATTTCACCAGGTCGCCGATCGAGACGAAGCCGACCAGCCGGCCATTCTCGACCACCGGCAGATGGCGAATCCGCCGCCGGGTCATCAGCGCCAGCGCGCCGATCACCGTCTCGCGCGGGTCGACCGAGACCACCGGGGTTGTCATCAGCTCGGCAACGCTGCGGTCGAGCGCGGCCTTGCCCTCGCGTTCGAGCGCATAGACCACGTCGCGTTCGGAAAAGACGCCGACGGCCTGGCCATCGGCGACCACCGGCACCGCGCCGATCCGCCGTTCGGCCAGCAACGCCACCGCCTGCGTCGCGCTCTGGTCGCCGGCTATGCCGATGACCTCATAGCCCTTGCCGGCCAGGATCGCAGCGATCGTCATCGCACCCTCCTTATCCTTCGCGAGTGCGACAGCAGGCGCGCACTTCCGAGGCTTTCACCGATGGCTCGCGGATTGCCCATCCAAAGTCAAGCGGCGCCGGCGGGGAGCCTTTCGCGCCGCCGGGACGTTCGCAATGATACCGTATAAGGAGTTGATATCATGCGTACCCTAATGCTCGGTGGCGTCCTCGCCGCCACGATCCTCACCGCAGGTTGCGCGACCACGCGCCGCGACGTCTTCGATGCGCGGCAGGAGGTCCGCGAGGCGCAGACCTTCGGCGACCGCCGCGATGTGCGCGAGGCGCGCCGCGACCTGCGCAAGACGCGGCGCGACTATCGTCGCGACAATCGCCCCTGATTGCCGCGTCCGTGCCGAAGGGCGGTGTGAATCGCTCTTTCGGCGCGGGCCGATCATCGCCAGATAGAGCCCATGACCGAACCCATGCGCAATCTCGACGATCCCGCTTATGCCGCGCTCGCCTGGCGGCGCTTTCGCCGTATTCTGGGCTGGATGGCAGTGCTGGCGATCGTCTGCGCCGCTGCGGGCGTCGCGACGCTCTATTGGTGGACCGGGATCATGCCGCTGCACATGGGGATCGCCACCGCGCTCGGAATCGGGCTGACCGTGCTGATGGGCGGCGCGCTGATGGGGCTGGTTTTCCTGAGCTCGGGCAGCGGGCATGACGAGCATGTCGATCGCTTCAACGAACAATACGACCCTGGCCGGCAGGACTGACCGGCACCAAACCGACCGGCACTAGCTAACCCGAAACGAAAACGGCCGGCGACGCTAGATGCGTCACCGGTCGTTTCGGTTCTGGTCGAAGCGATAGCCTCAGATCATTCGGCGGGCGGGACCGCCTCGTCCTCACCGGGCACCCGGCGACGGCGGCGCGGCTTTTCAGCAGCGGCTTCGGCGACAGTGTCGTCGTTGGCGAAGCCGAACGACGGCGGCAGGCGATCGGCTTCGATGCCGGCGCTTTCGGGTGCCGATGCTTCGGTCACGACGTCCTCGGCGGGCTGGCGCCGCGGGCGACCGCGACGGCGCGGCGCTTCGTCGACCAGCGCGTCGGCCTGCGCAGCGACCGGCTCGGGCGCGACGTCGGGGGCGCGAGTGGGCTCGGCGCGCGGTTCGCGACGCGGGCGTTCACGATTACCCTCGGCACGGTTACCCTCGGCACGATTACCCTCGGCGCGGTTACCCTCGCTGCGGTTGCTGTCGCCACGATAGCTGTCACCGCGAGGCTGGTCGCGATCGGCGCGCGGCTGCGAACGGTCGCGGCCATTGTCGCGTGGCTCGCGATTACCGGCTTCGCGGTTGCCGCTCTCACGATTGCCGCTCTCACGATTACCGTCGTCGCGGTTGCCGTTCTCGCGCTGGTCGCGTCCACCGCGCTCGCGCTGGTTGTCACGCTGCCCGCCTTCGCGTTGCCCGCCGTCACGCTGGCCAGCATCACGCGGTGCGCGCTCTTCGCGATAGTCGGCGGTGCCGATGATGTCGTTGTCGACATCGAAATCATCGTCTTCGTCGTCGACATCGTCGCGCTGGCGGCGCTGGCCGTTATTCTCCTCGAAGCGCGAGCGGGTTTCGCTCAGCACGCGGAAATAATGGTCTGCGAACTGAAGATAATATTCGGTGTTCACCCGATCGCCCTGCATCTGCGAATCGCGGGCGAGATTCTTGTATTTCTCGAGCAGCTGCGCCGCATTGCCGCGCGCGCGGCTGTCGATGCGGTTCCCGTTATCCTGACGATTCGGGCTTCCGCCACCTTGCGGGCGCTGCCCGCCACGACCGCGACGGCGGCCGGCCTGACGATTATTCATCAAGATATGCTTGTCCTGTCCTTACCCTGCCCGACGATCGCATCGATCGGCGCGCGCGTTTTTACCGCACGCAGCCCGAAATCATTGGGGAAGCGTGCCTGCCACGGCTGCCGGACTACAGCAGCTCGCATGCGTTGGATCGGGTCAAAGCCGCTGGTTCAACCGCCGCAAAAATCAGTGGCTTGGTTGAAAGTGCTTGCCCCGCTCTCAGTCTTAGCCGCCGCGCAAGCGAACGCCAAGCGGAATATTATGACCGATCCATGGCGGTTCCAATCGCGATGATTGCCCGCGGCCGCCCGCCCAGATCGGCGCGCACCGTCGGCGAAAGCCCCGCCGCGGCGACCAAAGCCGACACCGCATCGGCCTGTTTCCAGCCGATCTCGAGGATCGCCGCGCCGCCCGGCGCGAGCAGTCGCGGCAGATCGGGAACGAAGGCGCGATACGCGGCAAGCCCGCCCTCGGCGGCGAACAGCGCGGCGGCAGGCTCGTGGTCGCGCACTTCGGGGGCGAGCGGCTCTTCGGCCGCGATATAGGGCGGGTTGGCGACGATCAGGTCGAAGCGATCGGCGATGCCCGTCGCCCAGTCGCCGCGCACGAAGGTCGCGCGATCGGCCATCCCCAGCCGCGCGGCATTGGCCGAAGCGATCGTCAGCGCGGCATCGGCGCTATCGACCCCCACACCGGTCGCACCCGGCCATTGATCGAGCGCCGCCAGCAACAGCGCCCCCGACCCGGTGCCGAGATCGAGCAGGCGCGCCGGCGCGCGCGCCCCGAAATGCTCGACCGCCGCCTCGATCAGCGTCTCGCTGTCGGCGCGCGGGACCAGCACCCCGGGAGCGACATCGAGCGTGATCGTCCAGAAATCACGCGTGCCGGTGATATAGGCGATCGGCTCGTGCGCTAGCCGCCGGGTGACGAGCGCGGTGAAGGCGTCGGGGGCGGGCGAATCGAGATGCGCAAGGATCATCCGTTCGCGGGTGATTCCCAGCGCATGTGCCATCAGCTGCTCGGCATCGAGACGCGGGGTGGCCGAAAAATCCGCAAAACCCCGCGCCGCATCGGCAAGGGCTGCCCTCACCGTGGAAACCTTCGTCATGCCGGACTTGATCCGGCATCCATGCGGGCCGCAATCCGCAAACGATCCGGCCCGAGGGTGGCGGCGCGCCTGGACCCCGGATCAAGTCCGGGGTGACGCATTAGCACGCCCAACCGCGCCCGCGCGCCCTCACCCATCCAGCGTCGCCAGCCGCTCGGCCTCGTCCTCCGAAATCAGCGCGCCGATCAGCTCGTCCATCTCGCCCTGCAGGATTTCTGGCAGGCGATGCAGCGTCAGATTGATCCGGTGATCGGTCACCCGCCCCTGCGGGAAATTATAGGTGCGGATCCGCTCGGATCGGTCGCCCGACCCGACCATCGATTTGCGCGCGCCCGAACGCTCGCTCGCCAGCCGCTCGCGCTCCAGCTCGTACAGCCGGGTCCGCAGCACCTGCATCGCCTTGTCGCGATTCTTGTGCTGGCTGCGCTGGTCCTGCTGGATCACCACCAGCCCGGTCGGGATATGCGTCAGCCGCACCGCCGAATCGGTGGTGTTGACGTGCTGACCGCCGGCACCCGACGCGCGATAAATGTCGATCCGCAGGTCTTCGTTGCGGATGTCGACATCGACTTCTTCGGCCTCGGGCAGCACCGCCACTGTCGCGGCCGACGTATGGATCCGCCCGCCGCTTTCGGTCACCGGCACCCGCTGGACCCGGTGGACACCGCTTTCGAACTTCAGCTTGGCGAACACGCCCTTGCCCGCGACGCTGGCGATGACTTCCTTGCACCCGCCCGCCTCCGAGCTGCTGGCGGAGATCAGCTCGACCTTCCACCCCTGCCGCTCGGCATAGCGCTGGTACATCCGCAACAAATCGCCCGCGAACAATGCCGCCTCGTCACCACCGGTGCCGGCGCGGATTTCCAGCATCGCCGCGCGCTCGTCCGCCGCGTCGCGCGGCAACAGCGCCAGCGCAAGGCGGCGATCGGCCTGCTCCAGCGCCGCCTCGTTCGATCGCAATTCCTCGCCCGCCATCGCGCGAAGCTCGGCATCGGCCTCGCGCGTCATTGCCGCCAGGCTCACCGCCTCGGCACGCAGCCGCCGCACGTCCCCCGCCGCCTGCGCGACGGGCTCCAGCTCGGCATATTCCTTCGACACCGCGACGAAGCGATCGCTCGGCAAGTCACCGGTCGCCATCTGCGCCTGCAACTCATCCCGCCGCGCCTCGATCTGCGCGATCCGTTCCGGGGAGATGCGGGTCACGCGACCACCCCCGTCGCCAAAGCCACCCACGCCCCGTCCGTCACCCCAGCGAAAGCTGGGGTCCAGGGCCACAAGCGCGCGCCACGATCGAAGAGACCCCAGCCTCCGCTGGGCTGACGGTGGGGAATCGCTCCGATCACGCTGGCGTTGCCGAAAGCGCCGCCAGGACCTGCGCAACGTGCGCGAGCTCGGCATCGCTCGCGCCGAGACCGCGGTGGCCGGGGCCAGCCGGATCACCCTTGAAACTCACCACCTGGCGCGCACCGGCTTTCAACGCCTTGTCGTACCGCTTCTTGGGACTGCCAGTCGTGATCGATTCACTGGCCACGCCAGCACGCCGGAGCGCCGCAACCGCGCGGAGCGCCTCGCTTGTGAACCCGTCATCTTCGGCAACCACCACCACGTCGACGGTTTCAGCCGCCGTCTCCTCCACCAACATCGCCAACCGCTCGATCCCGGCCGCCCAGCCAACCCCCGGCGTCTCCGGCCCGCCCAGGCTCTCGACCAGCCCGTCATAGCGCCCGCCCGCAAGCACCGTCCCCTGCGCGCCCAGCCGATCGGTGACGAATTCAAACGCGGTATGCCGATAATAATCCAGCCCGCGCACCAGCCGGCTGTTGCGAGTCCACGCCACCCCCGCCGCATCGAGCCCGCCGGTCACCGCCGCAAAGAAATCGCTCGCTTGCGCCGTCAGATACGCATCGATATCGGGCGCGCTGTCGGCGATCGGGCGATCGCGCGGGTCCTTCGAATCGAGGATCCGCAGCGGGTTCTTCTCGAGCCGCGCCAGGCTGTCCTCCGACAGATCGCCGCGATGTGCTTCGAAGTGCTCGACCAGCGCATCGCGCCACGCATCGCGAGTCGCCGCATCGCCCAAAGTATTGAGCTGCAGCGTCACCCCGTCGGCAATCCCCAGCTCCTTGAGCAGCTGGTCGGCGAAGGTCAGCAATTCGACCTCGGCGGCGGGTTCGGGCGCGCCGATCACTTCGGCGTCGATCTGGTGGAACTGGCGATAGCGCCCCTTTTGCGGGCGCTCATAGCGAAACACCGGGCCGTGCGTTACCAGCTTGAGCGGCGCATATTGCCGCCAGCCCTCGGTCAGATACGCCCGCGCGATGCCAGCGGTGAATTCCGGCCGCAGCGTCAGCGATTCGCCGCCGCGATCGTCGAAGCTGTACATCTCCTTCGACACGACATCGGTGGTCTCGCCCAGCGAGCGCGCGAACACCGCGGTCGATTCGAACACCGGCAGCTCGACGCGATGGAAGCAATAGAGCCGCCGCACGCGATCGAACGCATCGACCACGCGCTGAAAGCGGCGCTGTTCGTCGCCGAAAATATCCTGCGTGCCGCGCACGCGCTTGGGGGTTTCTATCCGTGCCATGAGGCGGCGGTATCTATGCGAGCGGCCGCGCGAACGCCAGTGCCGCCGCAGCCGTCTTGCGCAGCAGCGCCGCCGGCGCTAATCGGTCCCCCAGCGCGGGTATAGTACAATGGTAGTACAGCAGCCTTCCAAGCTGAATACGCGGGTTCGATTCCCGCTACCCGCTCCAGCCTTTCACATCCGCTTTTCGAGTACCACGAAAGCCAGCTCGCGCGTCCGCGGCAGGCCGAAGCGCGCGTCGTCGAGCGGGAAGGGCCGCGTCTCGCCGGTCAGCGCATAGCCGCGGCGTTCGTACCAGGCGATCAGCTCGGGCCGCTGCGCGATCACCGTCATTTCGACTACCAACGTCCCGAAATGCGCGACCGCGGCGCGCTCGGCGGCGGCCAGCAGCGCGCGGCCGATCCCCTCCGCCTGCAGATCGGGCCGCACCGTCAGCAGCCCCAGATAGCCGATGCCCCCCGCGCGCCGCGTCACCGAGACGCAGCCCGCGGCATCGTGGCGCATCAGCAGCAGCTGGTCGGGATCGGCGAGGATGTCGGCCAGCGCCGCGCGATCGGTGCGCTGGCCGTCCAGCAGATCGGCCTCGTGCGTCCACCCACTGCGCGCGCTGTCGCCGCGATAGGCGCTTTCGATCAGCGCGTGGAGCACAGGGATGTCGTCAGCGGTGGCGGGGCGAATGGCTAGCGGGTCGCTCATCGAAGGCTTCCCCTGCAAAGGGTGGTGGACAGGGCTGGATTCGAACCAGCGTACGCTTGCACGGGCAGATTTACAGTCTGCTGCCTTTAACCACTCGGCCACCTGTCCACACAGGCCGCTGCTCTGCAGCGAGCGAGCGCCAATGCCCAAGCGCCCGCGGGCTGTCAACGGCTTGCGCGCATGTCGCGGGGCGAATAGCGTCGCGGCTTGCCTAGTTTGCCCCGAGGAAACCACGCCTAGATGCGCCTGATCCACCTGCTCGCCACCGCCGCACTGGTCGCCACCCCGATCGCCGCGGGAGCGCAGAACGCGCCGCCGCCCGCCCCCGAATTCGCGCGCGTGGTCGACGAAGGCACCAATCGCAGCCAGGTGATGGTGCTGGCGCAGCACATGACCGACGTGATCGGCCCGCGCCTGACCAACTCGCCGCAGATGCGCACTGCCGAGGCCTGGGCGCTCGCCAAGTTCCGCGATTTCGGCCTGTCGAACGTCCGCAAGGAAGGCTTCGACTTCGGTCGCGGCTGGTCGATCAACGCATCGAGCGTGCGGATGGTCACCCCGCGCCCGATCCAGCTCACCGCGATCCCGATCGCCTGGACCCCGCCCACCAACGGCACGCTCTCGGCGCCGATCATCGTCGCGCCGATGAGCAAGAGCCGCCACTTCGCCGCGTGGCGCGGCAAGCTGGCGGGCAAGATCGTCCTCGTCTCCGCCCCCGGCAAGGTCGAGGACGCCACCGAACCCGGCTTCAAGCGGCTGACCGGCGACGATATCGCCAAGCTCGACAGCTATCGCGAGCCCAGTTACGACCCGGCAGCGCAAGCCCGCCGCAACGCCGCCGCCACCTTCGAGGAAGAGCTCGACGCCTTCCTGAAGGCCGAGGGCGCGGTCGGCTTCGCCACCATGTCGTATCGCGACAACAAGCTGCTGCATGGCGAAGGCTATATGCACAAGGCGGGCGCCAGCCCCTCGCTGCCCGGCGTCCAGATCGCCGCCGAGGATTATCGCCGCCTAGCGCGCCTCGCGACGATGGGGCCCGCCCCCACGCTCGAGATCATGAGCGACGTCGCCTATGACGACAGCGATACGCAGGCGTACAACATCCTCGCCGACCTGCCCGGCACCGACCCGCGCGCCGGCTATGTCATGGCGGGCGCGCATTACGACAGCTGGGCCGCGGGCGACGGCGCGACCGACAATGCCGCAGGCTCGGCCATGGTGATGGAGGCCGCGCGCATCCTCAAGGCGATGGGCGTCCGCCCCAAGCGCACGATCCGCTTCGCGCTTTGGAACGGCGAGGAGCAGGCGCTGTACGGCAGCATCAACTATATCGAGCGCTATCTGGCGCGCCGCCCCGCCCCGGCGACACCCGAAAACAGCACGCAGAATTATTACAACCAGACCACGCGCTATCCGGTCACCCCGCTGCCCGGCTATCGCGACCTTGCCGCCTATTTCAACATCGACAACGGATCGGGCAAGCTGCGCGGCATCCATGCCGAGAACAACGCCGCCGCGGTGCCGATCCTGCGCGAATGGCTCTCGCCCTTCGCGCCGATGGGCTCGGGCAGCGTCGTGTTCGGCCGCACCGGCGGCACCGATCACCAGTTCATGGCGGCGATCGGCCTGCCCGCCTTCCAGTTCATCCAGGATCCGCTGGACTATAGCTCGATCACGCACCATTCAGGCGCCGATACCTTCGATCACCTGAAGGCAGCCGACATGCGGCAGGGGGCGATGGTGCTGGCGTGGATGCTGTTGCAGGCCGCCAATGCCGACACGCCGCTGCCGCGCAATCCGATCCCGAACCAGCCGGTCGTCACCGATCCGTTCGCCACCCCCGACCCCAACGCAGAGTAATCATGGCCCGCAAAGGACACCGACCAAGCCAAGCCCCCGCCGGCCGCCCCCGTTTCTGGGGGCGTCACCCGGTCACCGCCGCGCTGGCCAACCCCGACCGCACCGTGCGCAAGCTGTGGGCGACGCGCGAGGCGCTGGCGGGGCTCGACATTCCCCCGGTGGTGCCGATCACCTTCGCCGACGTCGCCGACCTGGGTAAGCTCGTCCCCGGCGACGCGCCGCACCAGGGGCTGGTCGCCGAAGTCGATCCGCTCGACGATCTGTGGCTGTCCGACGTGCTAGAGGCGGGCGCCGACAGCAAGCAGCCGATCCTGGTGCTCGATCAGGTCACCGATCCGCACAATGTCGGCGCGATCCTGCGTTCGGCGGCGGCGTTCGACGCCTTGTGCATCGTCACCCAGGATCGCCATTCGGCCCCCGAAAGCGGGGCGCTGGCCCGCGCCGCCTCGGGCGCGCTAGAGCTGGTGCCCTGGGTCCGCGTGGTGAACCTGTCGCGCGCGCTCGAGGAGATTGCCGAGGCGGGCTATTGGCGGATCGGCCTGTCGGGCGCAACCGAGACGACGCTCGACGAAGCGCTGGGCGCGAACCGCGTCGCGCTGGTGCTGGGGGCCGAGGGCGAAGGAATGCGCCAGAACACCCAGGCGCATTGCGACGCGATCGCCCGCCTGCCAATCAACCCGCTGGTCGAGAGCTTGAACGTGTCGAACGCGGCGGCGATTGCGTTGTATGCGGTGAAGGCGCGGGGGTAGCGTGCTACCTATTTAGGTACTCTGCTCTTTACTAAACGACACTTGGTGAAACCTTATCGTACCGGCCACGGAGACCGGAATAGCGGCCCGTCCTAGAGGTCAACTGATGAACTTAGTCGAACAACTGCAAGCAGAAGCAATTGATCAAAGCGTTCCTTTGAGTACGCTTCTGAGAAAGGCAAAATTGATTGCAAGCAAGTTAAGTTTACAGGGCACCGTTGACTGGATAGATGCCGAATTGCAGGGATACGGTCAGGATATTGCTGATTACCCTCCCTATCGTCACGTCAAAGGCCGCGTGATGGTGTTTAGCCCTTGGCACGGGTGGCGTTCCCCCGGAGGAAACCCGAAAATTATCGAAGCACTCGCAACGCGGCAGGTAGCGGATTCGGTTAGCGCTCTCGAACATATCATTGCACAAGACCCGAGCGGTAATCTGAGCCTTGATATCGACCTGCAAGTCCAAGCCGAGATATTAAAAGGCAATCCGGGCTGGACAGAAGTGCACACACAAATTCAGCAAACAGCGCTTGTAGCTATACTAGACCATGTCCGCACGCTCGTTTTGAATTGGGCGCTTGAACTTGAAGAAAAAGGGATCGCTGGCCAAGGGGTTAGGTTCACGGAGCAAGAGCAACTGCGCGCACAATCCGCCTCTATCTCAATCGAAAATTTTCACGGAAATCTGCACGCTGGAAACATCAGCGGCGTCCAGAATCGGGTTAATCAAGGCTCTTCGGATAACTCTACCAATTTCAAAAACGCAAAAAGCGTCTTTGACGAGGTTGATCGCGTTGCAAATGATTTAAATAATGAAACGCGAGATGCGGTTAAAACAATTATGGCCGAGATGCGGGATGCAGAATGCACCCCGTCAAGGTTCGCGGCAGCATATGGCAAGTTCGTTTCCATCGCCGCTGACCACGTAGCGCTGATGCCATTTATTCCAGCTTTAGCCACGCTCGTTCCAAGCTAACGAGCCTGCTTTAACCTACTTCGCAGCCACCAAGCTCAACACCACCTTCGCGGTCCCGCGCCCGATGATCCCCAGCTCGCGCGCCGCCGCCTTCGACAGGTCGATCGCGCGGGTCTTCACGAAGGGGCCGCGGTCGTTGATTCGGACGATCACGCTGTTCCCCGACAGCGCATCGGTCACCCGCACCAGGCTGCCGAAGGGCAAGGTCCGGTGCGCGGCGGTCATCAGTTCGGGGTCGCATTTCTCGCCGCTGGCGGTGCGGTTGCCCGCGATCTCGCGCCCGAAGAAGCTGGCCAGGCCTTCACCAACCTTCTCGATCACCGAATGACTTTCGGGCTTGGCGGCGTCCTCGGCAAAGGCCGGGGTCGCGGTCAGCATCAGCACGACGGAACCCGCGGCTGCGATCGAGCGTTTCGTGAAATGCAACCTTGTTCCCCTAACCGCCCTTGCCTGTTGTCAGGGCTAACCAGGGCGGCGGGAAAGAAAAGGTCAGACGTCGAGATTCGCGACGCTCAGTGCATTCTCCTGGATGAACTCCCTGCGTGGCTCGACGACGTCGCCCATCAGGCGGGTGAAAATCTCGTCGGCGACGTCGGCTTGGTCGACCTGCACCACCAGCATCGAGCGATTCTGCGGGTCGAGCGTGGTCTCCCACAATTGCTCGGCATTCATCTCGCCCAGCCCCTTGTAGCGCTGGATCGACAGCCCCTTGCGCCCCGATAGCAGGATCGCGTCGAGCAGCTGGCTCGGGCGACCGATCAGCGTCTCGCCCTTGGCGATTACCTGCGGCTGATCCTCGGCATCGGTGATCGCGTCGGCGGCGGCCTGTTCGGCGGCGATCGCCGCCTGTGCCGACTTGGCGGGCACCAATTTGGCGGTGCCGTCATACGACGCGGCTTCCTCGGCGGCGAGCGCGTGGAGCTTGCGCCCCTCGGCCGACGCCAGGAACGCGGCTTCGACGATGTGGTGATCGGTCACCCCGCGCCAGAAGCGCTGGAAGTGGAAGCCGCCCTCTTCGGACAATTGCCCCGACCAGCGCGCCTCGGCATCGGCCATGTCGAGCCGGCGGACGACCTCGCCCAGCCGCTCGGTACGCTGCTCGCGCGTGACCGCGGGATCGAGCGTGCCGGCCAGCGCCAGCGCCTCGATGATCGAGGGATCGTAGCGGCGCGGGACATAGCGCATCAGCGTGCGCATCCGCCGCGCATGCTCGACCAGCGTCCGCAGATCCTTGTCGGCGCGCGTGCCCTGCGAGGTTTCGAGCACGTTGAGCGCGGTGCCCGCCTCAACCAGATATTCGTCGAGCGCGGCATCGTCCTTCAGATACACTTCGGACCGGCCCTTGGTGGCCTTATACAGCGGCGGCTGCGCGATATAGAGATGCCCCGCGGTGATGATCTCGGGCATCTGGCGATAGAAGAACGTCAACAGCAGCGTGCGGATATGCGCGCCGTCGACGTCTGCGTCGGTCATGATGACGATCTTGTGGTAGCGAAGCTTGGCCAAGTTGAAATCGTCGCGGCCGATGCCAGTGCCCATCGCCTGGATCAGCGTGCCGATCTCCTTGCTGCCCAGCATCCGATCGAAGCGCGCACGCTCGACGTTCAGGATCTTGCCGCGCAACGGCAGGATCGCCTGGAAATGCCGGTCGCGGCCCTGCTTGGCGCTGCCGCCTGCCGAATCACCCTCGACCAGGAACAGTTCGGACTTGGCGGGATCGCGCTCCTGGCAATCGGCCAGCTTGCCCGGCAGGCTGGCGATGTCCATCACTCCCTTGCGGCGGGTAAGCTCGCGCGCGCGCTTGGCGGCTTCACGCGCGGCGGCGGCGTCGATCGTCTTCTGGATGATCGCGCGCGCGGTCTGCGGATTTTCCTCGAGCCATTCGGCCAATTTGTCGGCCATCAGGCTTTCGAGCGGCTGGCGCACTTCGGACGAGACCAGCTTGTCCTTGGTCTGGCTGCTGAACTTGGGGTCGGGCAGCTTGACCGAAACGATCGCGGTCAGCCCCTCGCGCATGTCGTCGCCGGTCAGCGACACCTTTTCCTTCTTCAGCATCCCCGATTTGTCGGCATAATTGTTCAGCGTGCGCGTCAGCGCCGCGCGGAACGCCGCCAGATGGGTGCCGCCGTCGCGCTGCGGGATGTTGTTGGTGAACGCCAGGACGTTCTCGTAATAGCTGTCGTTCCATTCGAGCGCGACGTCGATGATCACGTCGTCGCGGTCGCCGTGGATCGCGATCGGCTCGGGCATCAGCGCGTTCTTGTTGCGATCCAGATACTGCACGAACGCGGCGATGCCGCCCTCGTAATACAGCTCGACCTCGCGGGGTTCCTCGTGGCGCGCGTCGCGCAGGAACAGCCGGACGCCCGAATTAAGGAACGCCAGCTCGCGATAGCGATGCTCGAGCTTGTCGAAATCGAACTCGGTGATCTTGAAGGTGGCGGGGCTCGGGAAGAAGGTGACTCGCGTCCCCTTCTTGTCGGCACCGCTTTCGGTCTTGGGTGCAGGCCCGGTGATCTTGAGCGGGGCGACCGCATCGCCGAACGCGAATCGCATGTAATTTTCTTCGCCGTCGCGCCAGATCGTCAGGTCGAGCCATTCGCTGAGCGCATTGACCACCGAGACGCCGACGCCGTGCAGACCGCCCGACACCTTATAGGCATTGGTATCGCTGGTATTGTCGAACTTACCGCCGGCGTGGAGCTGGGTCATGATGACCTCGGCCGCCGAAACGCCCTCGCCCTCGTGGATGCCGGTGGGGATGCCGCGGCCATTATCCTCGACGCTGACCGATCCGTCGGCGTTCAGCTGGATGATGATCTTGTCGCAATGGCCGGCCAGGGCTTCGTCGATCGCGTTGTCGCTGACCTCGAACACCATGTGGTGGAGGCCCGATCCATCGTCGGTGTCACCGATATACATGCCGGGACGCTTGCGGACCGCGTCGAGGCCCTTGAGGACGCGGATCGAGGACGCGCCATATGCATTTTCTTCGGGGGGTGTTGCCATGCCGAGGATATAGGGATTCGCGGCGTGTAACGAAAGCGAAATAGGAGGGGAGCGGGGGGAGGATATGCCCGCCCCCCCGCGACAGCCTCAGGCCTGCGCGCTGCCCGAACGGCCACGCCCGCCGCCGCCGCCGCCGCCGCCGCCGCCGCCACCGCCACCGCCACCGCGGCGCGGACCACCCGGACGGCCCGAGCCACCCGGACGCCCAGCACCACCGGCACCCGCAGGCCGCGCGGCATGAGTCGCACGCGGACGGCGCGGACCCTGCTCCTGGCGCGGACGATCGGGACGCTCGGCGGGGATCGGCCCGACGCGGCTACCCTTGATCCGCTCGGCTTCGGCCTGGAAATTCTCCGGCAGCGGCACGACGCTGATGCTGTGGCGCGTCAGCTTCTCGATCGTGCGCAGATAGGCGCGCTCGTCATCGGCGCAGAAGCTGAACGCGATGCCGTCAGCGCCCGCGCGCGCGGTACGCCCGATGCGGTGGACATATTGCTCAGGGACATTGGGCAGTTCGAAGTTCAGCACATGGCTCACCCCCGAAACATCGATCCCGCGCGCGGCGATGTCGGTCGCGACCATGATCTTCACCTTGCCCGAGCGGAACTCGGCGAGCGCCTTCTCGCGCTGCGGCTGGCTCTTGTTGCCGTGGATCGCGTTGGCCATGATCCCGTTGGTCGCCAGCAGCTTCACGACGCGGTCGGCGCCATGCTTGGTGCGTGCGAACACCAATGCCCGCTCGATGTCGTTGCGCTGGAAGAACAGCGTCAGCAGGATCTGCTTTTCGGCCTGGTTGACGAAGGTGACGTACTGCTCGACGCGCTCGGCGGTGGTGGCGACCGGGGTCACCTTCACCTCGACCGGCTCGGTCAGGAACTTCGAAGCCAGCTCGCGGATCGCCGAGGGCATCGTCGCCGAGAAGAACAAGGTCTGGCGCGACGCCGGCAGCATCGTCACGATCTTGCGCAGCGTGTGGATGAAGCCAAGGTCGAGCATCTGATCGGCCTCGTCGAGCACCAGGATCTCGACATCGCCAAGGCTCATGCAACGCTGTTCGATCAGGTCCATCAGGCGGCCCGGGGTGGCGACCAGGATGTCGACGCCCGCCGAGGTGTCGCGGCGGTTGCGCGCGATCGGCGTGCCACCGAACACCGTGGCGACGGTCAGCTTGGTATATTTGGCGTAGGCGCGCGCGCTGTCGGCGATCTGGCTCGCCAGTTCGCGCGTCGGCGCCAGCACCAGCATGCGGCAGCGCATCGGCTTGCGGCGCTCATTCGCCTTCACCAGCCGGTCGATCGAGGGCAGCATGAACGCCGCGGTCTTGCCGGTGCCGGTCTGCGCGATGCCGAGCAGGTCGTTACCCTCGAGCAAGGGCGGGATCGACTGCAGCTGGATCGGCGTCGGCGTGTCGTAATTTTTGAGCGCGAGCGCGTCGAGAACGGCCTTCGAGAGACCGAGAGCTTGGAATGACATGGGAATCCTGTCGTATGGATGCCGGTGGCACGCGCATGGGCGCACGGACGGCGGGGTCAAAAATGACGCCCCGCGTGAAATGGGAAGCCGGTGGTGCGACGCCGAGCCGGTCTGGAGGGACCAATCACGCTGCTGTTTGAAAGCGTCGCTGCACTGCGGCATATGGCGAACTTGGCGGAAAAGTCAATCGGGCGCGATCGTTCCGCCGGTGACATGATAGCGGGTGGCGCTGCCCACCGCCTCGAACAACGCGGCTTCGGTCCCCGTCATCCACACCTGCCCCTTGTCCGCGAGCCGGTCGAACAGCGCCGCGCGGCGCAGCGGATCGAGATGCGCCGCCACCTCGTCGAGCAACAGCACCGGCGCACGACCGGTACGCGCCGCGACCAGATCGCCATGCCCCAGCACGATCCCCAGCAGCAGCGCCTTCTGCTCGCCGGTCGAACACAGGGCGGCCGCCTGTTGCTTGTCGAGATGCGTCACGACCAAATCGGCGCGATGCGGCCCGATCAGCGTACGCCCCGCCGCGGCGTCGCGCGCGCGCCCCTCGGCGAGCGCACGCAGCAGCGACGAAGCGTCGCCGCTCCAACCCTCGAGCGTCAGCCCGGCGCGCGCGAACGGCCCCGCCGCCTCGCTCGCCAGCCGCTCGCCCAGCGCCGCCACCGTCGTCCGCCGGGCGGCATCGAGCGCGACGCCATGCTCGACCATCTGCGCCTCGAGCGCGCGCAGCCATTCGGCATCGGGCCGCCCCTCTTCGCCGAGCAGCCGGTTGCGCTGGCGCATCGCGGCTTCGTAGCGGGTGGCGTTGCCGGCATGGCCCGGCACCAGCGCCAAGGTCAGCCGGTCGAGGAAGCGCCGCCGCTCGCTCGCGGGCTCGACGAACAGCCGGTCCATCGCCGGGGTCAGCCACAGCACCGTCAGCCATTCGGCCAGCGCATTCGCGGAGGCCGCCGCACCGTTGACGCGCACCACGCGGCGCTCGGGCGCGCCCGCCTGCACCCCGGTGCCGAGCTCGACCTCGCCGGCAAGCGTCGCCGCGACGCCGAAGCCCCCCGCCCCGCCCTGCCGGTGCATCTCGGCGAATCCCGCGCGGCGCAGTCCCTTGCCCGGCGCTAGCAGCGACACCGCTTCGAGCACATTGGTCTTGCCCGCGCCGTTTTCGCCGGTCAGCACCACGAACCCCGCCCCCGGGTTCAGCGTCGCATTTGCGTGGTTGCGGAAGTCGGTAAGGGCCAGGCGGGTGAGCATCTCGGTCCGTGTTAGCGCCTTGCCCGGCGCGACGGAAACGATAGGTTGGAACGGACACGCAACCTTCGCCGCCAACCGGTGTTGATGCGACCTGAACGAAGATGGAATTAGCTATGTCGATCCGTTACGCGCTTGCCCTGCTGCCGCTCGGCCTCACCACGGCGTGCGCCCCGCAAACCCCGCAGGAGCAGCAGGCCGAACAGATTCGCGAGGAAGCCGACAAGCGCGGCGACGCGATCGAAGCCGAAGCGCGCGACCGCTCGGCGCAGATGGAGGCGCAGGCCGCCGCGCTCGAGAACCAGGCCGGCACGTCGCAGAGCTTCGACGCCCAGCGGCTTCAGGTCCAGGCCGACGCGCTCAAGAAGCAGGCCGAACTGATCGAGCAACAGGCCGACGCGCACGCCAAGGCGGTCCGCGACGCCGGCCAGGCACAATCGAGCGCAGTACTGGCGAAGTAAGCGCTGCGCCGGTGCGACCGATCGGTCGCACCGGCGTGCCACCTCACACGCGCATCGGCATCAGCACGTACAGCGCCTGCGACTGATCGTTCTCGCGGATCAGCGTCGGGGCGGCGGCGTCGGCCAGATGGACCTCGACCATATCGCCTTCGATCTGGTTGAGGATGTCCATCAGATAGCGGCTGTTGAAGCCGATCTCGAACGGCATCGATGCGTAATCGCCCGGCACTTCTTCGGCAGCAGTGCCGTTTTCGGGGCTGGTGACCGACAAGGTGATCTTGTCGCGATCGACCGCCATCTTCACCGCGCGGGTCTTTTCGGTCGCGATCGTCGAGACGCGATCGACCCCCTGCATGAAGCTGCGCGGGTCGAGCTTGAGCAACTTGTCGTTAGCGACCGGGATCACCCGCGAATAATCGGGGAAGGTGCCGTCGATCAGCTTCGAAGTCAGGATCGCCTGTCCCAGGTCGAAGCGGATCTTCGACGGGCTCAGCGACACCCCGACCGATCCGTCGACCTCGTCGAGCAGCTTGCGCAGCTCGGCGACGCATTTGCGCGGCACGATCACGTCGGGCATCGCCTCGGCGCCGTCGGGCCGCGGCACGGTGACGCGCGCCAGCCGGTGGCCGTCGGTCGCCGCCGCCTTGAGCACCGGCTGCGCGCCACCGGGACCGCCTTCATCGGCGACGTGCAGGAAGATGCCGTTGAGATAATAGCGCGTCTCTTCGGTCGAGATTGCGAAGCGCGTCTTGTCGATGATCGCCTTGAGCGTATCGGCGGGCAGCTCGAACACCGTCGGCAGCTCGCCCTCGGCGATCACCGGGAAATCGTCGCGCGGCAACGTTGCCAGCGTGAAGCGCGCGCGCCCCGCGACGATCGTCATCCGTCCTTCGGCCGCCGAAATCTCGACCTGCGATCCCTCGGGAAGCTTGCGTGCGATATCGAACAGCGTGTGCGCCGACACCGTGGTCGCGCCCGGCTGGTCGACCGCGGCAGCGATCGTCTCGTCGATCTGCAGGTCGAGGTCGGTTGCCATCAGCCGCAGCGTGCCCCCGGCCTGCGCATCGAGCAGCACGTTCGACAGGATCGGAATGGTATTGCGCCGCTCGACCACCGACTGGACGTGGCTGAGCCCCTTCAACAAGGTTGCGCGTTCGATCGTCGCCTTCATCGTATCCAACCCCCGGGACCAACGTCCCAAAACCGATTAATCCCTCGCGCCCGACCGCCGCGCGACAATTGGTCGGCTGGTATCTCTAACGCGAAAAAGGGCCGGAGCAAGCTGCCCCGGCCCCCTGCCGTCCCGATTATGGGTCGATGGTTAAGCAGGCGTTAAAAACGCATGCCCACGCCGGCGACTACCTGGTGACGATCGGTGTCGATGTCGAAGTCGCTGGTGGTCGCGCCGTTCGCATATTCGAAGTTCGCGTTCGAATAGTTCGAATAGCGATATTCGACCTTGGCGAAGGCGTTGGTGCCGATCGCGCGCTCGACGCCCGCACCGACGCGGAAGCCGTCGAGCTCGAAATTCTCGTCGAACTCGGTGGTGCCGTCGCTGCCCAGCAGGTTCAGCCGGGCATTGGTGTAGCCGCCCTTGGCATAGATCAGCGTCTCGGGCGTCGCGAGCACACCGGCGCGCAGGCCGAGATAGATGTCGCGGCCGGTGCTGACTTCACCGAAGCCGAAGGTATTCGGGTTGACGCGGTTGGTCTCGACCTTGCCGGTCGAATCGGTCAGCTCGACCTCGGCACCGACGAGCGCGCCACCAAGCGCGACGTCGTAGCCGGCTTCGACGCCGTACAGGAAGCCGTCGACGGTCTGGTCGATGCCTTCGATGTCGGCATCGTTGCTGCTGCCCGGCTGGATGCCGTCATAGCCGCCGAGAACCGCGATGCGCGGACCGGTGAACACCGGGTTCACCTCCTGCGCGAAGGCGGGTGCTGCGAGCGCGGTCGATGCGACCAGCGCGGCTGCGATTGCGTAACGCATACAAATCTCCAATTACTGAACACGCCCGTTCAATCGTCGGGCGGGATGCTCAAATAGGTGGCGCGCCTCGAAGTTGCATGAACCGAAAATAAACAAGGTTTTCCGTTGCTTTTGCGCCACAGGGGGTTGAAACGGCTGCGATGTCGACCATCCCGCGCGCCGGCCGCGATTTCATCGCCCGCCATGGCGAGACCGTCTTCAACGCCGCGCGGCGGCTGCAGGGCGATCACCCGCATACCCCGCTGACGCGCGCGGGCTTCGCGCAGGCCGAGGAGATGGGTCGCGCCTTGCTCGCCGAACTCGGGCCGTCGCCACGGCTGACCTTGTGGGCTTCCCCCACCGGGCGCGCGCTCCAGACGCTGGCGGTGATCGCCGAGATTTTGGGGCTCGACTGGCACGACGCGCGCAGCGATGCGCGGCTGATCGAGATCGGCATGGGCAGCTGGGGCGGGCTTTATTATGCCGATCTGATCGCGCGGGTGGGGCCGGTGTTTGATTCGAGCAACGGCGCGCTGACCTGCGCCCCCGATGGCGAGAGCTATGCCGACATCGCCGATCGATCGGCGGGGTGGCTCGGCGATACCGCGGGCGATTCGGGCGACCGGCTGGTGATCACCCACGGCATTTCGAGCCGGGTGCTGCGCGGGCTGATGACCGGGCTGGCGCCGACGCCGTCGCTCGACGCGCCGTTTGCCGAGGGGCTGCCGCAAGGGTCGGTGGTGGCGATCGAGCGCGGTGCCGAGCGGATCGTCCATCTGGGCACCGGGCGATCGCCGGCATGATGCTCGCGGTCGCGCTTGCCCTGGCCCTCGCACAGGGCGATGCGCGCGAGCCGATCGGCGTTTTCGAATCCTGGGGGGCGTTTCGCGACGTCGAGCCAGCGCGCTGCTACGCGATCGCCGCCCCGGTCCAGCGTCGGCGTCGCGGCGCCTTTGCCTCGATCGCGACCTGGCCAGGCAAGCAGGTCCACAACCAGCTCCACATCCGCCTCAGCCGCCAGCGCACCCCGCGCGCGCGCGTGACGCTGGCGATCGGCGAGCGGCGGTTTCAGCTCAAGGCGGGCGACCGCGACGCCTGGTCCCCCGACGCGCGCACCGACCGGGCGATCGTCGGCGCGATCCGCGCCGGGCGCAGCATGAGCGTCGAGAGCATCGCCGCCAACGGCGCGCCCTTCGCCGACGTCTATGCGCTGGCGGGCGCCGCCACCGCGATCGACGCGGCGGGGGTGGGGTGCGCGAGGCGCCCGGCCCCCTAGCGAACACCGCCGTTTTCGGCTATGTCACCGCCATGCTGACAGTCTCGACGCCGCCCATGCCCATCCCCGGGCACATCGATCCCGTGCCCGTCCCGCGTGCGCTGCCGATGCGCAGCGACGGCCGGATCGACCTGCTGGGGCTGTCGAAGGCCAATCTGCGGATGGCGCTCGAGACCTCGCAGCTCGAACCCAAGCAGGCGAAGCTGCGCGCCAAGCAATTGTGGCACTGGATCTATAATCGCGGCGTCACCGATTTCGCGCTGATGACCGACATTTCGAAGACGATGCAGCCCTGGCTGGCGCAGCGCTTCGTCATCAGCCGCCCGCAAGTGGTCGAGGCGCAGGTATCGACCGACGGCACCCGCAAATGGCTGCTGCGCACCGACGACGCGCAGGATTACGAGATGGTGTTCATCCCCGACGCCGACCGCGGCACGCTGTGCGTGTCGAGCCAGGTTGGCTGCACGTTGAATTGCACCTTCTGCCACACCGGCACCATGCGGCTGGTGCGTAACCTGACGCCCGCCGAGATCGTCGGCCAGGTCATGCTCGCGCGCGATAACCTTGGCGAATGGCCGAGCCAGCCCGACGGGCGGATGCTTACAAACATCGTGATGATGGGCATGGGCGAGCCGCTGTATAATTTCGACAGCGTCCGCGATGCGCTGGGAATCGTGATGGACGGCGACGGCATCGCGCTGTCGAAGCGGCGGATCACGCTGTCGACCTCGGGCGTGGTGCCGATGATGGCGCGCGCCGGCGCCGAGATCGGCGTGAACCTTGCCGTATCGCTCCATGCGGTGACCAAGGAAGTGCGCGACGAAATCGTGCCGCTCAACCGCAAATACGGCATCGAGCAGTTGCTCCAGGCTTGCGCCGACTATCCCGGTGCCAACAATGCCCGCCGCATCACCTTTGAATATGTGATGCTCAAGGACAAGAACGACAGCGATGCCGACGCGCACGAGCTGGTGCGGCTGCTCAAACACTATCGCCTGCCCGCCAAGGTGAATCTGATCCCGTTCAACCCCTGGCCCGGCGCAAATTACGAATGCTCGACGCCCGAGCGGATCCGCAGCTTCAGCGAGATCGTGTTCGGCGCAGGCATCTCGGCCCCGGTGCGAACGCCGCGCGGTCGCGACATCGACGCGGCCTGCGGGCAACTCAAGACCGCGTCGGAAAAGAAGAGCCGCGCGGAATTGGACCGGATCGCCGAGGACAAGATGGCGGCGCTGGGGTAACGGATTTTCGGTTGGTTCGGAGCTGTTTACGGAAAGCTGCGCTGCTTTGCAGCTCGCTCACAAGCGATCCCGACACCAGCAATCGTCGCGCTATCCTCCCCCTCCGTCGGTCGCTGCGCGACCGCCACCTCCCCCCTGGCGGGGGAGGAAAAATACAGACCAATCCTCCCCCGCCAGGGGGAGGTGGCAGCCGCAGGCTGACGGAGGGGGCGGACGCGGAGCAGCCGCTTCGGCCGCAGACACCACCGCCCCAGACCAACGGGGACGGGCTCCAACCCTTCCTGCCCCCCTCGACACATCCACCTCGATCGGCTCTAGCCCCGCTCCATGCTCGATCTTCCCATCCTGGCGCTTGCCGCCGCTGCCGGGCTTGTCGGCGGGGCGATGAATGCGCTGGCGGGCGGGGGGACTTTTGCCACCATGCCCGCGCTGATCGCGATCGGCCTGCCCAGCCCGATCGCCAACGCCACTTCGAACGTCGCGCTGCAACCCGGCGCGTTCATGAGCGCGTACACCTATCGTGAGGGGCTGCGCCCGGTGGCGGGGATGTCGGTGCGGACGCTGGGGGGCATCACCTTTGTCGGCGCGCTGGTGGGCAGCCTGTTGCTGGTGGTCACCCCGACCACAACCTTCGACATCATCATCCCCTGGCTGTTGCTGATGGCGACGATCGCGATCGCGTTCGGCAAGCGCGCCGCCGAGGTGCTTCAGCGGCACGCAGCGCCGGGGCCGCGCGCGCTGTTCGTCGCGCAGGCGCTGCTGGGGGTCTATGGTGGCTATTTCGGCGGCGGGGTGGGAATGATGCTGACGGCAACGTGGGGGCTGCTCGCGGGGGAGCCGCCGCACCGGCTGATGGCGCCGCGCACGCTGATGCTGGCGGTCGCCAACACCGCCGCGATGATCGTGTTCATCGGTTTCGGCATGGTGCGATGGGACGCCTGCCTGCCGATGCTGGCCGGCGCGGTGCTGGGCGGATGGCTCGGCGCGCGCGCGGGCAAAAAGCTGCCGCCCACCGCGATCCGTATCTGGACGCTGCTGGTGACGATCGTCACCACGATCGTGTTCTTCGTCCGCGCCTATGGATAGGGTAGACTGACTTCGATGGCCCCGCGCGACTCGAACGACCCTGCCGACATCGCCGCACCGGGCACCCGGCGCGCGATCTACAAGCATCGGCTGGCGACCCGGCTGTGGCACTGGACCAACGCTGTCGCGGTGATCGTGCTGCTGGGGTCGGGGCTGATGATCCTCAACGCGCATCCGCAGCTTTACTGGGGGCAATATGGCGCGAACCTGGACCAGCCCTGGTTTCGCGTCGGCTGGATTTTCGAGGGCGGGCGAATCCCCGGCTGGCTGACGATCCCGTCGACCTATAATCTGGCGCTCGCGCGGCGCTGGCATCTGACCGTGGCGCTGCTCTTCGGCTTCGCGCTGCTGGCGTTCATGCTGGTGAGCCTGCTCAACCGGCATTTCCAGCGCGACCTGCGCTTTCGCCGCGCCGAGCTCAGCGCGAAGCATCTGGCGCATGACGTGCGCGAGCATCTGGCGCTGCGATTCCACGATGCTGCCGATCCGGGCGGGCGCAACGTGCTGCAGAAGCTGAGCTATGTCGGGGTGATTTTCGTGGCGCTGCCGCTGGCGATCTTTACCGGGCTGACGATGTCACCGGGGATCAACGCCGCCGCGCCGTGGATGCTCGACCTGTTCGGCGGGCGGCAATCGGCGCGGTCGATCCACTTCATCGCATCGATGGGGATCGCATTGTTCATCGTCGTCCACCTGACGCTGGTGATCCTGGCGGGACCACTAAACGAAGTGCGGTCGATGATCACCGGCTGGTGGCGCACGCCGCAGGAGCCGCAGTAATGATCCTCACCCGCCGCGCCTTGCTCACCGGCGTCGCCGCATCGGGCGCTACGCTGCTTGCCGGCTGCGACCGGCTGGGGGAGAGCGAGGCGTTCCGTTCGATCCTATTCAAGGGCGCCGACTGGAACGAATGGACCCAGCGCGCGCTGACCGACCGCAATGCGCTCGCGCGTGAGTTCCGCCCCGACCAGATGTCGCCGGTGTTCCGCACCAACGGCACGCGCAACCCCAACACACCGGCTTACACCGCGCAGGCAGCCACCGGCTTTGCCGATTGGCGGGTGCGGGTCGATGGGCTGGTGGCGCGGCCGCAAGCGCTGTCGATCGCGCAATTGCTGTCGATGCCGCAGCGCGCGCAGATCACTCGCCACGACTGCGTCGAGGGGTGGAGCGCGATCGGCAAATGGCAGGGGCCGCAGCTATCGACCGTGCTCAACGCGGCGGGCCTGAGCGACCGCGCGCGCTTCCTGGTGTTCCACTGCGCCGATGCCTATTCGGGCGGCACCCGGCCCTATTATGAATCGATCGACCTGATCGACGCCTTCCACCCGCAGACGATCCTGGCGCTCGGGCTGAACGACGAGCGGCTGGGCATCGGCCACGGCGCGCCGGTGCGGCTGCGGGTCGAGCGCCATCTGGGATACAAGCACGCCAAATATGTCGAGCGGATCGAGGCGGTGGCCAGCCTTGCCGACATTCATGGCGGCAAGGGCGGGCTGTGGGAGGATATCGCCGGCTATGAATGGTATGCGGGGATTTGAGCTAGCCGAATACTAGTCCCCCGTTCGTTTCGAGCGAAGTCGAGAAACGGTAACCTGGCGCCTAGGCCGGTTTCTCGACTTCGCTCGAAACGAACGGCGGTAGGCCAATCACGCGCACCCCGCTAAAGCCCCCGAAGATGTCGCTCCTCTCCGTTCACCGCGCCGATCTCGCCGCCCTCGCCGGTGCCGATCGCCTCCGATCGCTCGCCCCGCGCGCAGGCGTCGATTTCGCTTCGAACGACTATATCGGCCTCGCCAATAGCCAGCGCCTGCACGCCGCCGCCAGCGACGCGCTCACCCGCGGCGTGCCCGTAGGTTCGGGCGGATCGCGCCTGCTGCGTGGCAACCATCCCGAGCATGAAGCGCTCGAAGCCGAAGCCGCGGCGTTTTTCGGGGCCGAGGCCGCCTTGTTCCTGGCCAACGGCTTCGTCGCCAACATGGCGCTCTTCGCCACCCTGCCCCAGCGCGGCGATCTGGTGGTGTATGACGCCTTGCTCCACGCCAGCGCGCATGACGGCATGCGGCTGGGCCGCGCCGAGCGGGTCGCCGCCGCGCATAACGACGTTGCCGCGTTCGAGGACACGATCACCGCATGGCGCGCCGCCGGTGGCAGCGGGCGGGTGTGGATCGCGGTCGAGAGCCTGTACAGCATGGACGGCGATCAGGCGCCGCTTGCCGAGCTGGCGGCGCTCGCCGATCGCCAAGACGCCTTCCTGCTGATCGACGAGGCGCACGCCACCGGGGTGTTCGGGCAGGACGGGCGCGGGCTGGCCGAGGCGTTCGAAGGCAAGCCCAACGTCATCACGCTACACAGTTGCGGCAAGGCGCTGGGGGCCGAAGGCGCGCTGCTGTGCCTGCCCGCGGTGCTCCGCGACATGCTCGTCAACCGCGCGCGCGGCTTCGTGTTTTCGACCGCCCCTTCGCCACTGATCGCCGCCGTCGTGCGCGATGCGCTGCGCGCGCTGGCGGAGGAACCTTGGCGGCGCGATGACCTGCGCGCGCTGATCGTGGCGGGCGGGGCCGCGCTCGGGCCGCTGGGTGCAATTGCCACCGGATCGCCGATCCTGCCGCTGATCCTGGGCGACGACGCCCGCACGATGCGCGTCGCGCGCGCGGTGCAGGCGCAGGGCTTCGATGTTCGCGGCATCCGTCCGCCGACGGTGCCCGACGGCACCGCGCGGCTGCGTATTTCGCTCACCCTCAACGCAACCCCCGCCGATGTCGATTCGCTCGCCACGGCCCTGCAAAAGGCTTTGGCATGACTGCACCGCGCTTCGTCGTCACCGGCACCGATACCGATATCGGCAAGACCGTCTTTGCCGCTGCACTGACGCAGGCGATCGGCGCGGACTATTGGAAGCCGATCCAGGCGGGCACCGATGGCGGCACCGACGCGGCGCGCGTGGCGGCATTGGGCGTTGCTGCCGACCGCATCCTGCCATCTGCCTACACGCTTGCTACCCCCTGCTCGCCGCACCGCGCCGCCGCGATCGACGGCGTGTCGATCGCGCTCGACCGGCTCGATCCCCCCGCCACCCCCGGGCCGCTGGTGATCGAGGGGGCGGGCGGGGTGCTGGTGCCGTTCGACGACACGCGCACCTTCGCCGATCTGTTCGCGCGCTGGTGCCTGCCGACGATTTTGGTGGCGCGAACCGCGCTCGGCACCATCAACCACAGCCTGTTGTCGATCGAGGCGCTGCGCGGGCGCGGGGTGCCGATCCACGGCATCGCCTTTATCGGCGATCCGCAGGAGGATAGCGAAGCGACGATCGCCCGGATGGGCCGGGTGCGGCGATTGGGGCGGCTGCCGATGCTCGATCCGCTGACGCCCGAGGCGTTGCGCGCGGCGTTCGCGGCGGCGTTTTCGTTCGCATGACCCACTATCGTCACCCCGGCCTTGGGCCGGGGTCCACCCACCCCCAAAAGCTGCAGCGCCTGGTTGCGCGGTGGACCCCGGCCCAAGGCCGGGGTGACGACGTGGGGTTGCAGGCGTGCCTCAGCGACACCGGGGAGTTGCAGCGATGACCCCGCCCGTCTGGCACCCCTTTACCCAGCATGGGCTGAACGAACCGATCCCGGTGGTCGCATCGGCCAAGGGCGCGATCCTGACCACCACGGACGGTCGCCGGATCATCGACGCGATCTCGTCCTGGTGGGTGACGACGCACGGCCACGCGCATCCCCGGATCACCGCCGCGATCGCCGAACAGGCAACGCAGCTCGACCAGATCATCTTCGCCGGCTGGACGCACGAGCCCGCCGAACAGCTCGCGCGCGAGCTGGTGGCGATGATGGGGCTGCCGCACGTTTTCTATTCGGATTCGGGTTCGACCGCGGTCGAGGTCGCGGTGAAGATGGCGCTCGGATTCTGGGCCAATCATGGCCAGCCGCGCCACCGGATCCTGGTGCTCGATCACGGCTATCATGGCGACACGATCGGCGCGATGTCGGTGGGCGCGCGCGGCGTGTTCAACCAGCAATATCAGCCGTTGCTGTTCGACGTCGGCACCCTGCCCTGCCCCGCCGGAGACGGCCAGCCGACGCTCGACGCGCTCGATCACGCCTGCCGCCACGATTCGCCGGCGGCGTTGCTGGTCGAACCTTTGGTGCTGGGCGCTGGCGGCATGCATTTCTATGCCCCCGCGATCCTGGCCGAGATGCGGCGGATCTGCGACCGCCACGGCGTGCCGCTGATCGCCGACGAAGTCATGACCGGCTGGGGCCGCACCGGCACGCTGCTGGCGTGCGAACAGGCAGGAATCTTGCCCGACCTGCTGTGCCTGTCGAAGGGGATTACCGGCGGATCGCTGCCGCTGGCGGTGACGATGGCATCGAGCGCGATGTTCGAGGCGCACCGATCGCCCGATCGCGCGCGGATGTTCTTTCATTCGTCGAGCTACACCGCCAACCCGATCGCCTGTGCCGCCGCCGTGGCGAACCTGGCGGTGTGGCGCGACGAGCCGGTGCGCGATCGCATCGCCGACCTGGCGCGCCGACAGGGCGAGCGCCTCGCCCATATCGCCGATCGCGTCCGCAACCCGCGCCGGTTGGGGACGATCACCGCGTTCGAAGTCGGCGGCGGCGAAGGCTATATGTCCGATCTCGCCCCGCGCCTGCTCGCGCATTTCCGCGACCGCGACGTGCTGCTGCGGCCATTGGGCGACACGGTATATGTCATGCCGCCCTATTGCATCACCGATGCCGAACTCGACCGGGTATATGCGGTGGTCGAGGAAGTGCTGGGGTAACCCCGACCCGTTCGCACCGAGCATGTCGGCGCGAACGGGGATAGGTCAGTTCGTGGTCGGAAACCCGCGCACCTTGAGCAGCGCGTTCACGTCGGGATCGCGCCCGCGAAACGCGCGATAGGCTTCGGCGCGGTCGGTCTCGTTGCCCGTCGACAGCAGCACCTTGGCGAAGCGATCGGCGGTCGCCTTGTCCCAGGGACTCCCGGCTTCCTCGAACGCCGCCCAGGTGTCGGCATCCATCGTCTCCGACCAGAGATAGCTGTAATAGCCCGCCGAATAGGCATCGGACGAGAACAGATGATTGAACTGCGGCAGGCGGTGCCGCATCACGATCTCCTTGGGCATGCCGATCTCGGCCAGCGCGGCCTTTTCAAACGCATCGGCATCGACCACGCCATCGGCGACGGTGTGCAGCTTCATGTCGACGATCGCCGACGACAGATATTCGACGGTGGCAAAGCCCTGGTTGAAGGTCTGCGCCGCGATCACCTTGTCGAGCAACGCCTGCGGCATCGGTGCCTTGGTCTGGTAATGCCGGGCATATTTGTCGAGCACGTCGCGCGTCAGCAGCCAATGTTCGTTCACCTGGCTCGGATATTCGACGAAGTCGCGCGGCGTGCCGGTGAGGCCGGGATAGTTCACGTCCTGCAGCATCGAATGGATCGCATGGCCGAATTCGTGGAACAGCGTTTCGGCATCGTCGAGGCTGATCAGCACCGGCTGGCCCGGCGCTGCCGAGGCGAAATTGTTGTTGTTCGACGACAGCACGTTCTGCGCGGGCGCAAGGTTACGTTGCGAGCGATAGGTCGTCGCCCACGCGCCCGACCGCTTGCCGGTGCGCGCGAAATCGTCGCGATAGAACAGCCCGACTTCCTTGCCGTTCTTGTCGGTGACGTGGAACACGCGGACATTCTTTTCGAACACCGGCACCTGACCGGTGATCTCCTTGAAGTTCAGCCCGTACAGCCGGTTGGCGGCGTAATAGGACGCATCGATGATGTTGTTGAGCGCGAAATACGGCTTGAGCTCGGTCTGATCGAGGTCGTAGCGCGCCTTGCGGACCTTCTCCTGGTAGAAGCGATAGTCCCAGGGCTCGATCGTGATCGGCGTGCCTTCCTTCGCCGCGATCGCCTGCATGTCGGCGACTTCCTGCTTCACCCGCGCGGTCGCTGCCGGCCAGACGCGCATCATCAGATCGGTCGCCGCCTGCGGCGTCTTGGCCATCGTGTCCTGCATCCGCCAATGCGCATGCGTCGGGAAGCCGAGCAGCTTGGCGCGTTCGGCGCGCAGCTTCACGATTCTAGCGATCGTCGCGTTGGTGTCGGTCGCGCCGCCATTGTCGCCGCGATTGACGAAGGTGCGCCACACCTTCTCCCGCAGCGCGCGATCGGTGCCGAAGGTCAGCACCGGATCGACCGCCGATCGGGTGTTGACGATTGCGAAGCCCGGCTGGCCGCGCTCCTGCGCGGCGGCCTTGGCGGTCGCCTTCACGCTGTCGGGCAGCCCGGCGAGCATCGCTTCGTCGGTCACCGTGATCGCGGTGCCTTCGTCGGCGAGCAATTTTTCGGAGAAGGTCGAGAATTCGGTCGCGAGCGCCTGGTTGATCCGCGACATCTCGGCCTTTTGCGCGGCGTTCAGCTTGGCGCCCTGGCGGACATAGCTGTCATAGGTGCGCGTCACCAGCCGCTGCTGCTGCGCGTCGAGCCCGCTGGCGGTGCGTGCGTCGTAGATCGCCTGGATTCGCGCGAATAATTTGGGGTCGAAGGTGATCTCGTCGCCCGCCGCCGACAGCTTGGGGCTCCATTCGCGATCGAGCGCCTGATAGGCGGGCGAATTCATGTTCGAGGTCATCACCCCGAACACCGCCAGCACCCGGCCGAGGCGCTTGCCGGCGTTCTGCATCGGCACGAAGGTGTTGGCGAAGGTCGCCGGAGCCGGATTGTCGGCGATGCGGCGATATTCGGCGCGGCGCTCGGCGATCGCGACTTCCATCGCCTGCGGGAACAGCGCCGGGGTCACCTTGTCCCAGGGCGGCACCCCGCCATAGGGGCCGGTCCAGTCGGCGAGCAGCGGATTGGCGGCGATGGCCGCAGCGGGTGCCGGCGCGGCAGGCGCCGGCGAGGCGGTTTGGGCGGCCAGGGTCATCGGCACGAGCGACAGGGCGGTTGCGGCAAGCAGGGTGATGCGCAAATCGGATTCTCCAAGCGATACATGCAGAGAACATAGCGATCCTGCCCGTAACGGGAACCCCCGCGCGGCTTTAGGGCACGCCATTCGCATTCCCGCCCAACGCCGGTCTTGCCGCCGCGATCGGTTTTGCTGCAGGGGCGCGGGCGGACAAATCGGCGCTGACAAAGTTCTGCGACAATCGCCGCCTACTCACCCTGCATGCGTCCATCCCCGGGCGGCAAAGCGACTGGACGTATTTCGATGATCGACCGCAACCGCGTAGCCAAAGCGCGCTGGCTCCTCCTGCTTTCGGCCGCCACCGTCTGGCCCGCGCACGCGCAAGTGGTGCCCGCGCCGACCGAGCAGGAAGCGATCGACGATGGCGAGGCGCTCGGCGCCGAGATGAGCGACGAGGAAGCCGGCGAAGAAATGGTCGAGGACATCGTCGTCACCGGCCAGGCCGAGCGCGGCGCGGTGGTGGGCGACGTTCCCCCCGAACAACAGCTCTCGCCCGCCGACATCCGCGCCTATGGCGTGAGTTCGGTCGCCGAGCTGCTCGCCGAATTGTCGCCGCAGACCTCGAGCGGGCGCGGGCGCGGCGGCGAGGGGCCGGTGGTGCTGCTCGACGGGCGCCGAATCGGCTCGTTCCGCGAGATCCGCGAAATCCCGACCGAAGCGATCCTGCGCGTCGACATCCTGCCTGAAGAAGTCGCGCTGAAATACGGCTATAGTGCGAACCAGCGGGTGGTGAACTTCGTGCTCCGCCCGCGCTTTCGCGCGATCACCGCCGAGGCCGATTTCGGCGGGCCGGTGCAGGGCGGCAATAGCAGCGGCGAAGTCGAGCTCAATTACCTGCGGATCAACCGCAACGGACGGCTCAACCTCGACCTCGAGGTCGAAGCGCGCAGCTTGCTGCTCGAAAGCGAGCGCGACCTGTTGTCGAACCCCGCGGGATCGCCCTTCGACCTGACCGGCAATGTCGTCGCGCCGGCCAACGGCGCCGAGATCGATCCCGCGCTCAGCGCCGCAGCGGGTGCGCCGGTCACCGTAGCGGCGGTGCCGGGATCGTTCGCCGGGGGCACGCCGCTGCTGACTGATTTCATCGGCGGCGCCAATGCTGCCAACGTCACCGACTTGGGGCCCTTCCGATCGCTGCAGGGCGCGACCGAGGCGGTGCGCGGCAACGCGGTGCTCGCGCGCACCATTTTCGGCGACGTCGCTGCGACCGCGACGGTCGGCTTCGACTTCAACGACAGCCGCTCGCTGCTCGGGCTGCCCTCGGTCGATCTCGCGCTGCCCGCCGACAACCCCTTCTCGCCCTTCGCGGGCGATGTTCGCGTGCTGCGCTACACCGACGCCTTCGGCCCGTTGATGCGCGAATCGCGTAGCCGCAACGTCGAAGCAGCGTTCAGCATGAACGGGACGTTGTCCGACTGGCGCTGGACGCTGACGGGCAATTACGACCGCCAGCAGACCGACACCGACACCGATCGCCGAGTCGATTCGACCGGGCTGCAGGCGGCAGTGTTGGCGGGCGGATCGCCCTTCGGCCCGATCGTGCCGGGGCAATTGTCGCTGGTCGCGCCCGACACCGCGCGATCGGTGAGCAATGTCGCGCGGGTCGAGGGGGTGGTGAACGGCGATGTCCTCGCGCTTCCCGCGGGCGATCTTTCGACCACCTTCCGCGTCGGGCTGCGCAGCCAGGACCAGGATGCGCGCTCGGTGCGGTCGGGCTTCGCGCAGGCGACCGATATCGGCCGCCGCAGCGCCAACGGCCAGCTCAACATCGACGTGCCGATCACCAGCCGGCGGCGCGCGGTGCTCGACGCGATCGGCGACCTGTCGCTCAACGCCAATGTCGAGGTCGATCGGCTGTCGGACTTCGGCACGCTCACCAGCTATGGCTATGGGCTCAACTGGGCGCCGGTGCCCCAGCTTCGGCTGGTCGCGTCGGTCACCAACGAAGAAGGTGCGCCGAGCCCGCAACAGGTGGGCAACCCCGCGATCACCACCCCCAATGTCCGCGTGTTCGATTTCGTCCGCGGCGAGACGGTGGATGTCACCTTCCTCGACGGCGGCAATCCGCTGCTGCGATCGGACAGCCGCGACGTGCTGAAGCTGGGATTGAACTTCAAGCCGCTCGACGCAACCGACCTCAACATCCGCGCCGACTATACCAGCAGCACGATCGAGGATTCGATCGCGACCTTCCCGACCGCGACCAACGAAATCCAGGCGGCGTTCCCCGAACGCTTCACCCGTGACGCCAGCGGACGGTTGCTGCAGATCGACAATCGCCCGGTGAATTTCGCGCGCAACGAGCGCGAGCAGTTCCGCTGGGGCTTCAACCTGTCGCTGCCGGTGACGGGTACGCTGCAGCGCGAAGTGCAGGCGGCGCGCGATGCGGGGCAGGATCCGCGCGCGGTGCTGCGCCAGGCCTATGGCCGCCCCGAACGCCAGTGGCGCACGCCCGCCGATGCTCAGGCGGTGCCGTTGCCCGCCGAGGGTTCGGCGGCACAGGGTGCAGAACCGGCTCCAGCGCCCGACGCCGAACGCCCGCGCCGCGAGGGGCGCGGTGGCGGCGAGGGGCGCGGCGGTGGCGGCGGTGGACGCGGCTTCGGTGGCGGCGGCGGCGGCGGACGGGGTGGCTTTGGCGGCGGCGGTGCCGGCGGCGGGCGAATCCAGTTCTCGGCCTTCCACACCTATCGCATCAAGGAAACGATCCTGATCCGCGAGGGCGTTCCCGAACTCGACCTGCTGAACGGGTCGGCGACCGGCAGCAATGGCGGGCTGGCGCGGCACCAGGTCGAGGTGCGCACCGGCTTCACCAAGGATGGCATGGGGGTTCGCCTCAACGCCGATTGGCAGAGCGGGACGCGGGTCGACGGCGCGGTGCCGGGCGACACCTTGTTCTTCGGCGACCTCGCCAAGGTCGACCTGCGGCTGTTCGCCAATCTGGGGCAGATGCCCGATCTGGTGCGCAACCACGCCTGGCTGCGCGGCACGCGGGTCAGCCTGCGGCTCGACAATGTGTTCAACCAGCGGCTCGACGTGCGCGATTCGAGCGGGGCGGTGCCACTGGGCTATCAGGCGGCGTTGCTCGACCCGGTGGGCCGGTCGATCCGGCTGGATTTCCGGAAGATGTTCTGACGGGGAGTATCCCCCCTCCCTGGAAGGGAGGGGTCGGGGGTGGGTCGATTGCTCGCGATACGGACCCGATCGGCGTTCCAGGCGGCCGTATCTCCCGGACCAGACCCACCCCCAGCCCCTCCCTTTCAGGGAGGGGAGTCTTTCAACGACTTGCCAGTCTGGTCATGCCGCCGCCCCGGCCGCCGGGCTCGCCCTTGCGATAGAGCAGCGTGATCGCCACCCGCCGGTTGCGCGGATCGGTGGGATCCTTCGCGACCATCGGTTCGCGATCGGCGACGCCCTCGATCCGTTCGAAGCGCGCGTCGGGCAACCCGCCTGCCGCCAGCCGCCGCCGCGTCGCCTCGGCCCGCCCGCTCGAGAGCATCCAGTTGTTCATGTCGAGCGGGTTGCCATAGCCCAGCGAATCGGTGTGGCCGCGGATCATGATCGCGTTTTCCATCGTTCCGATCGACGCCGCGATCTCGCCGATCAGCTGGTCGGCCTCACCCACCAAAGCGGTCGTGCCGAGGTCGAACATCGAATAATCGGCATTGTCGACCAGATCGATCCGCAGCCCTTCGCTGGTCTCGACGAAGCGGACATGCTTGCCGAGCTTGGCCAGGCTGCCATTGGCCTTCATCCGCTGTTCAAGCTGCTGGCGCAGCTTGGAAAAGTTGCGGCGATCCTGCGCGTTGAGCGCCGCCTGATCCTTGAGCGTGCCCTTTTCGCCGGTCCCCACCTGCGGGCCGCCCTCGGCGCCCGCGGGCACCGTCAGCGCGCGCGTGCCGGTCTGTCCTGCGCGGTGCGGGTAATTGTCGACATCGGTCAGCGACGAGCCGCCGAACGGGCCATAGGAACCGGCGCTTTTCTGCTTCAGCTCGATCAAGGTCGGCGCGAAATAGTCGGCGAGCGCCTTGCGCTGCGCTTCGGTGGTCGCGCCGAGCAGCCACATCAGCAGGAAGAACGCCATCATCGCGGTCACGAAATCGGCATAGGCGACCTTCCACGCGCCGCCATGATGGCCGCCATGGCCCTCGATATAGATTTTCTTGACGATGATCTTGGGCGGCTGGTTGGTGCCATGGGGTGCGCGCGCGGCCATTTAGCGTCCCCGCAGCCCGTCGAACACCTCGGCGAAGCCGGGCTGGTTGTGGTGCGCGATCCCGCTGCGCGCGGCTTCGATCACCAGCGGCTGCGGATGGCCGTGGAGCGAGGCGATGATGATCTGCTTGATCGTGTGGTAGATCGCGGCATCGGCATCGATCACCTGCTGCAACCGCGTCGCGAGCGGCCCGACGATGCCATAGGCCAGCAGCACGCCCAGGAACGTCCCCACCAGCGCCGAGCCGATCATCCCGCCCAGGATCTCGGGCGGCTTGTCGATCGACCCCATCGTCTTGACCACCCCCAGCACCGCCGCTACGATGCCGAGCGCGGGCAGCGCGTCGGCGAGCCCCTGCAGCGTCGTCTGCGGGCTCTGCACTTCGTGGTGGTGCGTCTTGATCGAATTATCCATCACGTCCTCGACCGCGTGGACGTCGAGCGTGCCCGACGACACCACCACCAGCCGCAGCGTATCGGCGATCAGGTTGGTGAGCGTCTGGTCGGCGAGGAGGCGGGGATATTCGGCGAACACCGCCGATGACTTGGGATCCTCGACATGCGGCTCGAGCGCGATCGGCCCCTCGACGCGCAGCATCTTCATCAGCTTGCTGACCAGGAAGATCGCGTCGAGATAGTCCTGCTTCTTGTATTTGGGGCCCTTGACCACCTTCATGAAGCCGCTGCCCAGCGCCTTGATCTCGAGCATCGAGTTGCCGATGATCAGCGCGCCGACCGCGGCGCCGCCGATGATCAGCATCTCGTGCGGCAGCGCGTGCATCACCGGGCCGAGCGCCCCGCCGGTGAGCGCGAACCCGCCGAACACCATCGCGATCAGCACGACGAACCCAATCAAAACGAACATTGGCGCTGTTACCCCCGAAACGCTGTCGCGACCCTGCTTGAGGAACGACCGGCCGCGCGAAAACTTGCGCGGTGCAGGGTAGAAAAATGGCTAATGCGGCGGCGAAGCCGGCGGGCGCCGCCGGGGTGCGGCTCAGCGCAGATAGTCGAACAGGCTGAGGCTCGACAGCTTGGTGAAGCTGCCCTGCGTCGCCTGCAGGATCGTCAGCGTCTTTTGCAGCTCGGTGATCGCGGCGCTCATGTCGAGATCCTCGATCCCGCCCCGCGCCGCTTCGCGATCGACCGCGACATCGGCGAGCCGGCCCATTTCGATATCGAGCCGGAACGCGCGCGCGCCGACGCTTGCGCGGCTGGCGATGACGGTTTCGAGCGCACCGCCGACCGCATCGACCGCGCCATCGGGCGAATCGCCCTCGTGCAGCGCCGCCGCCATCGCACCGAGCGAGGCGAACACGTCACCCAGCGCGCGGTCGCCCGCCTCGTTCACCTGGATGTCGCCGCCGCTGCCGATCGGGATCGCCGCGGCGCCGGTGCCGCCGACATAGGTAATCGTGCCATCGCCAGCGCGCGCGAACGCCTCGGCACCGCCGCCACCGAAGATCGCCTGGCCGCGCACGTCGCGGGTGTTGGCCAGCGTGAAGACGTCGTCGATGATGTCGTCGACCGTGGCCGCCATCGCCTTGCGGTCCTGCGCCGACAAGGTGCCGTTGCTCGCCTGTAGCGCAAGTTCCTTCGCGCGCTGGAGCTGTTCCTCGATGGCGGCGAGCGTCGTGTCCGACTGGCCGAGCAGCCCCTGCGCCAGCACGATATTGGCCTTCGCACCGACATCGTCGGCGGTTGCCTGTTTGAGCGTCGACAATTGCTGGTAGCCCGCGGCATCGTCCGAAGGCGCGGCGATCCGCTTGCCGCTAGCGATCTGCGTCTGCAGCCGGTCGGCGGCGACGCTGAGCGAGCCCATCTGGCTGGTCGAGCGCGCGTAGAATTGGTTAGTGGAAACCCGGATCATCGCATTCACCTGATATCGAGGATCGACTGGATCGTCTCGCGCGCCACCTGGATCACCCGGCTCGACGCCTGATAGGCTTGCTGGAAGCGCATCAGGTTCACCGCTTCCTCGTCGAGATTGACCCCCGAGATCGAATCGCGCGACGCAACCGCCGCCGACTGGATCGCGCCCTGTGCCTGCGCCACGCCCCGGCGGCTGCTGATCGCGGCACCGTTGGCGACGACCATGTCGGTGAGCGTGGTTTCGAAGCCGCCACTGGTGCGCAGATCGGCCAATGCCTTGAGGTTGCCATTGTCGCGCGGACCGGCACCAACGCTCGCGGCGGCGATGCCCTTGGGATCGGCGAGCACCATCGTCACCGATGCCGCGGTGTCGCCGGCGAACATCGCCGCGCCCGGATTGCCCGCGGGATCGCGTCCGCCGGCCTGGACCGCGTTGACGCCGGCGACGAATTGCGCCGCCATCGTGTCGGTCGCGCTACGCGCCGCCGCGATCCGCTGCGCGCCGTCGATGATCCCGGCGAGCACCCCGCCATTGACCGGTGCGCTAGCGCGTTCGCCCGCGCGGTGCACCGCGATCGAGGCAGCGCCCTCGCTGTTGGTGGCGAAGGTGACGGTGCCGGCGTTGTCGCCCGCGACCAGCACCGGCCCCGATGGCCCGCCGATGCGCAGCGTCGCGCGTCCTGCGGCGTCGAACTCGGCCCCGACATCGACGAGCGTGCTCATCTGTTCGAGCAGTCGGTCGCGTTCGTCGAGCAGCCCGGCATGGCCCGCGCTTCCCACACCGGTGCGACCGAGCCCCGAATTGACCGTCGCCAGCGCCTTGGCCAGCGAATTGATTTCGCCCACCGCCGCGTCGGCCTGTCCGGTAAGATCGGCGGCGGCGGACTCGATCGCGGCACCGGTGCTGCGGAAAGCCGAGGCAAGCCCGGCGGCCTGTTCGAGCATCACCGCGCGCAGCCCGCTAGCGGCGGGATCGGCGGCGAGATTCTGGCCGGCGTTGAAGAAGGCGGCGAGGCGTTCGTCGAGCTTCGAGGCGGTCAGCGCGCCCTCGATCCGTTCGAGCCAGACCAATCCGGCTTCGGTCCGCGCCAGGTCGCTGCCCGCGGTGCGCACTTCGGCGTTCCGGAATGCGTCGACCGCGCGGTTGACCCCGGTGACCAGCACCCCCTGCCCCGCCTGCGCCCCGCCGTTCAACAGGCTGGTGCCCGAGGCGTTGACTTCGTTGAGCGCGGCCGCGCGGCGGGCGTAGCCGACGGTGCCGGCGTTGGCGATATTCTCCGACGTGGTGGTCAGCGCGCTTTGGTAGGCGCGGACGCCGCTGGCGGCGATCGAGAGCATGTCGCTCATCGGGCCGGATCACCGATATCGACTGGCGAAGCGTTTGCCTGTGCCGGCACCGACTTCGCGAGGAAATCGGTCATCGCCTTGCCGATCCCGAGCGGCGCATGCGCCGCCATCGCCTTGGCGGTCTGCTGGTCCTGCATGTCGCGGAACTGGTCGAGCGCGTTCGATTCAAACAGCGATTCGCCGAGATTGGCCGCGCGCATCGATTTGAGCATCATGCCGACGAACAGGCTTTCGAATTGCTGCCCCGCCTTGTCCAGATTGTCGCGAGTCGCCAGCCGGCCGGTGTCGGTCGACACCGTCGGCTGGTTGACGCCGGGAAGCTGGACCGTGGGGATCGTCACAGGATGACGAGCTCGGCCTTCAGCGCGCCGGCTTCCTTGAGCGCCTCAAGGATCGCGACCAGGTCGGCGGGCGACGCGCCGATCGCGTTCACCGCCTTCACGACGTCGGCGAGCTTGGGTCCGGGTTCGAGCAGGAACATCGGCTTCACTTCTTCCTCGACCCCGATCGCGCTTTGCTGTTCGACCGCGGTCTGACCCTGGCTGAACGGCGCGGGCTGAATCACCCGCTGGGCCTCATCAATACGCACCGTTAGTTTACCGTGGGTTACCGCCGCTGGGCTGACGCGCACCGCCGAGTTGATCACGACGGTGCCGGTCCGCGCGTTGACGATCACCCGCGCCGCGGCCTCGGCCGAATCGACGGTGAGGTTCTCGATTTCGCTCATCAGCATCGTGCGGACATCGGCACCCGGTGGCGCCGACACCGACACCGACACCGCATCGACCGCGCGTGCGCGCATGTTGCCGAAACGGCTGTTGATGACCGCCGCGACGCGCTGCGCGGTGGTGAAGTCGGCACGCGCCAGGTTGAACGTCAGCGCAGGCGTGGTGGCGAAGCCGGTTTCGACCGCACGCTCGACCGTGGCGCCATCGGGGATTCGCCCGGTCGACGGCACGTTTACGACGATCTTCGATCCGTCGGCACCCTCGGCGCCCAGCCCGCTGACCGCGAGGTTGCCCTGCGCCATCGCATAGATTTGGCCATCGGCACCCAGCAGCGGCGTCAGGATCAGCGATCCGCCGCGCAGGCTCTTGGCGCGCCCCATCGACGACACCGTGATGTCGATCCGCTGGCCGGGCTTGGCAAAGGCGGGGAGTTCGGCGGTGATCATGACGACCGCGGTGTTCTTCAGGCTAGGGTTGATCCCGGGCGGCAGCTGGAAGCCGAAGCGCGCGGTGACGCCCTTCATCGACTGGACGGTATATTCGAGATTGTCGTCGCCGCTGCCGGGCAGCCCGACGACGATGCCATAGCCGGTCAGCTGGTTCGAGCGGATGCCCTGGAAGCGGCCGATATCCTTGACGCGCTCGGTGGCGAGCGCGGGCTGCGCGGCGAAAAGGGTGAGAAGCAGGGCGGCGGCGAAGGCGCGAAGCATCGAACGCATCCTCATCAGAACGGACTGATCGTCTGGAAGAAGCGGCTGAGCCACCCCTGGCGGCTGGCGCGGGCGACGTCGCCCTTGCCGGTATAGCTGATCCTGGCATCGGCGACGCGGGTCGAGGCGACGCGGTTGTTGGCGTCGACGTCGATCGTGCGGACGATGCCCTTGATCTGGACGAATTCGTCGCCGCGATTGAGCGTCAGCCGCTTTTGCCCCTGCACCAGCATCGTCCCGTTGGGATAGACTTCGGCGACGGTCACGCTGACCTCACCCGTCAGCGCATTGGCCTGGTCGGCGGCACCGACCCCCTGGAAGCCGCGATTGCCGCTGGCCTGCGCATCGGTGGGGCGAAACTGCGACAGCGGACCGGTCGACGGGCCGGTGAGCCCGAAGCTGCCCTTGCTGTCGAGGTTCGACGCCGCCGATTTCGACGCGGCGGTGCGCTCGACCAGCACGATCGTCAGCGGATCGCCGCGACGGCGCGCGCGCTGGCCTTCGTAGAGCGCGGCATAGCCGTCGGCGGGCTGGAAGATCGACCCGTTGGCGGGCGCTGCGATCGGGGCGGGCGTGGGCAAGGTTGCGGCGAAATCTTCGGGCGCTGCCTTCTTGCCGAAGATCTGCGCGTTGGCAGGCGATGCGCCTACGCCGGCGAGCGCGAGCGTGGTGGTGCCGATCGCGAGGCCGAGCGCGAAGCGAAGCCAATTCGCCCCCATCTCAGAGGTTCTGATTGACATATTGCAGCATCTCATCGGTCGCGGTGATCATCTTCGAATTGACCTCGTAGGCGCGCTGGGTCTCGATCATGTCGACCAGCTCCTCGACCACGTTGACGTTCGATCCCTCGAGCATCCCCTGGCGGATCTGGCCGCGGCCATCGAGCCCGGCGACCCCCAGATTGGCGGCGCCGCTGGCGGCGGTTTCGATCAGGTAATTGTCGCCGGTCGCCTGCAGCCCCGCGGCGTTGGGAAAGCCTGCGACCTGGAGCTGGCCGATCTGGCTCGCCTCGGTCTGGCCCTGGATCGTCGCGCTGACCGTGCCGTCGGCGCCGATCGTGATCGTCGTCGCACCCTCGGGAATCGTGATGCCGGGCATCACCTGATAGCCTTCGCTGGTAACCATCAGCCCCTCGGGCGAACGCGCGAAATTGCCCGCGCGGGTGTAGCCGAGCTGGCCGCCGGGCAGCGTCACCTGAAAGAAGCCGTCACCGTCGAGCGCGACGTCGAGCGAATTGCCCGTCGTCTGCAGCGACCCCTGGGTATTGATCCGCGCGGTGCCCTGGACGCGAACGCCGGTGCCCAGCGTCAGGCCGGTGGCGTAGTTGGTCTCCGACGTGCTCGCCGATCCGGGGGCGGTCACCACCTGATAGGCGAGCGTCTCGAACGCCGCGCGATCGCGCTTGAACCCGGTGGTGTTGACGTTGGCGAGGTTGTTCGAAATGACCCGCATGCGCGTATCCTGGGCGTCGAGCCCGGTCCGCGCGATATGCATTGCCGCACTGCCCATGAAATCGCTCCCTTAACCCTGAATCCGCATCAAGGATGCGCTCGATTCGTCCATTTTCTTGGCCTCCTTCAACAAGTTGGCCTGCACTTCATACGATCGCTGGTTCTCGATCATGTCGACCAGCGCTTCGGTAAGATTGACGTTCGACTGTTCGAGCGACCCGCTCGTCACCTTGGCTTCCAGGTCCTGCGGCAGCACCCCGCCGCCTTCGACATGCAGCAGGTTGTCGAGCCCCTTGAGCGTCTGCGTCCCTTGGGTGCTCACCAGTTTCAGCCGGTCGATCACCTGCGGCGCGCTGCCGGGTTCGGCGCCGCGCGGGGTGATCGATACCGTGCCGTCGTCGGCGATCATGATGCGATCGTGCGGCGGGACGGTGATCGGGGTGCCGGTGGCGCCCAGCACCGGGAAGCCGTCGCCGGTCTCGAGCAGCCCCGACAGCGCCACGTTGAGGTCGCCGCGCCTGGTATAGGCTTCGCTGCCGTCGGTCGCCTGGACGCCGATCCACGCATCGGTGGTGACGGCGACGTCGAGCGGTCGCCCGGTCGACATGATCGTTCCGGCGCGGCGATCGGCGTCGGTGACTTCCTTGGCCGATGGCTGGCGCGAATCGAACCCGCCATCACCCTTGAGCATCAGCCGCTCGAAGGTGACGCGGTCCTGGCGATAGCCGATGGTCGATGCGTTCGCGATGTTGTTCGCGATCGAGGCTTGCGCCGCCATCTGGCTCTTGAGCCCCGACATCGCGGTGTAGACCAGACGGTCCATCGGCTATCGTCCCCCCGTCCGCTCGATCAGTTGATGTTGAAGATCGTCTGCGAAATCTGGCTCGAGGTATCGAGCGCCTTCGCATTCGCCTGGAAGTTGCGCTGCGCCGCGATCAGCGCGACGAGCTCCTCGGTGATGTCGACGTTCGAACCCTCGATGATCCCCGACATCAGCCCGCCGAGCCCGCTCTGGTTGGCCTCGCCGAGCACGACCTCACCCGCCAGGCCGGTCGCCGACCAGGTGCCGTTGCCGAGCTGGCGCAGCCCCGATGGGTTGGCGAAGTTGGCGAGCGCGACCTTGCCGAGTGCGGTGTTGTCGCCGTTCGAGAAGCTGGCGAACACCATCCCCTCGGCATCGACCGACACCGATTCGAGCTGGCCGATCGCCGCACCGTCCTGGGTGCGGCTGTTGACCACGAAGGGCGCCGCGGTGAGCGTGGTATCGATCCCGAAATCGAGCGCGAGCTGCTGCTCCGAATTGCTGCCCGATGGGGTGAACGGGTCGAACAGGGTCGGCGTCGTCGGCGTCGTCAGCGCGCCGGTATCGTCGAAGGTCAGCGTCACCGCGGCGGCACCGCCGGCGGCTAGCGGCTGATCGCCGACGAAGCTGTACACCGCCCAATCCGAGGTCGGCTCGGCGACGGTCGGCGCGGTCTGGCGGACCAGATAGCTGGTCATCGTCAGCGGGCTGCCATTGCCGTCATACACCGTGGTCTGGATCGACTGGTTGTAGCTGGCGGGATTGAAGCGATCGAAGGTGGTCGCCGACGGGATCGAGGCGCCCGAATTGAGGTTCACGGACAAGGCGACGTTGCTGGTCGGGGTCGGCGTCCCGCTGGTCTGCGGCAGGCGCAGGCTGATCAGGCTGTCGATCCCCGCCGCCACCACCGCGCCCGATCCGTCGACCGGATAGACCTGGAGGTTGTTGCCGTTCGAATCGACGACATAGCGTTCGTTGTCGATCAGCATGCTGCCGTTGCGGGTGAAGTTGACCTTCGAGCCATCGGCATCGGGCTTGACCGCGAAGAAGCCGTCGCCCGAGATCGCCAGGTCGAGCGTCGAGCCGGTCTGGATCAGCGTGCCCTGGCCGAATTGCTGGCGGATCGCCTTGGTGACGACGCCCGATCCGACCACGCTGGTGGGGTTCACCGACACGCTCGAGGCGATGACGTCGGCGAATTCGGTGCGGCTCTTCTTGAAGCCGTCGGTCGCGACGTTCGCCAGATTGTGCGAAATCGTCGACATTTCCTTTTGGCTGGCCTGCAGCCCGCTGAGCGACGTGTAGAAGGACATGGCAGTGGCTCCTGTGCTTGGATTTCAGCCGATCGAACGGATGGCGGAGGATTTGACCTGGCCGATGCCAGGTAGGGTGAGGACCGGTTCGCCGGCGACGAGGCTGACCGAGCTGACCGGCGCCCAGACGAGCGTCTTGTTGTTCACCGCGGCGCCGCCGTTGCGCGCGGTCGGCACGATGGTGAAGGGACCGTCACCCGCCGCGGCGCCGGTCTCGGTCTTGCCGTCCCAATCGAAGGTCACGGTGCCCGCCTTTTGCGCGCCCAGGTCGAGCGTGCGCAGCGTGGTGCCGTCGGCGGCCTTGATCGCGACCGACAATTCGCTGACGTCGCCCGCCAGCTCGATGCCGCCCTGCAGCCCGCCGGTGGTGCGGCCATAAGCGACATTGCCCTCGGCGAGCACGGTGCGGCCGACCAGCGCGGCGGCATCGGTCATCCCCGAGGCGCCGAGCTTGTCGGCGATCGCCTTCAGCGTCGACGACATCTCGGTGATGCCCGCGAGCGAGGAGAATTGTGCCATCTGCGCGACCATCGCGGTGTTGTCGACGGGCTCGAACGGATCCTGGTTCTTGAGCTGCGCGGTCATCAGCGACAAGAAATCGCCCTGGTCGAGCGTTTGCTGCGCGCTCCGCGTCGTCAGTTGCGGATCGGTCGCGCCGCTGCGCGCGATGCCCAGATTGGCGAGCGTGCTGTCGAAGCTGCTGGCCATGATCAGCGACCCAACCGCAGCGTTTCGGTGATCAGTGACTTGGCGGTCTGCATCACCTCGACATTGTTCTGGTAGGTGCGCGCCGCCTCCATCATGTCGACCAGCTCGCGCGTTTCCTCGACCGCGCTTTCGTAGACATTGCCCTCGGCATCGGCGAGCGGATTGCCCGGATCATAGCGCTTGGTCGGCGCCTCGCCCGCGGTGACGATGCTTTCGACATCGACCGTCGCCATCTTCGACGCGGTGTCGAAATGGGTGCGGAACACCGGTTTCATCGTCCGGTACGCCGCCTCGGGCGTGGTCGCGACGGCGCCGGCATTGGCGAGGTTCGACGCGGTCGTGTTCATCCGCACCAGCTGCGCCGACATCGCGCGGCCGCTGACCTGGAAGATGTTCATCGGATTGGGACCGTTCATGCTCATTCGCCCTTCAGCGCGCGGGTGATCGTCGAGATGCGACCGTTGAGGAACGCCAGCGTCGTCTGATAGGCGACGGCATTTTCGGCGAAGGCGGTCTGCTCGGTCGACAGCTCGACGGTGTTGCCGTCCATCGAAGGCTGTGCGGGCACGCGATATTTGGTCGCGGCACCGATCGCGCGGTCGGTCGAGCCGCCGGGGGCATCGATGCTCTTTAGCGCCGCCTGGAAATCGATGTCCTTGGCCTTGAACCCAGGGGTCGAGGCGTTAGCGATGTTCGACGCGAGAATGCCCATGCGCTGCGACCGCACCGACAAAGCCTGTCCGTGTACGCCGAAGAGCCCTTCACTCGCCATCTGCCGGTTCCTTGTCCGAGGTCATGCGGACGGATACCAGCAAGGGGCGTGCCAGTTTGGCGGCGGGGCGGAGAGGCGGCATTAGATCGTCACCACAGCCCCCGCTTCGTCACCCCAGCGAAAGCTGGGGTCTCTTTCGGCTAGCGCGCGCTCCATGGCGGGAGACCCCAGCTTTCGCTGGGGTGACGGGTTGGTGGGCCGCCCTCCCCCGGTTAACCGGCAACGCCTTGCCGCCCCCGGCAAGGCACTGCCCGCGGCGGCAAGCGGGCAAATCGGCACGGTCCTTGCTGCAGCGCTGGCATGATTGACGCCCTCGCTCCCTTTCTCGACCCGCTCGCCGCTGCCATCGTCGGCGGCGGGACGCTCGCGGCGTGCGTGCTGCGCTTTTCGCTCGTCAATCTGGCGCGCGCCGCCGGCGCCTTGCGCGTATTGCCGCGCGCCGAACACGACGCCGAACCCCAGCTCGCACAGATCGCCGCGCTCGGGCGGATCGCGCGCAAACATGGCGTGATGGCGCTCGACCGCTCGGTGATCGACGATCCCGACGTGGCGCTGGGTATCGCGCAGATCGTCGACGGCGCAGGGCCCGACGAGGTCGCCGCGATGCTCGCCCATGCGCGCGAGGCGCGGATCGAGCGGCATCTGGGCGCGGCCGAAATCTGGTCCGCCGCTGCCGAGGCGGCCCCCGCCTTCGGCATGATCGGCACGCTGATCGGCCTGGTGCGGATGTTCACCGCGATGCAGGACCCCGCGGCGATCGGCGGCGCGATGGCGGTGGCGCTGCTCGCCACGCTGTATGGCGCGCTGATCGCCAATCTGGTCGCCGCGCCGATCGCCGGGCGATTGCGCCGGCTGGCCCGCGCCGAAGCCTTCGAGCGCGCGCGGCTCGAGGCGCCGCTGGTGGCGCTGGCAGCGCGCGAGATGCCGCGGCGGCGCGAGATCGCGGCATGAGCATGGCGCGCTTCGATGCGGCGGCGCCGGCCCGCCCGGTGTGGCTGATGACGCTGGCCGACCTTGCGCTGCTGCTGGTCGGCTTCTTCGTGTTCGTGCAGGCGAGCCAGCTGGATCGCGGGACGCTCGCCAGCGCGATCCGCGCGGGGTTCGATACGCCCGAGCCGACGGCGCCGATCGCGCTCGACCGCGCGATCGTGCGCGGCTTCGCGGTCGGCGAGGCGGCGCTGCCACCGAGTATCGCCACCGCCAGCCGCTGGGCCGCCACCGCGGCGCGCGATCCGCGCACCCGGCTGCTGGTGACCGGCCATGTCGACGGGTCGCTCGCCGATCGCGATACGCTGGGCGACAATGCAGCGCTGCTCGCGAGCGACCGCGCACGCGCGGTCGCCGAGGCGTTGGTGCGCGCGGGTGTCGTCGGCCGCGACCGCATCGTGATCTCGACCGACCCCGCGCCGCGCGGTCGCCACGTTACGCTCGCGATCGGCTTTGCCGGCAGCGACCCCACCCCCCGGCAAGCCGCTGCCGCCCGGCAACCCTTGCTTGCCGCCCCCCAAGATCGGAACCAGAAATGATCCGCCTGCTGATCCCCGCGCTGCTGATCGCGGCACCCGCCGCCGCGCAACAACGCAGCTTTCAGGACACCGCGCTGCTCGACACCGCGGTCGCACAATTCACCGGCGCCGCGATCGGCAGCGATGGCGGCGCGGTCGCGGCGATCGACCGCCGGCTCAAGCTCGCACCCTGCGCGATGCCGCAGTTCGAATGGCGCAGCCCGGCGCAGGACACCGTGGTGATCCGCTGCATGGCGCCGGTGTGGCGTATCTATGTGCCCGTCATCGCCGAGCCCAAGGCCAGCGCGCCGATCCTCGCCGCTGCCGCTCCGGTCACGCCCGCGCTCAAGCCCGAGATCGTCGTGAAGCGCGGCGATCCGGTGATGGTAAAGGCCGGATCGGCGGGGTTTTCGATTACGCGCGACGGTGTGGCGATGGGGGATGCTGCAGCGGGCGCGCGGCTGATGGTGAAGGTCGATCCCAAGAAGCCGCCGATCCAGGCGGTGGCGGTCGAAGCCGGGCGCGTCACCCTGCCGGGCTGGGCGGAATAATTTTTTCTAAAGCTTTTCGTAATGGCGTCGTTCCTCCCCTTGTCGGCAGCTATCGGGATGAGCGGACGTGGTGGATTCAATCGGCGCAAAGCCAATCGCAACGAACGGGACGCAGCGCATCGCTGCGGTCGGCGCCGCGACGCGCGCCAAGGAAATCCAGACCGGGACCGATCCCCACCCCGCCGATACCAAGGCCGCCACGTCGCTGTCGCAGACGATCGCTTCGCTGGCGAGCGAGCCGCCGGTCGATACCGACCGCGTCGCGCGCATCCGCCGCGCGATCGAAGATGGCAGCTTTCCGATTTCCCCCGCGACGATCGCCGATCGCATGCTGGCCCTGAAGCTGAACTGGAAGCCCAATGACCCGGCATGACGCATTGGTGCAGGTGATCGAGTGCCTGCACGCCGAAATCGCCGCGCTCAAGGCGAGCGATGCCGCCGCGCTCGAACGTGCGACCGCCGAGAAACTCGCCGCGATCGAAGCGGTCGCACTCGCGGGCGACGAAGAAATGACGCCCGACCTGCGCGCGCTGGCCGAGGAAGCGCACCGGCTGAACGAGGCGGCGCGAATCTATGTGAACCTGATGGCGGCAAATGTTCGCCGCCGATTGCAGGTGCTTGCCGGCAATGGCGCCGCACCATATCGCGCGGGAGCGATGGTCGCGTACGCGTGAGGTAACTTCCTTCGCCTCCTTCTCCCCTCCCTGGAAGGGAGGGGTCGGGGGTGGGTCGGTGGCGGCCGCTAGCGCACGCTCTCTACCTACCCACCCCTAACCCCTCCCTTCCAGGGAGGGGGACCTGTTGTGGGGGGGGGGGGGGGGGGCGGACGCGCGGCATAACTGCTACCCTCATCTGGCACGCTCCTTGCTGATCACCCCCGCAAACCGGGGGCTTCACCAGACCAATGCGCGCACCACCTGCCGTTCCTACCGTTACCGCAGCAACCGGCGTGCAAGGCGCGATCGCCAAGGCGAGCGCGAAGACCGGCGTCGATTTTTCCTATCTGCTCGGCCAGGCGCAGATCGAAAGCGGGATGCGCACCAATGCGCGCGCGCGCACCTCGAGCGCCACCGGGCTCTACCAGTTCATCGAGCAGAGCTGGCTGGGCGTGGTGAAGCGCCACGGTGCCGAGCACGGCATGGGCTGGGCCGCCGACAGTATCCAGCAGACCGCCAGCGGCCGCTATGTCGTCAGCGACGCGACAACCCGAAGCGCGATCCTGTCGCTGCGCACCGACGCCAATGCGGCGTCGCTGATGGCGGCCGAGCACGCATCGGACAACAAGGCCGAGATCGAGTCCAGCCTGGGCCGCGAGGCCAATGGCACCGACCTGTATATGGCGCATTTCCTGGGGATCGGCGGCGCGAAGAAATTCCTGTCGGCGATGCAGGCGTCGCCCGACCGCGGCGCGGCGGCGATGTTCCCTGCAGCGGCGCGCGCCAACCGCTCGATCTTCTACGCCGCCGACGGCAGCCAGCGTTCGCTCGGCGACATCTACCAGCGCTTCGCCGGCAAGCTCGATCGCGGTGCGCAGGTCGCCGGCGCCACCGGCACCGCATCGGGCAGTTTCCTCACGCAAGCACAGGTGCCCGCCTTCGCGGCTCCCTTCCCCGGCGTCGACGTGATCCTGGGCAACGAGGCGAGCGGCAACGAGGATCGCTGGCTGCAGACGACGATGGCCAACCTGAACGTGGTACGCGCCGCCGACCGCACCGACGGCGCGCGCGTCAACGCGCTGCGGCCGACACCCGAAACCGCGCGGCTTGCGTATCTCATGCTCGCGAATCTGGGGGCCTGATGAACCCCGCAATGTTCTCGGCGGCCAATCTCGGCTCGCTCACCCGCTCGACCGCGCTGCCCGGCGCGATCTTGCTGCTCGTCGTGCTGATGGTGGTGCCGATCCCCGCCTTCCTGCTCGACGTGTTCTTCATCCTCAACATCATGATCAGCCTCGCGGTGCTGATGGTCGCGCTCAACGCGCAAAAGCCGCTCGATTTCTCGGCCTTCCCGACAGTCCTGCTGTTCGCGACATTGTTCCGCCTCGGCCTCAACGTCGCCTCGACCCGCGTGGTGCTGGTGCATGGGCATGAGGGTGAGGCGGCGGCGGGGCATGTGATCGAGGCGTTCGGCAGCTTCCTGATCGGCGGCGATTATGTCGTCGGGCTGCTGGTGTTCTCGATCCTGCTGATCATCAACATGATCGTGGTGACCAAGGGCGCCGGCCGGGTGTCCGAAGTATCGGCGCGCTTCACGCTCGACGCCCTGCCCGGCAAGCAGATGGCGATCGACGCCGATCTGAACGCCGGGCTGATCACCCCCGACGAAGCCCGCGCGCGCCGGATCGAAGTGTCGACCGAGGCCGATTTCTACGGCGCGATGGATGGTTCGTCGAAATTCGTGAAGGGCGATGCGGTCGCGGGGCTGTTGATCCTGGCGATCAACATCGTCGGCGGGCTGATCCTGGGCATGGTCAGCCACGGCATGGCGGTGGGCGAAGCCGCGCAGACCTATATCCTGCTGGCGATCGGCGACGCGCTGGTGGCGCAGGTGCCCGCGCTGATGCTGTCGATCGCCGCCGCCGCGATCGTCACCCGCGTCAAATCGAGCCAGGATCTGTCGGGCCAGATCGGCGCGCAGTTCGCGTCGCATCGCACTTGGACCCCGGTCGCGGGCATCCTTGGGCTGCTGGCGTTCCTGCCGGGGATGCCGACCTTGGTGATACTCGCCGCCGCCGGCGCCGCGGGCTATGGTTCGTATCGCCTGCGCGCGATTGCCAACCGCCCGCCGCCCGCCGAACCGCTGCCGCCGCCTGCCGACCTGTCGCGGATCGGGTGGGACGAAGTGACCGAGAACATGCAGGTGATGCTCGACATCGGCTATGGCCTCGTGCCGCTGGTCGACGAGCGCAAGGGTTCGCCGCTGATGAGCCGGATCACCGGGGTGCGCCGCCAGCTTTCCAAGGATCTAGGCTTCGTCGTGCCGCAGGTGCGGGTGCGCGACGACATCAACCTGGCGCCCTTCACCTATCGGATCGTCGTCGGCGGCGTGATCGTCGGCGAGGACAGCGTTTCGCCCGACGAGATGCTGGCGCTCAACACCGGGCAGGGCTTCGGCCGGCTGACCGGCAAGGCGGCGAAGGATCCCACGTTCGGGCTCGACGCGACCTGGATCGCGCCGGGCGATGCCGATGCCGCGACTGGTGCCGGCTATCTGGTGGTCGATCCGGGCACGGTGATGGCGACGCACCTCAACCATCTGTTGTTGCAGAACGCGACCGACCTGCTGGGGCCGGACGAAGTCCAGGCGCTGCTCGACGGGCTCAAGGACAAGGCGGGCGCGCTGGTTGCCGCGCTGTGCCCGGCGCCGCTGTCGCTGACGACGCTGACGCAAATCCTGCGCGGGCTGCTGGCGGAAAATATCCCGCTCAAGGAATTCCGCCGCATCGCCGCCGCGATCGCGGTCGCGGCGCAGCGCACCCACGACGCCGACGAGCTGATCGAGGCGATCCGCCCCGAGCTGGGCGCGCTCATCATCCAGAAATTGTGCGGGGTTCGCGAACCGCTGCGCGTCATGACGCTGGAGGGTCATTTGGAAGCATTGCTTGGCCAAGCGGTCCGTTCGGACCCGTCGCGCCGCCACACGATCGAACCCGATCTCGGCCGCCGCATTGTCGACGCGCTCCAGCAAGCCGCGCAGCCGCTGCTGAACGAAGCAAAGCCCTTCGCTTTGGTCGTCCAGCCCTCGATCCGGATCGCGATCCGCAAGCTGGTGAAGACCTGCCTGCCCGACACCCCGGTGATGAGCTTCTTCGAAGTGCCCGAGGACAAATCGGTCGAGGTCGTGGCGGTGATCGGCGCGCCCGAGGCGCTGGCGGCATGAGCATGGCCGCACGCGCGCTGGTCTACACGCCGACCACGACATCGCGCGATATCGAGGCGCTGGTGCGCGAGCATCTGCCGCTGGTGCGGCGGCTCGCCTGGCATATCCATGGCAGCATGTCGGCGCTGGTCGAGGTCGAGGATCTGGTACAGGTCGGCATGGTAGCGCTGGTCGAGGCGGCGGGTGCTTTCGAGGATCGCGGCGCGGTCACCTTCCGCCAATATGCGATCACGCGGCTTCGCGGCAGCATGATCGACGAGCTCCGCCGTCAGGCGACGCTGACGCGCGGCGCGATGAAGCGCCGGCGCGCGTACAGCGAAACGCTGGCGGCGCTGACCGACGAGAGGGGCAAGCGCCCCGACGACGCGGCGATCGCCGAACGGCTGGGGGTGACGGTAGAGAAACTGCGGCTCGATTATTCGGCCGCCGAGCCGCTGCGCTTCGATTCGATCGACGATGTGTACACCGACGAGGGGCCGTGGTTCATGGACGACGGCCCCGACGCGTTCGAGCAACTCGCCGAGGGCGATCTGCGTACCGCCTTGGTGACGGCTATCGCCGCGCTGCCGGTGCGCGAGGCGCAGGTGGTGCAGCTTTATTACGTCGAGGAATTGAACCTCGAGGAGATCGGCCAGGTGCTCGGCGTCGGCGCCGCGCGGGTGTGCCAGATCAAGGCGAGCGCGCATGCGCGGCTGAAGAAGGCGCTGGCGAGCGCGGTTTAGCGTCCGCTCTCCGCAGACGCGGTACCATGCGATCGACCCTGCCGGGCGTTCGTCGTCATCCCGTCACCCCAGCGAAAGCTGGGGTCTAGAGTAGCCCACGAAACGGCTGCCTCGCGTGCCCGGCCACAATAGCCTGTTGGGCGACCGTTGGCCACGCTCCCCGTCACCCCAGCTTTCGCTGGGGTGACGGGGAAAGGTGCAAGGCTTGAAGGCAACTGCCTCGTTTGCGCACGCGACTACACCCCGCAAACGAAAAGCCCCGGCGACGGCAGGACCGTCACCGGGGTTTCGCGTGCGCTCCGCTGGGAGGGGGAGCGGCTGGCCCCGACACCCCCGCCCTTTCGTGGGGGGGCGGCGGTGCCGGGATTTAGGTTTAGCGCAGCAGCGAGAGCACGCCCTGCTGGCTCTGGTTGGCCTGCGCCAGCATCGCGGTCGATGCCTGGCTGAGGATCTGCGCCTTGGCGAGCGCGGTGGTTTCGGCCGAGAAATCGGCGTCTTCGATGCGGCTGCGTGCGTCCGACAGGTTGGTCGCGTTGCTGGTCAGGTTGTTGACCGCCGATTCGAGGCGGTTTTGCGTGGCGCCGAGGTCGGCACGGCGGTTGGCGATCGTGGCGATCGCATCGTCGTAATTCTCGAGCGTCGCGGCGGCGACCGAAGCGCCGCCGGTGACGACCGCGGCAATCGTCGCGTCGGCGGCAAGGTCCGCACCCAGGTTCAGCTCGATCGCGTCCGAAACATTGGCGCCGGCCTGGATCGAAACCACGCCTGCGGTGCCGGCGCTCGCGTCGAACAGCTTTTGGCCGTTGAACTCGGTGTTGGTCAGCACATTGTCGATCTGCGCAGCGAGCGCGTCCTGCTCGAGCGTGATGTTGGCGATGTCGTCGGCCGAATAGGTGCCGTTCTCCGACTGGACCTTCAGCTCGCGCATCCGCTGCAGCATGTTGCCGACTTCGTCGAGCGCGCCTTCGGCGGTCTGCGCCATCGAGATGCCGTCATTGGCGTTGCGGATGCCCTGGTTCATGCCGCGGATCTGGCCGGTCATCGACGATGCGATGGCGAGGCCGGCGGCGTCGTCCTTGGCCGAATTGATGCGCTTGCCGGTCGACAGCCGTTCCATCGCCGTCGACAGCATGTCGGTGGCCTTGCTTGCCGCGTTCGACGAACGAAGCGCCGAGATATTGCTTCCGATAACCGTCATGTCCGTATCTCCATTTCCCGTACCGCCCACCTTTCCCCCCACAAGCGGGAGCCGAGCAGTCACAGCAAGGAACGGCTGCGCGGCGGCGGGCTTAAGCGAAAAAGTCGGGATCGGTTTCCCGCCGTTCGCTCGCGCGCGGGAGAACTTGGCACGCGCGCGTAAGCGGATGACAATTGCGGAAAAATTATTGCGCAGGCGACATGACTTTACCCGACGTTAACCAGCAAACCGCCATAGAGTGATTCGCTAATCGGGGGGATTTCAGTGGGTTCGATCTATCCATCGGCCGCAGTAATGCGGCTGCACTATCCGCTCGTCTCGACGCTTCGAGCCCAAGGTCTGGCAGTCTCGACAACCGAACGCGAACGACCGCTGCCGGGCGACTATTTCCTGGTGGTCGAGGGGGAGGCCCTGCCCGTTGCGGCACGTACCTTGGTCCTTGGCAGCGCGCCTGGTTCGGTCACCCCCTTCGCCGATGGCCATGCCGCGCGCATCGGTTTCGATGCCGACGACGCCGCGATTGCTTCGGGCTTTGCCAGCGCGATGCTGCGCGGCGGCGGCATGCCCGTTGCCGCCGACCCCGAGAGCCTCGCGCTGCTGACGCTCGCCGAACGCGTCGCCAAATCGGACATCACCGTGCTGATCAACGGCCCGACCGGCACCGGCAAGGAAGTGCTGGCGCGCACGATCCACCGCGCTTCGCCGCGCGCCAACGGCCCGTTCATCGCGATCAACTGCGCGGCGTTGCCCGAGACGATGCTCGAGGCGATGCTGTTCGGTCACCAAAAGGGTTCGTTCACCGGCGCATCATCGGGCGGCCAGGGTTTCTTTCGCGCTGCCAATGGTGGCACGCTGCTGCTAGACGAAGTCGCCGAAATGCCGATCGGCTTGCAGGCCAAATTGCTGCGCGCGTTGCAGGAGCGCGAAGTCGTGCCGATCGGCGCGACCCAGGCCGAGGCGATCGACGTCCGCGTGATCGCCTGCGCGAACCGCGACCTGCATGCCGAGGTGCAGGCGGGCCGCTTCCGCGCCGATCTCTATTACCGGTTGAGCGTGTTCCCGCTCACCACCCGCCCGCTCGCCGAGCGGCCCGACGACGTGCCTGCGCTGGCTACCGCGATGATCGTTCGCCACGCCGCAGGCCGCGCTACCTTGCCCTGGCTGTCGCGCGCGGCGCTGGCGATGCTCGAAGCGCATGACTGGCCGGGCAATGTCCGCGAGCTCGAAAACGTCATCCAGCGCGCGTTGCTGCTGTGCCATGGCGACGCGATCGGCCCCGCCGACATCATCTTCGACCGGCCGGCGCAGCCGCGCGCGTCGAACGACGGCCCGGCGCGGCTGAGCAACATCGTCCAGATGAGTGAGTTCCAGGCGATCCGCGACACGCTGGCGGCGTGCAACGGCAGCCGGATCGAGACCGCGCGCCGGCTGGGGATTTCCGAACGCACGCTGCGCTATCGCCTCGCCAAGGCGCGCGAACAGGGTGACGATATCGGTCGCGCGCAGGATTGGAAGGCAACCGCATGAGCGTCAACGGCATCGGGGGCGGCGCGATCGGCGTCGACCGGATCATGGCGATGCGCGCCCAGATCCTCGAAAAGAACCAGGCGCTGTCGCGCGCCAACCAGGAGGTCGCGGTCCCAGCGACCGAGGCGCCAAAAGGCACCAGCTTCACCTCGACGCTCGAGGGAATGCTGGGCGACGTCAACAAGGCGCAGAACCAGGCAGGACAATTGTCCGCCGCCTATGAGCGCGGCGAGACGATCGACATCGCCAAGGTGATGCTGGCCCGCCAGCAAGCCTCGGTCGGGTTCGAAGCGACGCTGCAGGTCCGCAACAAATTGCTGTCCGCCTACAAGGACATCATGAGCATGCCGGTGTAATCGCAGATGGAAAACGCCCTCACCCCGCTCGCCCCCGCGCGGCTCGCCGCGCCGCTCGCCCAAGCCAAGGGCTTCTTCGCGCAACCCGCGGTCAGGAAAGCGCTGCCGCTGGTGCTGATGATCGGGTTGATCGCCTCGGCGGCGCTGGCCTGGCTGATGCTGGCGACGCCGCCGCAGCGGGTGCTGTTCACCCAGCTCGCCGACAACGATAAATCGGCGGTGAGCGACGCGCTCGCCGCGGCGAGCATCCCGACGCGCTTCGACCAGTCGGGCGCGCTGACGGTGGGCGAGGACGATTATCACAAGGCGCGGATGCTGCTGGCGGGGCAGGACCTGCCCAAGGCGGCGCCGGGCGGCTATGCGATCCTCGACGAACTGCCGATGGGGGTCAGCCGCGCGGTCGAGGGCGAACGGCTGCGCCAGGCGCGCGAGAGCGAGCTGGCGCGGTCGATCGGCGAGATCGACGCGGTGGCCGATGCGCGGGTCCATCTGGCGATGCCCGAATCCTCGGTGTTCGTGCGCGACAATGCGCAGCCTTCGGCTTCGGTGATCGTCCGGCTCGAACCCGGTCGCACGCTGTCGGACGCGCAGGTCCGCTCGATCGTCAACCTCGTCGCCTCGTCGGTGGGGGGCATGAAGCCCGACAGCGTGACGATCGTCGACCAGATGGGCGCATTGCTCAGCCGCGACGATGACGAGCGCGGCACCAGCGTCGGCGATGCGCGGATCGACTATCAGCGCCGCGTCGAAGACAAGTTCCGCCTCCAGCTCAACAAACTGCTGACGCCATTGGTGGGCGCGGGCAATTTCAGCGCGGAAGTTCAGGCCGATGTCGACCTCGACGAAGCGCAGGCAACGCGCGAACGCTATGACAAGGAAGGCGTGATCCGCGCCGAACAGGGCAATTGGGTCGGGCCGAACGGCACCCCCGGCGCCCCCGGCGGGATCCCCGGTGCCCTATCGAACACCCCGCCCGCTGCGGCGTCGCTGACCAACCCCAATGATCCCGCGACCCAGCCCGGCGCCGCGGTGACCACCGCGCCCGCCAAGGCGAGCGAGGAGTTCGCGCGCACCTATGACCTGGGCAAGGAAGTGTCGGTCACCCGCACCGCGCCCGGCGGGATCAAGCGGCTGTCGGTCGCGGTGCTGTTGCGCGATCCCGAGGGCAAGGCGCGCACCCCCGCCGAAATCCGCCAGATCACCGATCTGGTCCGCGCCGCGGTGGGCTATAATGCGCAGCGCGCGGATCAGGTGACGGTGGTGAGCCGCGCCTTCTCGCCTGCGGTCACCGATGCCGAGCAACCTGCATGGTACGACGCCGCCTGGGTGCCGATGGTGGCGCGCAACGCGACTGCGTTGATCATCGCGCTGCTGGTGCTGTTCGTCGGCGTCCGCCCGCTGGTCAAATCGATGGGCAAGAAGCGCGAGGAGGTTACCGCGACCGATCGCGCCGCGCTGCCGCTGCCCGGTGCCGACGGCGAGGCCGCGCCCGAGCAGCCGACCGAGCGCGCGCCGGTGAGCATCGACATGCTGCAGAATGCGCGCGGCTATGACGATCGCGTCGGCATGGTCCGCGGCTTCACCCGCGACAATCCGGCGCGCGCTGCATTGGCGGTACGCGACATGATCAAGGCCGACGCGTCGTGATCGAGACCGCGGTTCGCCACTATAGCGGCGTCGAGCGCGCCGCGGTGCTGATGATGCTGGTGGGCGAGGAGGAAGCCGCCGCGATCCTGCAGAAGCTCGATCCCGAGGAAGTTCGCCAGCTGGGCAAGGCGATGTTTGCGGTCGCCGATGTCAGCGAGATCGAAGTCGAGCATGTGCTCGACGATTTCATCAACCATGCGCGTGAGCGCACCGCGATCGGCTTCGACCCGCGGCCGCGGATCGAGGGCATGATGAATCGCGCGCTTGGGCAGGACAAGGCCGACAGCGTGCTGGCGCGGATCACCCCGCCCGAGGCGGCCTGCGCGATCGACCTGCTCGACTGGCTCGATGCCGGCGAGATCGCCGCGCTGATCGAAACCGAGCATCCGCAAATCGCCGCGGTGCTGATCGCCAATCTTGATCCCAGCGTCGCGGCACAGGTGCTCGAATTGCTGCCCGAGGCGATTCAGCCGCAGATCCTCCACCGCGTCGCGCGGCTGGGGCCGATCACCCCCGAGGCGATCGAAACGCTCAAATCGGCGCTGTCGTCGCGGATCGGGCAATCCTCCTCGAGCGCAGGCCTGCAACTGGGCGGCACCAAGGACGCCGCCAAGATCCTGTCGAGCGGGCGCAAGACCACCGAAACGCGCGTCATGCCCAAGATCGCCAAGATCGATCGCGAGACCGCGCGCGCGATCGAGGAGGCGATGTTCGTCTTCGACAATCTGCTCGACCTCGACGACAAGAATCTGGGAATCCTCATCCGCAACGTCGACACCGACCTGCTGGTGCGCTCGCTGAAAGGTGTCGACGAACCGGCGCGCAACCGCTTCCTCGGCTGCATGTCGGCGCGTGCCGCCGACGGCATCCGCGACGAGATGGAGGCGCGCGGACCGATGCGATTGTCCGAAGTGCTCGATGCGCAAAAGGCGATCATCGCGATCGCGCGCCAACTGGGCAAGGATGGCACGATCATGATGGGCGGGGGCGAGGACGATTATGTCTGAGTTCACCGCCGGCTTCGCCAGCCGTCATGCGCAGGCGGGCGAGGCGCTGCGCCGCGCCTTCGCGCCGCCCGAAGGATTTGCACCGGTCGATCCGGGTGCGCGGGTCGCGCAAAAGGCCGCGCCCAAGCAGCCGCGCCATTTCGAACCCGCCGATCGCAGCGCCAAGCCGACGCAGGGCTGGGACATGTTCGATCCCGAGATCGAACAGCCGATGGCGGCGCCGGCGCCGCAGCCCTTCGTCGATCCGATCGCGGTGGCGCACGACCAGGGCTATGCCGAGGGGCTGGCCGCGGCGCGCGCCGAGATCGAGGTGACCGCCGCGCGTGATCGTGCGCTGGTCGATGCGCTCGGCCGCGGGCTTGCCGATGCCGCGCATTTCGATCGCGAGCGCTTCGCGCAGCAATTGCGCCAGACGGTGCTGCATCTCGTCACCCGGCTGGTAGGCGAGATCGGAGTGTCGCCCGAACGGCTTGCGGGGCGGATCGACGCGGCGGTCGACCTGCTCGCCGATGCCGCCGAATCGTCGCTGGTGCGGATGCATCCCGACGATGTCCGGCTGGTCGAAGGCCGGTTGCCCGCGTCGGTGTTCGCGTGCGGCGATCCGGGGATCGCACGCGGCAGCTTCGTGATCGAATCGGCATCGACGATCGTCGAGGACGGCCCCGAACAATGGATCGAGCAGCTCACCGCCGCGATCGACCGCGTACCGCTGCCCGCGCAATGCTGAGCCACAAATGCTGAACACCTTCGCCGACGACTATCTCGAGCGGCTCGCCGCGCCGATGTTCGTGGCCAAGCCGCGCGTGTCGGGGCGGCTCGCGTCGTTCGACGGGTTGCTGATGGAGGCGGTGGGGCTGTCGCTGCCGGTGGGGACGGTGTGTGCGGTGGGCAGCGGCAAGGGCGCGGTCGAGGCCGAGGTGATCGGTTTTCGCAACGGGCGCACGCTGCTGATGAACCTAGGCGGCCCCGCACCGCTGCTGCCCAATGCGCCGGTCCGCCCGATCGGCCCGCCGGGCGAGGCCGAGGTCGGTCCCGCGCTGCTCGGGCGCGTCATCGACGGCGCGGGCAAGCCGATCGACGGGCTCGGCCCGATTCGCGGTGCCGACCACTGGCCGCTGGGGGGCAAGCTGCAGAGCCCGCTCGATCGCGGCCGGGTGCGCGAGCCGATGGATGTCGGGGTGCGCGCGATCAACGGGCTGCTGACGATCGGCCAGGGCCAGCGCGTCGGCATCATGGCGGGATCGGGGGTCGGCAAATCGGTGCTGCTCGGCATGATCGTGCGCGCGGCGCAGGCCGACGTCGTCGTCATCGGGCTGATCGGCGAGCGCAGCCGCGAAGTCTCGGACTTCCTCGAGACCAAGATTCACGGCGCCGCGCGCCAGCGTTCGGTGGTGGTGGCGGTCCCCGCCAACCACTCGCCCGTCCTGCGCATCCGCGGTGCGCTGCGCGCCACCGCGATCGCCGAGGCATTCCGCGACGAGGGCAAGCGGGTGCTGCTGATCATGGATTCGCTCACCCGCGTGGCGCATGCCGGGCGCGAGATCGGGCTGGCGCTGGGCGAGCCGGCTTCGGCACGCGGCTATCCGCCCAGCGCGATCGCGATGCTACCCAGCCTGATCGAGCGCGCTGGCACCTGCGTCCATTCGGGCGGGTCGATCACCGCGATCTATACCGTGCTCGCCGATGGCGACGACGGCAACGATCCGGTCGTCGATTCGGCGCGCTCGATCCTCGACGGGCATATCGTGCTGAGCCGTGCGCTTGCCGAACGCGGTGTATATCCTGCGATCGATGTCGGTCCCTCGGTCAGCCGGGTGATGACCGATATTGCGGCCAAGCGCCACGTCCATGCCGCGCGCGTGCTGCGGCGGCATCTGGCGACCTATGAGGAAAATCGCGATCTGGTGCTGATGGGCGCCTATCGCGCGGGGGCCGATCCAGCGATCGACGCGGCGATCGCGGCGCATGGCGCGGTGCTCGAATATATCCGCCAGGACGCCGATTCGATCGTGTCGCTCGACGCCGCGATCGAAGAGCTGACCGGCGTGTTCGCCGATGGCTGAGCGATCGGCGAAGAAGCTCGAACGCTTGCTTCGCGTGCGTACGCTGCAATTGGGGCTGGTGCGCGCCGACGAAGCGCGCGCGGCGGAGAAGGTGGCGAGCGAAACCGCGCTTCGCGACCGGATCACGCAGCTGGCCGCCGAGGTGGCCCCCGCCCCCTCGCCTGCGCCCGCTGCGGCGTTGTCGCTGATCGCGGGGGCGCAATATCGCGACCGGCTGCACCAATCGGCGTTCGCCGCCGAGCGCCGCGTCACCGTCGCGCAGGACAGCCTGGGTCAGGCGCGCGACGCCAGCCGCGAGGCGCGCCGCGACCAGAATGCGGTTGAAAAACTGATCGACCGCGCCGAGGTGCACGCCGCGCTCAAGGCGCTGCGCGCGCTCGAGACGCTGCCGCCAAGCGCCCCGCGCAAACGGCACGATCCTTGCTGATCGCGATAGCGATGCAGCCGACGACCAACCTTCCAACTTCGAACCCGATGGCGACCCTGTTGTCGCCCGCGCCGGCGCGTGCGGGTGTCACGCAAGCGCCGCCGCGCGATGGGCTGGTGTTCGCCGACGCGCTCGCGGGTGTGACCGCGGGTCCGGCACCGATCGCAGTGCAACCCCTGCCGCCGCTTGCCGCTGCCGGCAAAACCCTGCCGGTGGCAGTGGTGGCTGCGGTGGTCGCGACGGAATTGCCGATCGCCGAAACGATTGCACCGACCACCCCGCCGCAAGCACCGCTCGATGAACCGGTACCGACCGAGCCGGCGCCAGCATCGATGGTTGCGGGGCAGATGCCCAACGCGATGCCGATCGTCGAACGCCCCGCGGCGAAACGTCAGCCAGCGCGGCACCCCGCTCCAGAGCCCGAAACGCAGGAGAAGGCGGCAGCCGTTTCGACCAGCGTACCAGTGTCGCTGGCTTCACCTGCTTTGGTCGCAGGAGAGGCGATCCCGCCCACCGTTATCACCAAGCCAGACCAGATGGCGCCCGACGTTCCGACTGCCGCGCCGTTGACCGATACCAATGTGCTGCCGCCGATGGCGCTGTCGGCCGTCGCGGCCCCCGTGGAAGGGGTAGGAAGTTTACCGCCGTCGTTGCCCGAAGCGGTGCTCGATCACCCGAAAACGTCGACACCAGCCTCGATAGCGGTGCGAGCGGATCACGCTGCGCCAGCGCTTACCGCTCCGCCGGTACGCGTGCCGGTTATCGCAGGCGACCGGCGATCGCCGACTGCGCCAACCGCCGATCGTGTCGCGCCAGCTACAACGCAGCACCATATCGTGCAGGCAGCGCTCGCGCAGCCCGACCCGCTGGAGGCACCTGTGTTCACAGCGCCGAACCGCTCACTGCTGGAAGGCACGCTGGATGCGCCCGCAGGCGAAACGCCCAACCGTCATCCGGTTGGTGCCGAAGTCGCAGCGCCGACAATCGCGGAGCAGCCGGCAACGACCTCACCGCTTGCGGCGCCGCAGGTCGGCGAAGGACTGAGCGTTCGGTCAACTACCAATGGCGATCAGGAGCCCGCGATGCTGGCGCCGGAGACGATCACGGCGAGCCCGTCGCCGGTGGTCGATCGTTCCGCTGCTCGCGCGATTGCCGAGAGCGCAGCAACCCTTTCAGCGCCTTTCCCGGCCCCGCAGTCCATGGCGGTGGCCGCGCTGTCGATCGGCTGGCGCTCGCCCGTGCTTCGCGAGCCGATCGACGAAGTGGCATCGACGCCGACACCCGCCATCGACAGCGTCGATACCACGCAGGCGCTGCGCGCGCGGATCAACGTCGCGTTCGCCGACGCGGCTCCCCGGGCGCCGCCAACCGAAGCACCCGAGCTCGACCTCCGCTCGATCGATCTGGCACCTGTGGCCGCCGCGCCGCCGATCGATCGTACCGCCGCGATCGACGCGCCTTCGGCCCCCGCCCCGGTCGCGACCAATGATCCGGCATGGATCGACGCGATGATCGATCGGATCGAGACGCTGCGCGACACCGCGGGCGCGCGCGAGACGCGGATCCGGCTGACGCCCGATGCGCTGGGCGCGGTCGAGGTGACGATCCGCGAGACCGCCGAGGGGGTGCAGCTCCAGCTGACCGCCGACACCCCTGCCGCGCGCGCGTTGCTGGCCGAAGCCGCGCCGCGGCTGGCTGAAATGGCCGACGCACGCGGGTTGAAGCTTGGCCAGCCCGATGCCGGGACCAGCCAACAGGGACAGCAGCGCGCGTCGCCTGAACAGCAGCGCGCGCAATCCAATCGCAGCGCCGGGGGCGGCGACGCCGCCGACGCCGACGCCGACGAACGAATCGCATGAACGGGGAAATTGAAACATGAGCGATAAGAAGGACGACGCGCCCAAGAAGAAGGGCGGAATAGGAAAATGGATCGGCATCGGCGTCGCATTGGTGGCGCTGGTCGGCGGCGGGGTCGGCGCGGGGCTGTATGCCAGCTCGTCGGGGATGCTCCGCGGCGGCGAGGCCAAGGCCGAAGGACCGCGGCTGGTCCCCAAGGAGGAAGAAAAGCGCGCCGCGAAGAAGGAAGGCGAGGAAGGCGAAGCCGAAGCGAGCGGCGATGCGCCAACCAAGGGCGAGGGCGGCGACAGCTATGCGTCGAACTATTACGCGCTCGAGAAGGAGTTCACCTCGAACCTGCTCGGCAGCGTCCACTTCGTCCAGATCGGCGTCGCGGTTTCGACCCCGTATGACGACAGCGTCATCGAAGGGCTCAAGACGCACGAGATCGCGGTCCGATCGGCGATCCTGATGGCGCTCGGCGAAACCGATGAGGAGCAGGTCTTCAGCACCGAAGGCAAGCGCCAGCTGCAGAAGCGGCTGGTGAAGGCCATCAACGACACTTTGAAGGAAAAAGAGGGATTTGGCGGCATCGGTAACGTCTACTTTACCAATTTCGTTGTTCAGTGAGACATGGTTAACGGCTCAGCAGGAACAGCGGCGTTCGATCGACGCGAACGCCCCCGGCACGACGCGGCACATGCCGCGTCGCTGGGGATCGCGAACCTGAATCCGTTCGGCGACCTGCACACGCTCCAGCACCTCTCGGCGCGGATGGCGCGCAGCATGCGCGGCGTGTTCGAGCCGGTGCTGCGCCGCGCGGTGCGCACCTGGGTCGAGCCGTTGTCGGTCGAGCGGTTCGGCAGCTATTGCGCCGAACGGCCCAAGGGCATGACCGTCTGGCTACCGCTGGCGATGCAGACGCCGTCGCAGGCCAATCCGGGCCAGGCGCTGATGGCGATCGACGCCAAATTCTCGCTCGAGCTGCTCGACCTGTTCTTCGGCGGGACCGGCGAAGCGCCGCATCCGATGCCGAGCGAATTATCCCCTGCCGCCGAGGCGATGGTGCAGCGGATTGGTACGATGATCGCCGAGCCGCTTGCCGCGGCGTGGGAGCCGGTGGCGCGGCTGTCGTTCGCACCGGGCCATCCCGAGACGAGTTGTTCGATGCTCGCCAACCTCGACGACGACGATGCGATGATCGTCACCCGTTTCGGCATCGCTGCGGGCAACGACAAGCCAGTGTTCGTCGACCTGGTCTATCCGGTCGCGGCGCTCAAGCCGATCGGCCCCTCGCTCAACGCCAAGGTCCATGGCCGCACCGCCGAGCCCGAGCCGCATTGGCGCACCGGGCTGACGCGCGCGGCGATGGCGGTGACCTTTCCCGTCCGGTCGGTGCTCGCCGAGCCCACCATCTCGCTCGGCCGGCTGCTCGAACTCAAGGAAGGCGACGTCATCCCGATCAGCTTCGGCCAGCATGTGCCGGTGATGATCGGCACGCATCGCCTGGGCACCGGAATCGTCGGATCGGCCAACGGCCATGCCGCGATCTGCCTGCATTCGATCGAACGACTCGATGAAGAGGATTATTCATGAACGACATGACCGGCGCATTCCCGGTCGACTCCGCGGTCGCCGCCAATTTCCGGCTGCTGCAGGACGTCGACGTGAAGCTGACCGTCGAGATCGGCTCGACCAACCTGACGCTGCGCGAATTGCTGGCGCTGGGCGAATCGAGCGTGATCGAGCTCGATCGCCAGTCGAACGAATTGCTCGACGTGTTCGTCAACGGCACGCTGATCGGCCGCGGCGAAGTGGTGACGGTGGGCGAACGCTTCGGCGTGCGGATGACCGAACTGGTGAGCCCCGAGAAGCGCGTCCGCTGAGATGATGTGGTCCTATATCCTCAAGCTGCTGGTGCTGCTGCCGTTGGTTTGCGGGCTGCTGATCGGGTGCCTGTTCCTGTGGCGGCGGCTCGAATCGCGGCTGCCGGGCAACCAGGGCGACCGGCTGCTGAAGGTGCGCGAGACGATGATGCTCTCGCCGGGGCTGAAGCTGGCGGTGATCGATTTCGAGGGTCGGCGGCTGTTGGTTTCTGTAGGTCGCGGCGGGGTTTCGCTGCTCGACAAGTCTGACGCGTGATGGGCTTCGTGACTGGCATTGCTGCCTTATCCCCGCTCGTGCTGAGCCTGTCGAAGCACTGTTTTTCCTTCTTCACCAGGGGAGAAGAGCGGCACTTCGACAAGCTCAGTGCGAACGGGGTTGGGGTGGTGGTCCGAACATTGGCGGTGCTTGCGGCAGCCGTTTTGGTCGCCCTCCTCCTCGCCGATCCCGCAATCGCGCAGACCGTCGCCCCGCCCGCCGCCCCCGTCCCCAATGCCGGCGACGCGATCGACCGGGCGCTGGGCGACCTCGGCGGAAACGGCGAGGCGCCGCTGGCGCTGTCGTTGCAGGTCCTCATCATCATGGGGCTGTTGTCGGTGCTGCCCGGCATCCTGCTGATGATGACCAGCTTCACGCGGATCATCATCGTGCTGTCGGTGCTGCGTCAGGCGCTGGGGCTGCAACAGACCCCGCCCAACCAGGTGCTGATCGGGCTGAGCCTGTTCCTGAGCTTCTTCATCATGGCGCCGACGATCAGCCAGATAAACACCCAGGCGATCCAGCCCTATGCCGCGGGCCAGATGGGCGCGACGCAGATGATCGAGGTGGGGGGGCAGTCGCTCCACGCCTTCATGCTCAAGCAAACGCGCAAGAAGGACATCACGATGTTCTCGGACATCGCCAAGACCGGCCCCTATGCGACGCCGCAGGACGTGCCCTTTTCGGTGCTGCTGCCCGCCTTCGTGACCAGCGAGCTCAAAACCGCGTTCCAGATCGGCTTTCTCATCTTCCTGCCCTTCATCATCATCGATCTGGTGGTGGCGACGGTGCTGATGAGCCTTGGCATGATGATGCTGTCGCCGACGATCATCTCGCTGCCGTTCAAGCTGCTGTTGTTCGTGCTGGTCGATGGCTGGGCGCTGACGATGGGATCGCTTGCCAATAGCTTCGTGAGTTGAGGGGGGTGGGCTACATCCCTTCCCCGTTCGTGCTGAGCTTGTCGAAGCACTGTCTTTTCTTCTCGGCTGGGCAAGAAGTACGGTCCTTCGACAAGCTCAGGACGAACGGAGCGATGGCGTAATGGACGCCGATTATTTTCTCACCGTCGCGCGGCAGGCGATGTGGATCCTTGCGCTGGCGTCGGCGCCGATCCTGTTGCCGGCGTTGCTGTCGGGGTTGATCCTGGGGATGATCCAGGCGGCGACGTCGATCCAGGAACAGACGCTGTCGTTCGTGCCCAAGTTGATCGTCGTGGCGATCAGCCTGGTGATCTTTGGGGGGATGATCCTGACGCTGATCGGTGATTTCACGATCAGCATCTTCGAGCGGATTCCGGATTTGGTGCGGTGAGGGGCGAGTTCAGGCCTATCCGTTCCCGTTCGTTTCGAGCGAAGTCGAGAAACTGCAGCCGAGCGCTGGGTTCGCGTTTCTCGACTTCGCTCGAAACGAACGGATCGCAGGAGAGCCCGCCCGCGGGCGGCACATGCTAGGCTTCGGCCTCTCGATCGAACCCGCGCTTTGGACGCTCATCTTCACGATGGTGCGCGTGGGGGCCGCATTCATTGCGGCGCCGGTGTTCAGCGCGGTTTCGGTGCCGGTCACGGTTCGGATCACGCTGGCAGGCGCGATCGGCATCCTGGCGATGAACAGCAACGCGATCATCGCGCCCGAGCAGGTCTTTGCGTTCGAGACCTTCCTGTCGATCGCCGCCGAGGCGCTGGTCGGGCTGGCGCTTGGCTTCATCCTGCAGATCGCGTTCGCCGCGCCGTTGCTGGCGAGCGAGGTCATCGGTACGTCGATGGGGATCGGCTTTGCCGCGGCGATTAATCCGCAATCGGGCACCTCGACCCCGGCGCTCGGCAATTTCCTGTCGATCCTGCTGACGTTGCTGTTCCTGGCAGTCGACGGGCACCTGGTGCTGGTCGAGCTGGTGGTGCGCAGCTACGAGGTGCTGCCGCCGGGCGCCGCGTGGCTCAGCGTCGCGGCGCTGCGCAACATCGCGTTCTTCGGCGGCTATGCGTTCCTTGCCGGGTTCCTGCTGGCGTTGCCGGTGGGGTTCCTGTTGCTGTGCCTCAACCTGATCGTCGGCATGCTCTCGCGCTCGTCGCCGTCGCTCAACCTGTTCGCGGTCGGGTTGCCCGCCAGCCTGCTCGCAGGCGTCATCGCGCTGTTCGTCGCGATGCCCGCGATGGGCGATTACATGCTGGTGATCATTCATGAAGCGCTCGAGGCCGCGCGCACGCTGGTGCTCGGCTGATGGCGGAGAATGGCGGCGAAAAGACCGAAGCACCGACCCAGAAGCGCAAGCAGAAGGCGGTCGACGACGGCGATATCCTGAAATCGCGCGAGTTCGGCACCGCGATCGTCGTGCTGCTGGGGTGTAGTTGGCTGGTGCTGCTGGGGCCGGCGGTGCTGGGGGCGTGCCGCGAAGTGATGGCGGCGGGGTTTCGCTTCGGGCGCGCCGATGTCGAGGATTTCCAGCCCTTCCGCCCGATCGGCGAAGCGCTGTGGACGCTGGCCCCCAGTGTCGGCGGGCTGCTGGCGCTCACCTTCGTCGCGTCGATCCTCAGCCAAGCGGGGCTCGGCTCGATCGCCTTCAACGGCAAATTGCTCGCGCCCAAGGGATCGCGGATCAACCCGGGCGCGGGGCTCAAGCGGATCTTCGGCGCGCAGGGGTGGATCGAGCTCGGCAAGTCGCTGCTCAAGGTCGTCCTGCTCGGCAGCATCGGCTGGTGGCTGCTCAAGGGCACCGCCGAATCGACGCTCGGCTATGTCTCGTCGGACCTGCAGCATGCGCTGGGCGGGCTCGGCGAACAGCTGACACTGCTGTTGCTGTGGATGTCGGCGGGGCTGGTCGCGATCGCGGGCGTCGACCTGCCGATCGCCGCCTTCCGCCGGATGCAGAAGCTGAAAATGAGCAAGCAGGAATTGAAGGACGAGCACAAGGAGAGCGAAGGCTCACCCGAGGCCAAGGGGGCGCAGCGCCAGCGCCAGCGCGAGATGGCCAAGCGCGGCTTCCGCAAGGCGATGGGCGAGGCGCATGTGGTGCTGACCAACCCCACCCATTTCGCGGTCGCGCTGCGCTACGAACAGGGACGCGACCAGGTGCCGGTGGTGGTGGCCAAGGGGCGCGGCGCGACCGCGCTGGCGATCCGCGAGCTGGCGGGCGACATGGCGGTGCCGGTGCTCGAATATCCGACGCTGGCGCGCGCGGTCTATTATACCAGCCGCGAGGGGCAGGAGGTGCGCGACGATCTGTATCTGGCGATCGCGACCGTCCTCGCCTTCGTCTTCGGGGTGAACGTGCAGGCAGGCGGCATCCAGCCGCCGGTGATGGTGCCGCCGGGCGCGCGCTTCGACGAAAACGGCAACGCTTCGCCGCAAACGACTTAAGAAAGCGCGCGCGCGGTCGATCCTCAGCAAGACAATAGCCGGGAAAGATTTGCGCGATGGCCATCGAATCGATTGCGAATACGCTCGGCACCGGATCGGGGATCGATATCGGCGCGCTGGTCGGCGGGCTGGTCGATGCACAATTCGCCAACAAGACCGCGACGCTCGATCGGCGCGACACCGCGCTGGCGGCGCAGATCTCGGCGGCTGCCGACCTCAAGAACGCGATCTCGGGGTTTTCCTCGGCGCTGGCGGCGCTGGCGCGCAACGGGTCGCTGTCGACCCAGCCGACCAGTTCGGATTCGAGCGTGCTGAAGGCATCGACCTTGTCGGGCGCGACCCCGGGGGCGATCGACGCGACGATCGAAGTGCGCCAGATCGCCTTGGCTCAGGCATCGAACAGCGCGCCGCGCGCCGACCGCACCGCGGCGATCGGCACCGGCACGCTGACGCTGACCTTCGGCAGCGCGACGGTGGTCGACGGCGCGATGACGGGCTTCACCGCCGGCCCCGGCGCGGCGATCGACATCGCGATCGATGCCGCCAATTCGAGCCTCGACGGCATCGCCGCGGCGATCAACGCCAAGGGGGCGGGCATCACCGCGAGCATTTTGAGTGACGCGGCGGGATCGCGGCTGATCCTGAAGGGCGCGACCGGCGACAGCCAGGCGTTCACGCTGACCGCCGACACCCCAGAGCTGGCCGCGCTCGACGTCGGCGTCGGCAAGACCGGGACCACGATCGGCACCGCCGCACAGGACGCGATCGTCGCGGTCGACGGGGTGACGCTGCGCCGCGCGAGCAATTCGATCAGCAACATTATCGAAGGCGTGCGGCTCGACCTGGTGTCGGCCAAGCCCGGGACGAGCGTGCGGCTCGGCACGCAGGCGCCGGCCGCGGGGCTGACGCAGGCGGTCGAGGATTTCGTCGCGACCTTCAACGAACTGCAGAATATCCTGCGCACCGCGACCGACCCGATGGGGGGCGCGCTGCGGTCGGACAGTGCTGCATCGGCGCTCCAGCGCTCGCTTCGCCAGCTGGTCACCGCGCCGCTGACGACCGGGGGGGCGGCGGGTTCGCCGAGCACGCTGGCGCAGATCGGCGTCGGCACCCAGCGCGACGGCAGCCTGCAGGTCGATGCCGCGGTGCTGGCGCGCGCGATGGCGAGCGACCCGGGGGCGATCGAGGCAATGTTCGCCAGCGGCAGCGGCCTGCCCGCCGCGCTGTCGGCGGTCGCGACCGCGGCGACCAGCCGGACGACCGGGCTCGGCGCCAGCGAGGCGCGCTACACCGCGCAGCAAGGCGAGCTTGCCGACCAGCGGCTCGACATCGCCGAGGCGAGCGAACAGCTGCGCACGCGGATGACGCAGCAGTTCGCGAGCATGGACGCCAAGGTCGCCGCGTATAAATCGCAGCAGGATTTCCTGACCCAGCAGATCGACGCCTGGAACAGCCAGGATTGATGCGATGACACGCTATGCCACCGCCTTTGCCGGCGATCCCGCCGCGACCTATCGCACGATCGAGCTGGCCAGCCGGACCGGCGGCGCCAACCCGCACCAGCTGGTCGAACTGCTGTACGAGGAACTGGTGCGCGCGCTGGGCACCGCCGCCTGGGCGACCGAGCGCTGCGACTTCAAGCTGAAGGGCGAGCGGGTGACGCGCGCGACCGCGATCCTGTTCGCGCTCGAAAACGGGCTCGATTTCAAGCGCGGCGGCGACGTCGCGCGGACGCTGGCGACGCTGTATCGCGGGGTGCGCCAGCAGGTGGTCAACGCCAGCATCGGCGACGACCCCGCTCCGTTTCGCGCGGCGGCAAGCGATCTTGCCGAAATCGCCGCCGCGTGGCGCAGCCTGCGCGCGGGGTGACCCACGAGTTGAACGTCGGCATGGCGTCGGCGCGCCGCATGCGGTAGCGGGTGGGCGATGCAGCCGTTCCATATCGTCGCCATCGGCGGCACGCTCCGCGCCGAATCGGGTACCAGCCGCGCACTTTCCGCAGCGCTAGCGCATGCCGAGCGCGGCGGCGCGCGCACGACCTTGCTGACCGGCGCGGCGATCGACTTCCCCAATTTCGATCCCGACCAGGCGCTGGCCAACGACGCGATCGTCCGTTTCCTCGAGGTGGTGCGCACCGCCGATGCGCTGGTGATCGGATCGCCGGGCTATCACGGATCGCTGTCGGGGTTGGTGAAGAACGCGCTCGACCATATCGAGCTGCTGCGCGGCGATTCGCGCGTCTATCTCGATTCGATGCCGGTCGGGATCGTCGCGGTGGCGGCGGGCTGGCAGGCGGCAGTCTCGACGCTACAGACGCTGCGCACGATCATCCACGCGCTGCGCGGCTGGCCGACGCCGATGGGGGTGGCGATCAATTCGTCGGCGCCGGGCGATCCGCTGGGCGATGCCGATCCGCAGCTTGGGGTGATGATGCAGCAGATCGATACGTTTTTGCGGCGTTAGATTGCCCGATCCCGTTCGTTTCGAGCGTAGTCGAGAAACGGCCACCAACCGTCCGGCTTCGGTTTCTCGACTTCGCTCGAAACGAACGGAGTGTGGGCAGGCTTAGCGCCCGCGCATCGCCAGATCGACCGACAGGCCTTCGCCCGGATCGGCGGGCGGCGCGGCGCAGGCGATGCGGATCGCGTCGGCGCGGGCGCGGTCGAGGATCGCAGGCGGCACGCCCGGGCGGTGATAGACGCGGTCGGCCTGCGCCAGCATCCGCGCCGCGCGCAGCGTGAGCGCGTCGGGTTCGGCCGAGACCAGGTCGATCCGCACCAGCCGCGGCAGACGCGCGCCCTGTTCGTTGGCCAGCCAGCGGTCGACGCTGCCGGCATCGATCCGGCCGAAGGGGTCGAGCGCCCCGCCCTCGCCCAGCGCGTCGGAGATCGCGTTGCGGCGGGCGCGACCGTCGGGGAAACGCTCGCGCATCGCGCCGCGCGCAGCGGCGAGCGCGGTCGCTAGCGGGCCGAGCGCTTGGGGGAGCAATCCTTCGAGCCGCTGGCGGAGTGCTGCCGCGAGCCCCGCCGAGGCGCCGCCGGTCGCGACCGCGATCAGCACCGGCGAGCGATCGACGATCGCGGGGAGCGTGAAGTCGCAGAGCTCGGGGCGGTCGACGACGTTGACCAGCTTGCCCGCTGCCTTGAGCGCGGCGGCGATGCGCGCGGCTTCGTCACCGTCTTCGAGCGCGACGATCGCGAGGCGGGCGGGGTCGCTTTCGGGCACGGGAATGGCGCCCGCGCGTTCGAGCAGGCGGCGCTTGGCGTCGGCGGCCTCGCCCTCGCCGACCAGGATCACGGGTTTGCCGTCGAGGCGGACGATGATCGGGAGGCCGGTTTCGCGCATGATCCTATTGTCCCGTTCGCATTGAGCCTGTCGAAATGCCGTTCTTCCTTTGCTGGCGGTCGAAGGAGAAGAACGGTGCTTCGACAAGCTCAGCACGAACGGGGCGAGGGCGCGCTACAGCCACTCCGGGATCGTTTCCGCCGCCAGGATCGCCTGCGGGGTAACGCGCTCGGACACCACCGCGAACCGCGCACCGTCGACCAGCACTTCGGGCACCTTGGCGCGGCTATTGTAGGTGCTTGCCATCGTCGCGCCATAGGCGCCGGCGGTGCGGAATACCGCAAGGTCGCCGCTCGCCATCGCGTCGATCTCGCGGCCCATCGCGAAGGTGTCGCCGCTTTCGCAGACCGGGCCGGCGATGTTGGCGGTCAGCCGCTGCCCAGTCGGGCGCACCGCGACAAAATCGTGATAGGCGTCGTACAGCGCGGGGCGCGCCAGGTCGTTCATCGCGGCGTCGACGATGACATAAGGGTGGCCGCTCGACGGCTTCACCCACACGACGCGGGTCAGCAGCACCCCGGCATTGCCCGCGATCACGCGGCCGGGCTCGAACATCAAGGTGACGTCCCAGCCCGCGGTCACGCGCGCGACCATCGCGCCGAACGCCGCGGGTTCGGGCAGCGTCTCGCCGGGGCGATAGGGTACGCCGAGGCCGCCGCCGAGATCGACATGGCTGATCGCATGCCCCGCGGCGCGAAGCTCGGCCACCAGCTGCCCGACGCGCTCGAACGCACGTTCGAGCGGGGCGAGATCGGCGAGCTGGCTGCCGATATGCACCGCGACGCCGCGCAGGTTGAGGCCGGGTTCCTTCGCCAGCCGGTCGAACATCGCCGGCGCCTGATCGATCGCGACGCCGAACTTGTTCTCGGCGCGCCCGGTCGAGATCTTGGCGTGCGTTCCGGCGTCGACATCGGGATTGACCCGCAGCGTCGCGGGCGCGCGCTGGCCGCGGGCGGCGGCAAGTGCGCCGAGGACGCGGCCTTCTTCCTCGAGCTCGAGGTTGAACTGGCCGATCCCGGCATCGAGCCCGGCGGTCAGCTCGTCGCGGGTCTTGCCGACGCCCGAGAATACGATGTCGCCGGGCGCCATGCCTGCCGCGAGCGCGCGCGCCATCTCGCCGCCCGAGACGACGTCGGCGCCATAGCCCTGCCCGGCGAGGACCTTGAGCACCGCCAGGTTGGGGTTTGCCTTTACCGCGTAGGCGACATGCGTCCGCCCCGCGGGGGCGACCGCTTGGCGGAACACCTGCGCATGGCGTTCGAGCGTGGCGCGCGAATAGATGTACACCGGGGTGCCGACCGCCTCGGCGATCGCCTCCACGCTGACGTCCTCGACGTGAAGCACGCCGTCTTTGTGCGAAAAATGGTCCATCGGTTCAGCGCGGCGGCAAAGCGAAGGGGTCGTTGGGACGCTCTTCGGAGGTGGTGAGGAGTTCGTCGCTGCGCACCGGGCGCTGCTGCGAGGTCGAGGTCAGCAATTCATCGGCATTGGGCGCTTGTTGCGCGCCATAGGGCGCGACGGGCAGCGTCTTGCCCGGCGCGGGTTCCAGCCGCCCGCGCGAGCCGCAGGCCGACAGCGCGAGCAACGCGACGGGAATCAGGAGGAAGCGGATCATGCCCGCTTCTCGCGCAACGCCCGGCCTGCGGCAATGGCTTCGCGCACGCGATCCGGCGCGGTGCCGCCGAAGCTGCGGCGGCTGGCGACCGAGGCATCGATGCTGAGCACGTCGAACACCCGCGCGTCGATCCGCTGGTCGATCGCGGTGAGTTCGGCGAGCGGCATCGCTTCGAGCTTGCAGCCGAGCGCTTCGGCGCGCGCGACCGCGCGGCCGGTGACGTGGTGCGCCTCGCGGAAGGGCAGCCCCGCCTCGCGCACCAGCCAGTCGGCGAGATCGGTGGCGGTGGCGAAGCCTGCGTCGGCGACCGCGCGCATCCGATCGGCGCGGAAGGTCGCGCTTTCGATCATCCCGGTCATCGCCGCGATCGACAGGCCGAGCAGGTCGTGCGCCTCGAACACCGGCGGCTTGTCGTCCTGCATGTCCTTCGAATAGGCGAGCGGCAGCCCCTTCATCGTCACCATCAGCGCCATCTGGCAGCCCAGGATCCGGCCTGAATGGCCGCGCACCAGTTCGGCCGCGTCGGGATTGCGCTTCTGCGGCATGATCGAGCTGCCGGTCGACCATTGATCCGACAGCGCGACGAAGCCGAAGGGCTGCGACGCCCAGAGCACGAATTCCTCGGCGAGCCGGCTGAGGTGGAGCGCGCATTGCGCGGCGCTGGCGAGATAATCGATCGCGAAGTCGCGGTCGCTGACCGAATCGAGCGAATTGGCGGTCGGGCCGTCGAAGCCGAGCGCGGCGGCGGTGGCATTGCGGTCGATCGGGAAGCCGGTGCCGGCCAGAGCCGCGGCACCCAAGGGGCAACGGTTCATCCGCGCGCGCGCATCGGCGAAGCGGCTGGCGTCACGCGCGATCATCGCGTGATACGCCATCAGATGATGGCCGAGCGTCACCGGCTGCGCCGATTGCAGATGGGTGAAGCCCGGCATCACGTCGCCGGCATGCTGTTCGGCGCGGGCGAGCAGCGCGTCCTGCATTGCATCGAGCGCGCCGAGCACTTGGTCGATCGCGTCGCGCACCCATAGCCGGAAATCGGTCGCGACCTGGTCGTTGCGGCTGCGCGCGGTGTGAAGGCGGCCTGCGGCGGCGCCGATCTTGTCGGTCAGCCGCGCTTCGGTCTGCATATGGATGTCTTCGAGCGCCAGATCGTCGGCGGGGCCGTCGCGCTGGTAATCGGCGGCGACTTGATCGAGTCCAGCGAGGATCGCTGCCACATCGTCGGCGGCGACGATGCCCTGCGCGCCGAGCATCGCGGCGTGCGCCTTCGACGCGGCGATGTCCTGGCGCCACATTCGCTTGTCGAACGGGATCGATGCGTTAATCTCACGCATCACCGCCGACGGGCCTTCAGCGAAGCGCCCGCCCCACATCTGATTGGAACTGTCCGTGCGTCCAGCTATCACGCTTCTCCTCGGGCTCGGCCTGCTTGCAGGCGGCTGCGATAGGCAAGACGGGGGAGCGGAGCAAGCCAACAGCGTTGCCCCCGCCAACACCGTCGCCGCCGCGCCTTCCCCCGCAGCCCCGGGTGCCGAGAACGCGATCGGCATGCTCGACCGCAGCCACAAGGGCGAAGCCGCGCCCGATTTCGCCTTTGCCGATGCCAAGGGCGTCAAGACGACGCTGGCGGCGTTCGCTGGCAAGCCGGTGTTGCTGAACCTTTGGGCGACCTGGTGCGCGCCGTGCGTGAAGGAAATGCCGACGCTCGATGCGCTGGCGCAGCGCGAGGGCGATGCGCTGAAGGTGCTGACGATCAGCCAGGACCTCGACGGGCCGGCCAAGGTGGTGCCCTATTTCGAGAAGGCGGGCTTCAAGGCGCTCGAGCCGTGGACCGACCCCGATCTGCGCTTCTCGGTCGGGCTAGGCGCCAATTTGCCGACGACGATCCTGTACGATGCGGCGGGCAAGGAAGTGTGGCGGATGACGGGCAGCATGGACTGGTCGAACGACGCCGCACGCGATCTGATCGCCGAAGCCAGCGCGGCATAGGAGCCCCGAACCCCGGCCCGACCGGGCCCGGCAGCTACGGCAATCGGGGTTTCTTCCCTCGGCCCGTATTGCGCAGCGCACCAAAAAGGATGAAAAGGCCCTAATCGGGAACGTTCGCGTAAGGTAATTAGTTACTGGCCCGGTTATCGCGGCTCCATCCCTGGACCATTGGGACGGAGCAATCACTTTCCCTTCGTTCGTGCGAGGCCTGCTGTTGCATCGTAAAATCGCGTGCCTCGCCCCGGTGCTCTGCCTGCTTGCCGCGTGCGGCGGGGGCGGAGAAGACGAAGCCGCCGGCAAGGCGAAGGGCAAGGGCGGCACCCCCGAAGTCGGTGTGGTGACGCTGCAGGCAGAGCAGGTCCCGCTGACCACCGAACTCGCGGGCCGCGCCGCGGCGTTCGAGACGTCTGATGTCCGGCCGCAGGTGTCGGGGGTCATCAAGGCGCGATTGTTCACCGAGGGCAGCATCGTCCGCCAGGGGCAGACGCTGTACCAGGTCGATCCCAGCATCTATCGCGCCGCAGTGGCCGAGGCCGAGGCGAACCTTGCCAACGCGCAGGCCAATCTGACCGCGCAATCGGCGCGCGCCGACCGCTTTCGTCCGCTTGCCGAGATCGAGGCGGTGTCGAAGCAGGAATATACCGACGCGCAGGCGGCGGCGCGCCAGGCGGCAGCGTCGGTCCAGCAGCAGCGCGCCTTGCTCGAAACCGCGCGGATCAACCTTCGCTTCACCAACGTGCCCGCACCGATCACCGGTCGGATCGGCCGCAGCCTGGCGACCACCGGCGCGCTGGTGACCGCCAACCAGGCCGAGGCGCTGACGATGATCCAGCGGCTCGATCCGATCTTCATCGATATCCAGCAATCGAGCGCCGACCTGCTGGCGCTGCGCCGCGCGCTGGCGACCGACAACACCATTCCCTCGACCGCCGAGGTGCGGCTGCGGCTCGAGGACGGCAGCGATTACGGCCAGGTCGGGACGCTGCAGTTCGCCGAGGCGATGGTCGATCCCGAGACGGGCGCGGTCACGCTGCGCGCGCGCTTCCCCAATCCCCAAGGACTGCTGCTGCCGGGCATGTATGTCCGCGCGCGCTTCAGCCAGGCGACCGCACGCCGCGCGATCCTGGTGCCGCAGGCGGGCATCTCGCGCGACCCGCGCGGCAATGCGACGGTGCTGATCGTCGGCCCCGACAACAAGGCGGTGCGCCGCAACGTGCGCGCCGAGCAGACGGTGGGCGACAAATGGCTGGTCACCGGCGGCGTCCGCGCGGGCGACCGTGTGATCGTCGAAGGGCTGGGCCGCGCGCAGCCGGGGCAGACGGTTCGCCCGGTGCCCGCCGGTTCGCCCGCGACGATGCGGCCACAGCGCGCGCAGGGTGCAGGCACCGCCAAGGCCGGGAACTGAACGCGCCATGATTTCGCGTATCTTCATCGATCGGCCGATCTTTGCCTGGGTGATCTCGATCGTCATCATGCTCGCCGGCCTCGGCGGCATTCTAACGCTGCCAATCGCGCAATATCCCGACATCGCCCCCCCCGAGGTGAACATCCGCGCGACCTATCCCGGCGCGTCGGCCGAAATCCTCGAATCCTCGGTCACCCAGGTGATTGAGCAACAGCTGACCGGCATCGACGGCCTCATCTATTTTTCATCGACCTCGAGCTCGTCGGGGCAGGTGACGGTCACCGTCACCTTCGAAAAGGGCGTCGATCCCGACATTGCGCAGGTACAGGTCCAGAACCAGGTGCAGCAGGCGATCCCGCGGCTGCCCCAGCAGGTGCAGCAGCAGGGCCTGCGCGTCTCCAAGTCGAGCTCGGACTTCCTGCTGGTGGTGTCGGTCTATGACGAGACCGATCGCAGTACCAATATCGACGTGTCGGACTTTCTGGTGTCGAACCTGCAGGACCCGATCGGGCGGATCCAGGGTGTCGGCGACGTCAACGTCTTCGGCAGCCAATATGCGATGCGGATCTGGCTGAATCCGTTCGCGCTGTCTGGGTTCGATCTGATGCCGTCGGACGTCGTCGCCGCGATCGAGGCGCAGAATACCCAGGTCGCCGCCGGCCAGATCGGCGCGCTGCCGGCCCCCGCGGGGCAGATGCTCAACGCGACGGTGACCGCCAAGTCGCGGCTCACGACGCCCGAGCAATTCCAGCAGATCATCGTCAAGACGCAGACCGACGGCTCGAAGGTGCTGCTGAAGGACGTCGCGCGGGTCGAGCTGGGGTCGGAAAACTACAACAACATCAGCCGATTAAACGGCCACCCCGCCGCGGGTATCGCGGTGCAGCTGGCGCCCGGTGCCGACGCGCTCGAGACCGCCGAGCTGGTGAAGGCCGAGATCGAGCGGCAGGCAGGCAGCTTCCCGCAAGGCTATAAATACGCCTACCCGAGCGATTCGACGACCTTCATCAAATTGTCGGTCGAAGAAGTGGTCAAGACGCTGATCGAGGCGATCATTTTGGTCGTGATCGTGATGTTCGTTTTCCTGCAGAGCTGGCGCGCCACGCTGATCCCCGCGATCGCGGTGCCGGTGGTGCTGCTCGGCACCTTCGGCGTGCTCGCGATCTTCGGCTTTTCGATCAACACGCTCACGCTGTTCGGCCTGGTGCTCTCGATCGGCCTGCTGGTCGACGACGCGATCGTCGTCGTCGAGAATGTCGAGCGGGTGATGGAGGAAAATCCGGGTATGACGCCGCGCGAGGCGACGATCATCTCGATGAGCGAGATCCAAACCGCGCTGATCGCGATCGGGCTGGTGCTGTCGGCGGTGTTCGCGCCGATGGCGTTCTTCGGCGGGTCGGTGGGCGAGATCTATCGCCAGTTCTCGATCACCGTCATCTCGTCGATGCTGCTGTCGGTGGTCGTCGCGCTGGTGCTGACCCCGGCGCTGACCTCGACGCTGCTCAAGAACCCTGCCGATCGCAAGGAGCCGCGGACCAAGGTCGGCCGGTTCGGCAAGCGGATGGGTGACAAGTTCAACACCTTTTTCGACCGCACCTCGACGCGCTATCGCAACGGCGTGAAATGGGTGTTCGGCCGCCGCATCCTGGCGCTGCTGGTTTATGCCGGGCTGTGCGCCGCCCTGGTGCTGGTGTTCGTCGGCCTGCCGACCAGCTTCCTGCCCAACGAGGATCAGGGCCGCGCGCAGATTCAGTTTACGCTGCCGTCGGGCGCCACCAGCGAGCGGACGCTCGAGGCGGCCAAGGCGGTCGAGCGCTATTTCCTCGGACAGGCCGACGAAAATGTCGACACCGTCTACACGATCGTTGGGTCGGGCCAGGGCGGATCGGGCCAGAATGCCGGGCGCGGTTTCGTCAGCCTGGCGCCGTGGGACGAAAGGCCCGGCGCCGAGAACAGCTCGCTGGCGATCACCCGGCGCGCGACGCAGGACCTGGCGAGCCTGCGCGACGTCGAGTTCTTCGCGCTGAACCCGCCGCCGGTGCGCGGCCTGGGCCAGTCGGGGGGCTTCACGATGCAGCTGCTCAACACCGGCGGCCTCGACCGCGCGACCTTCCAGCAGCGACGCGATTCGTTGCTCGAGGCCGCGCGTGCCGATCCATTGCTCGATGCGGTGCGGCAGAATGAATTGCCCGACGTGCCGACGCTCGAAGTGGTGATCGACCAGGCGCGCGCAGGGGCGCTGGGGCTCAACCCCAATCAGGTCGATTCGACGCTGTCGGCGGCGTGGGGCGGGGTTTACGTCAACGACTTCGTCGATCGTGGGCGTGTGAAGCGGGTCTATGTCCAAGGCGACGCTCCCTATCGCGCCAGCCCCGAGGATCTGACCAACTGGTTCGTGCGCGGCGGCAACGGCCAGATGGCTCCCTTTTCCTCGTTCGCCGAAACCCGCTGGGGCACCGCGCCGACCACGCTCGGCCGGTTCCAGGGGCAGCCGAGCTACCAGATCCAGGGCGAGCCCGCCGAGGGCGAGAGTTCGGGCGCGGCGATGGAGCGGATGATGGAGCTTGCCGCCGAATTGCCCGGCGTTTCGGTCGAATGGTCGGGGCTGTCATATCAGGAGCGCGTATCGGGGGGGCAGGCGCCGTTGCTGTACGGGCTGTCGCTGCTGGTGGTGTTCCTGTGCCTTGCCGCGCTGTACGAAAGCTGGTCGGTGCCGTTTTCAGTGATGCTGGTCATTCCGCTGGGGCTGCTCGGTGCGGCGCTCGCGGTGTGGCTTCGTGGCCTGGAGAACGACGTGTATTTCCAGGTCGGGCTGCTGACGACGATGGGACTGTCGGCGAAGAATGCGATCCTGATCGTCGAATTCGCCGAACAGGCCGAGCGCGAGGGCGCCTCGCCGGTCGAGGCATCGCTGCAGGCGGCCAAGCTGCGGCTCCGGCCGATCCTGATGACCAGCTTCGCCTTCATCTTCGGCGTCGTGCCGTTGGCGATCTCGACCGGCGCGGGCGCCGCCAGCCGCGTCGCGATCGGTACCGCGGTGATCGGCGGGATGATCGCCGCGACGGTGCTGGCGATCTTCTTCGTGCCGTTGTTCTACGTGATGGTGCGCAAATTGTTCGGCGGCGAGGTGCACGGCCATCCCGAGAGCGTCAGCGAAAAGCACAAGGCGCAGGAAGCGCCGCGACCGCGCGGCGACGACGACGGCCGGGGACCGGTGACCGCATGACAACCTTGAAGAACCGGTGGGCGATCCTGGCCGCGATGGCGCTGCCGATCGCCGGCTGCAGCCTGGAGCCCAGCTACGAGCGGCCGAGCCCTGCGGTGCCGGGGCAATTCCCGGTGGGCGGCGCCTACTCCGCCTTGCCGGTGAGCGGTGCGCAACCGGTGCGCTACACCGACATCTTCCGCGACCCGCGGTTGCAGACGATCATCGGGCGCGCGCTGGCGAACAACCAGAATCTGCAGGTGGCGCTGGGCAATGTCCGCTCGGCGCGCGGTCAGTTGCGCAGCGCGCGCGCCGACCTGCTGCCGTCGTTCACCGGCTCGGCGGGCGCGTCGATCGCGCGCAATCGCGGGGCGGCGCAGGGCTTTGGCGGCGGCGGCAGCGTGACGCAGATTTACAACGCATCGGCGGGGCTGACCGCGTTCGAGATCGACCTGTTCGGACGGGTGCGATCGACCGCCAATGCGGCGCTCAACGAATATCTCGCGACCGAGGCGGGGATGCGCGCGGCGCGGCTGACCTTGGTCGGCGAAACCGCCAGCGCCTATTACACGCTCGCGACCGATCGCAGCCTGCTGGCGATCGCCGAGGACACGCTTACCAGCGCGCAGCGCTCGGTCGAGCTCACGCGCGCGCGGCTGGAAGGCGGAATCATCGGTCGCACCGATCTGCGCCAGGCCGAGACGATCCTGCAACAGGCGCGCGCCGATCGCGCCGATCTGACCGCGGTGGTCGCGCAGGATCGCAACGCGCTCGAGCTGTTGGTCGGTGCGCCGGTGACCGATGCCGAGCTGCCGCAATCGATCGAGACCGCCGATCCGCTGCTCGCCGAACTGCCCGCCGGGCTCGATTCGCGGATCCTGCTGGCGCGGCCCGACGTGGTGCAGGCCGAATATACGCTGCGCGCCGCCAACGCGCGCATCGGCGCGGCGCGCGCGCAATTCTTCCCGTCGATCAGCCTGACCGGGCTGGTGGGGTTTGCGAGCAACGCGCTGGGGTCGTTGTTCACCAATAGCGGCTTCACCTATAATGGCGGTGCCGATGCCGGGGTGCCGCTGTTCGACGGCGGCTTCAACCGCGGCAATCTCGAAACGACGCAGGCGCAGCGCGACATCGCGGTGGCGCAATATCGGCTGGCGATCCAGACCGCGTTCCGCGAAGTCTCCGACGCGCTGGCGCGGCGCGGGGTGATCGCCGAGCAATATGCCGCGCAGCTCGCGCTGCAGGAGGCGGCGGCCGATACCTTCCGCCTGTCCGACGCGCGCTATCGCGAGGGGATCGACGGGTTCCTGACGACGCTCGATGCACAGCGGACGCTGTACGGCGCGCGGCGCTCGCTGGCGCTGACGCGGCTGGTGCGGGCCGACAATCTGGTGACATTGTACCGCACGCTGGGCGGCGCCGACCTGGTGCCCGAGGCATCGATCGCGCCACCCGAGACGCCGCGCGGCAGCGAGGTGCTGCGCGGGGAACGGTGAGGGGGGGGACCTCCCTTCCTGGGAGGGAAGAAGAAGCAGAAGGCCCTCACCCGACCCTCTCCCGCAGGCGGGAGAGGGCTTTAGTCATTCCTTCTCGCCCCAGAAGGGCAGCGTTCGGCTTAGCGACGGGTCGACCACCGCCATCAGGAAATACGCCGCCGCCTGGCTGATACGGCGCGGGATCGACATGCGTTCGCGGTGGAGCGCGGGGGTGATCAGATCGGACTGCGCAACCTCGCCATCGACATAGGCGTGGACGTGGCGCGCGAACACGGGATCGTCGATCCGCAGCATCAGCTCCATGTTCACGAACAGGCTGCGAATGTCGAAATTGGCCGAGCCGATATGCACCGCATCGTCGATCGCGATCAGCTTGGTGTGGAGCTTGGTCGCCTGATATTCGTGGATCGCGACGCCGCGGCGGAGCAGCCCGGCATAGGTGAAGCGCGAGGCCCAGATCGCCATGTAATTGTCGGTGCGCGCGGGCAGCACGATCCGCACCGTACCACCCCGCGCCGCCCGTCCCAGCCGGCGGAGCAAGAGCGGGCCGGGGGCGAAATAGGCGGCGATCAAGTCGATCTGGCGCCCGCGCTTGAGCTCGCGCTGGATCACCCGCGCCCAGGGCGACAGCCGCCGCGTAGGCCCACCGAGCAGCCAGCGCACCGGCCCCTCGTCCTCGCTCCACACGCGCAGCAGCCGGTTGAGTGCGCGGATCGGCGCCTTGGGGCGCTGCGCCCAGCGCAGCAGCGCGTCGAAATAGCCCGCCAGCCGCGCCGCGGCGGGCCCCGCGACCAGCAGGCCGAGGTCGCGCCACGCCTCGTGGTCGTCGCCCGGCGCGCCGAAATAGTCGCTCTTGATGTTGAACCCGCCGATGATGACGCGCGCTTCGTCGGCGAGCGCGAGCTTCTGGTGGTTGCGCAGCAGATAGCGCCGGCCGAAGCGCGGGATGAAACGGCAGACATCGACCCCGCCCGCCGTCAGCCCCTCGAAGAAGTCGCGCCCCGCCGCGGCCTCGCTGCCGAGCCCGTCGACCAGCAGCGAGACCTTCACCCCGCGCGCCGCCGCCGCCGCCAGCGCCTCGCCCACCGCGAGCCCGGCGGCGTCGTCTTCGTAGATGTAATAGAGCACGCGCAGGCTGTGCTGCGCGCCTTCGATCAGGTCGAGCAGCGCGCGATAGCGGCGCGGCCCGGTGTCGAGCATCGTCAGGCGGTTGCCGTCGACGGTGAAGGTCGGTTGCGGGGGCGGCTCGTCCATCGCGCCCTCATGCGGCGTGGCAGGCGCGGGCGCAACCGGCGGAAAATCTTGACTTGCGCGCCGCCCCCGCCTAGGCGGAAGGCTTATCCCCTACACCATCGTCTTGCGAAGGAAGCGTTCATGGCGCGCGTCACTGTCGAGGATTGCGTCGACAAGATCCCCAACCGGTTCGATCTGGTCCTGCTGGCTGCCCAGCGTGCGCGCCAGATTTCGGGCGGCGCCGAACTGACGCTCGAGCGCGACCGCGACAAGAACCCGGTCGTCGCGCTGCGCGAGATTGCCGAGGAGACGGTGCGTCCCGATCACCTGCAGGAATCGGTGGTGTCGAGCCTGCAGCGGGTGATCATCGACGATGACGAGGCGCCCGACGAGGTCGGCTCGCTCTCGGCATCGGCCGAAGCGCTTCGCCTCACCGCCGCTGCCCCGCCGCGCAACCAGAATGTCGGCGGCGACTACGAGGGCTGAAGCTCCGGCTTCCTCCAAGCGAACCAAAAGAGCCGCGGCGTTGTTGCCGCGGCTTTTTTGTTGGGCGATCGACGGCGCTACAGCGCGAAGCGCACCCGGCCGAGCAGGCGATCGCCCGAATGGCGCGCGTCGGCGAATGGGCCGAACGCTTCGGCACGATCGATGTCGGTGCCGAGATAATCGACCCCGAGCGTCAGCGGCCCCTGGCGGTGCTCGACCCCCAGCCGCCAATCGGCATAGCTGCCGCCCGGACGCAGCCGCTGCGCGCGGATCGGATCGTCCGCGCTTCCCGATGAATGGCCGACCCCGGCGATCAGCGTGAACGGCGTGCCGGGAATGCCGGCATCGGCGTTGGCGTAGAGATAGACGTTGCTGCCGCCGATCGCGTCCTGCGACGGCGCGAATTCGACCCCGCCGGTCAGCTGCGCGGGGCCGTAGGTGTAGCTCGCCGATCCGCCGAGTTCGACATAGTCCATCTTCGATCGGGCGCCCGCGAACAGATGCGCGGTGGCGCCGCCGCGCAGCTGGATCGGCCCTACGTCAGTCGCGGTCGTCAGCCGCAGGTCGGCGACCGACCAGGCGCCGTCGTGGCGGATCGAATCGCGCGTCGTGACGACGCGTGCCGAGGCTTCGATTGGCCCGAGCGCACCCGAGACATCGGCCGACAGCGCGGCGCGTCCCTCGCTCCAGCTCAGGCCGCGACGGACTTCATCGGTTGCTGCCTCGAACCCGATCGTGGGGCGGTCCTGCGCCGCCGCGGGCGCGATTGCCGCCGGCAAGGCGGCGGCGATGATCAAGCCAGCGCGCTTCATCCTTCGCGCACCGCGCCGTGCAGCCGGTCGAGCTCGCCGCGCAGGACGTCATGGTCCTCCTGCGCGACCTCGACGATGTGCTGGTTGAGGTCGCGGGTCCGCGCCGCGACTTCCTTGGCGATCGCGGCCTTGTTGGTGGTGCACCAGCCAGCGCGGCTGCCCGAGGCGATGCCTTCGCGGACGAACTGGCGGGTCATCAGCGTGCCCGGCGTCGCCTTGGCTTGCCGAGTCACTGCCATATCGGCCCGCCACGCGCAGCGCAGCGTTGAAGGACGTCCGCCGGGGGCGACGCTGCCGATCTGCTGGTGGTTGATCGTCACCGCGCCGTTGTAGCGCACGTCGACCGGGCCGCTGGCATGGTCGATCCGGGTTTCATGGGCGACGGTCGCGCTCGAGACGGCCACCGTCATGCCAAACATCAGTCCGGCTGCGAGTAGATTGGTCATGCGTTGCTCCTGGCGGTTTTCCCGGTTCGTATCGACCGGTGAGGCTCCCCCGCTGACGCAAGGGCAATAATATTACAACGGGCGAAGGCGCGTTTTGTTGCGGAACTTCGGCGGGAACGGGGTGCTGCCGGGAGCCCGTCGCGGCAAAGCCGCGCCGTCGGTCGGGTCCTGCGGCCCGCCGGCCGGGGGCGGTCCGCGACGCCGATTAGCGCGGCTAATCGGCTCGCCGCCCCTTGAACCCGCTGGCCACGACGAACCATTCGACCGATCCCTTGCGGCTGGCGGGGGGCTTGGCGTGCTTCACGCTGGTGAAGTTGCGCTTCATTTCGACCACCATCGCCGAATCGCCGCCGCCCGCGAACACCTTCGACACGAAGGTGCCGCCGGGCCGCAGCACCTCGATCGCGAAGGCGAGCGCGGCCTCGACCAGCGCCGAGGTGCGCAGCGCGTCGGTCTGTGGATGGCCGACGGTGTTCGCCGCCATGTCCGACAGCACCAGATCTGCCTCGCCGCCCAGCGCCTCGACCAGCCGCTGCGGCGCGGCGTCGTCGAGGAAGTCCATCTGGAGGATCGTCACCCCGTCGATCGGATCGACCGGTAGCAGATCGATGCCGACCACCGCCGCCTGCGGCACGGTGCGGCGCACCACTTGGGCCCAACCGCCCGGCGCGAGCCCCAGATCGACGACGCGGCGCGTGCCCTTCAAAAAGCCGAACTTCTCGTCGAGCTCGATCAGCTTGTACGCGGCGCGGCTGCGATAGCCCTCGGCCTTGGCCTTCTTCACATAGGGGTCGTTGAGCTGGCGCTCGAGCCAGCGCGTCGATTGCGGGGTGCGCTTCTTCGACGTCTTGACCCGGACGCGGCCGGGACTGCCCAAGGTGCGGGTCATCGAACAATTCCAATAGATGAGTAGGTCATGCGCCGCCCTGCATCAGCCGGCGCAAAATGCCCTCGCGAATACCGCGATCGGCGATGCCGAGCCGCTCGGCGGGCCAGATGTCGAGGATCGATTCGAGGATCGCGCAGCCCGCCACCACCAGATCGGCGCGCTCATGGCCGATGCACGGCACCTGTGCGCGCTCGTTGAGGTCGAGCCCCGCGAGCCGCGCGCTGACCGCGCGCATCGCCCCGGTCGGCACGATCAGCCCGTCGATCACCGAGCGATCATAGGAGCTGAGCCCCAGATGGACGCTGGCGAGCGTGGTGACGGTGCCGCTGGTGCCGAGCAATCGCGGCGTTCCCACCGGCATCCCTACCCGATCGGCAAAGGGCGCGAAGCTTGCGGTCACCAGGTCGCGCATCCGGGCGTAGAGGATCGCCAGCCCCTCGCCGCTCGCCGCGCCCGCCGCCGAGGCTTCGGTGAGCGAGACGACGCCCCAGGGCGCGCTGTGCCAGTCGATCACCGTCGGCACGGTGGTACGGGTATCGACCAGCACCAATTCGGTCGATCCGCCGCCGATGTCGAACACCAACGCCGGGCCATCGCCGGGCTCGAGCAATGCGTGGCAGCCGAGCACCGCGAGCCGCGCTTCCTCCTCGGCGGTGATGACGTCGAGCATGATCCCGGTCTCGTCGCGGACGCGGGCGATGAACTCGGCGCCGTTGCTCGCGCGGCGGCACGCCTCGGTCGCGACCGAGCGCGCGAGCGACACGTTGCGCTTGCGCAGTTTATCGGCACAGACGCGCAGCGCCGCCAGCGTCCGATCGATCGCGGCGTCGCTGAGCCGGCCGCTGGTGGCCAACCCCTCACCCAGCCGGACGATTCGCGAAAAGGCATCGACCACGGCAAAACCCGGCCCTTGCGGGCGGGCGATGAGCAGCCGGCAATTGTTGGTGCCGAGATCGAGCGCGGCATAATGGCGCGCATCGGGCCAGCGCGGGCGGCTGGCGCGGGTGGTATTGGCCGGCAACTCGGCGCCCTGGCCGCGCCGCTGCGGCAGTCGGGCGAAATCTTCCCCCATGCCGTCACTCACTTATGTTCTGATCCGTCACGGCAAATAGCCGCCGGTGCTTGGGGGCGAAGCTATCGTATGTGCGCCGGTCGAGCAAGGCGCGCACCAAAAGCGGCGCATTCCCCCCTTGACCCCCGCGAACCGGCTGGGTAGTTGCCGCGCTCGATTGCCCTGTCGTCTAATGGTAAGACAACGGACTCTGACTCCGTTAATCGAGGTTCGAATCCTCGCGGGGCATCCAACTTTTGTCATAATTCATCATCTACCGCTCAATTTTTCACTTAAGCGCTCTGATGAAATGTCGTGCCCCTTAAGGGGTAGACCTAGGTCCCCATAAGGCGGCGAGTGCGTAGCGCTCCAAGTCAATGAAATGGGGGGTCTTCATCCAAGAGGATCTGAGCGATCCGGACCAAGAAACTTCGTGCGTGGTTCGAAACTGCGAAGCTGTGAGGCGTCGGTTACCACCTCGAGCAGGAAGCAGCGCGACATCAATTAATCAGACGCGCGAATCGTGTTTGGCCGATCGATCGGTGCGAATCAGAGCGAACGTGCGCTTGACGGTCTTCCGGCCTATGGTTGCAAGGCCATTGATAGCTGAGGCGATCGGCTCAACGCACGCGTCATCGCTGCTGCTGCCCATGCGGCGCGTCATGCGCAAAACCTCGCTGGATCGCCACGTCGTCAATTCGAAACGCGAGATGGTCACGATGATGACATGGACGAGCCCGCCATTTCAAACCGCGCCGCTTTCAGCAATGCGAATTCTGAAGGGGCGAATTGGAAATGTTTGGTAAGTCATCCGCCCTTACGACCTAGCGATGCCCGGTGGGCAAACTTCGGCGATCAGTGACCCGACGGGCAGGTTGTTGGGACCAAAACGGGTAACAGGGCGCTAAAATTGGGCGGCGAACTCATCAGCCCGGCGCGGACAGGTCGTCGCGACGAGAGCAGCCCCCGCTCGGTTTCCCCGGCACCCCCCAATACAAACCGCCCTTGGAAAATCTCGCAGGCACTTATCAAGCCGGCTTTCCCATCCCCACGATAAACAACGTGAACAGGTGCCCGGTAAGAGCCTCTGCGCCATTTTCGTATGCCAACGCCCCCCAATCGTCCCAACGACCGACGCGCATCGCCAGCCAAGCGAACAGATCATCCCTGGCGCCAGTGTCAGTGAAAGACTGCGACCACATCACCCGCCTGACCGGCATACGCGCACCAATGCCGGTACTAATGCCGGTCAACGTGATCAAGTGCGACCGACCGACACGTTCGCGGGCGAAGACATAGCGCCTATGGCCGACCTCGCGCTCAAAGGCGTTCAACTCCTTCTCGCGAGCCTCTCCCGCTTGCCCAAGCTCTTTCTCTGCGACGGCATCGATGACGTCTACCATAGGCAAATCTTGCCAGGCGGGCTCGCGAGTAGCCTGCAGCATCAGCATAACTGAGCGCCCGAGGTCGGTGAGCCCCCCCTGCAGCGGATTGGGAATATTACCGAACGAGACTCCCGCGTCGAGCAAGCCAATTGAGATCAACCAGCATCGATAGAAACGCGACGACATCATGTCGCCGCCGAACAAATCGTGCTGCTGCTCAGCGACGCTCCCCCAGCGTCCCTCAATGGCGGTTAGTACACGCAGGAGCAGCTCGTGCTGCTCGGCCGCGAAATGCGCATCAGGGAAGCTTAGGTGTCCCTGCCAAAACGCATCTCGCACAGACCGCCAAGTGCGACCGTCGTCGTCCTCCAGCACGCTGCCAGACGCACGAAGCCACCATCCCCAGGGAAGGTTTCCGCCGCCATCTCTGCTGCGATCCATGATCAACCTCCCCTCTGGGGGTCGAGCCCGATGGGCGGTAACGGCGGACCTTCGCGCCCCGGCGCAAGCGTACCGTCCGCGATCGCTTTCAGTTGGGCAGCAAGGTTGACGATTTCGCGCACGACATACGTATCGTCGCGATATTCGGCGGCTGTCTCCGCCGAGAGAAATTGCCGCCGATGGCTGCGCGCGTTGGGCACGATGTCGTAAATATGATTGCAGTCAAATCCGAACCAAAAGGCGTGCGGGTCATCCACGCGATAATCGCTTGCATGGTCGATCGGCCCATATTTGGGCGGGGTCGCCGGCACGTGACATATCCGCCGCGACTCCACGAGAATATCGCGGGTCGGGCTAGGACCATCTTGGCAAATCTCTGAGTAGGTAAGGCCACCATGGACTGCGATCCCAAGGGCTGGCGACACAGCTTCGTGATCCCACCCCCAGAGGGGGTGTTCGCGAGGCACACCGACGTAACCGCTAAGGAACGATTCATGGCGGTCACGAAGCATGATGCACTCATACCCTGACGCCTCATCCCGCCACGCGACCTTGTCGGCTTCACCAAGCCACGGTCCATCCGCGCTAGGCTTGGCCTCATCAACGAAGTAGATTTCGGACGCTGGGACCACCCGGTCGCGGGTCGCATATGGCCGATCTGTGACGAGCGTCACACCGCGGTCCCGGGCGAAAGAACCACCAACACCAGGCAGTCGCTCCACCGCGTCATTGGAATCTAGAATCGGCGCAAGCGCAGTCCCGGTTATCGGCACTAGCGCGGTCGACCTGCTTGCTACTGTTTTCTTCTTAGTCATATTCAAGTCCTTGTTTGTTTGCTGCCGCGCATCCCGCCCGGTCAGAGAAACCGGGTTCGCGGGGTGACGCGAACTATTTCAGGCGATATCTTGTGAGGGCGCGCTTCTGCCGCGTAGACGTTGGCGGCGAGCCAGAACTGCTCAGGCACCAGGTCTTCATCGGGAACCTCGCGCCACCAGACCTTTCGATCCACAGTGGCATCCCACCGATAACCGCGCGCGCGAAGCTCATCCTTCCGGTCGAAATGAGCACCGCGGGCGCGAACTATCCACGAAGGCTTCGATCCGGTTGCGATCATTTCGGACAGGCCGGTTCTGCCATCGCTGTCCCGATGGCGAAGCAATTGGATCAAAGCATCGACATCGCTACTTGCCCGATGCCCGCAATGGTAAAAGCCATTCTGCACCAGCAGAAATCCCAGCACGCGGCCATCGAAGCCGCGAGAACGCCAATCAATTTGACGCATCGAACAGCACCACGGCAGACCGGCGGCGCGGGGAAGCCGCCGTTCTACCCATGCCCGATCGAACGAAGCGTTATGTGCGACCACGAACGAGGCTGATTGAAGCAAGCGGGTTGCGTCATCTTCGTCAATCTCTTGGCCCGCCAAGTCCGCGTCGGTAAGTCGAGTCAGCGCTTTGATCTCGTCGGTCAGCGGCTCGCCCGGGTCCTCCCGCCATTCATACGCCTCATCGATGTCGGTGATTATACCGTCTTGGTCGTACCTGAATCGGCGAATTGCGAGCTCGATGACCTTGCCCGTTTCCACGAGGAGGCTTGTCGTTTCGACATCGATGGCAACGCCGACATGGCTGCCCCGAGCTATGCCATCGCCAGTGGCGCCTGTGCTAAGGCGAAGCGGGCGAAGGACGCGCACGTCCTCCTTGGCGGCCGCATCAGCGAGGCCGCCCTGGGTTCGTATTCTCATTGATGCCTCCTGAGAGCCTGTCAGGCCGGCCGGCGGTGATAGCGCAGTCGAGGAACGCGGCGTTCAGAATGGAACGCGCATCGCAGAAGCGACCGCACAATCACCGCCTGCCGATCAAGCCTGAATGACCTGCTGAATGTCGACAGCAAAAGTTCTTGCCGCCGACGACGAGCAGTCGCGGCCAAGCTGCTTGATCATGGCCGCGATCGGCGCCGGAACAAGCGCGATCACCAGGGGCGAAGACGGGTGAATGCCCGGTCGAATTTCGGCTGCGCGCGCAAGCTCGGGCCCGAAGCGCCCGACGAGCCGAGCCCGCACTTCATCCGCGCTCCGGGCGACCGAAGCATGGAAGGCTTGCACCATTCGCTTGTCTCGCGTTTCCGCTAGCGTAGCAGTGTAAAGGCGCAGCCGCCGGTTCCCGCGAGCTGTGCGCTCGTAATTGGTTCGGCTCGAACCTCCGACGTCGTTGCCATACAGATACTCCGACACGTGCTCTTCAAATCGCTCGTCATCGTCCTCGGCGATAAGCGCATCAACGGTCGAGCGATCAACGTCCAATCCCAAACCTAGCCCGTGGACGAGAATGCCTCGCGTACACGCGTCACGGTCGAGGCAGGCGTCGACCGCAGCGGCGCCGTCGAACACGCGGCGAGGTGCCAGCATCCATGCCATCGGGTCGTAATGCACAGCCTCCCGCTGAAAACGACCAGCGGTTTCTGTTGCGACGAGTGCTACTCGACCAATCGCTCGCCGCGTGGTGATGACGACCTCATCATCATCGCCATCGGCGCCCAACGGATCAGGAAAGACAGCGGCGACTGGCGCAGCTCGAGCAGACTTTTTCGTTGCATTGGTTTCCGGCCTTCTGGCCCCGATTGCGATCATGGTTCACTCCATCGTCGCCAAAAAAGCGATAGCCAAGGACTGGCGAACTTCCTCGGCTCCAACGAATATGGGGCGCGAGAAATACGTTTCAATGGTTCCGGAAACGTTGTATGGTTAGCAGATCGTAATGATAAGCTTGTGAACTGCGGCGAAAGACATTGTCGTATTGAAGCCCTGTTCGGCTTCGCATAGTTGCGTAGGAGTGGAAAAGTTGGAAGCCATGCAGGTAATGAGCGCCCTGGCGCAGGCGACACGTTTGCGCGTCTATCAGCGGCTGATCGAACAGCTACCCGCAGGCATGACTGCCGGAGAAATCGCGAGGGAGGTCGATATGTCGCCAAATGGAATGACAGCCCATTTCACGATCCTCTCGGCAGCAGGTTTGGTAACTTCGCAAAAAGTTGGCCGGACCGTCATATACAAGGCGGAAACCCGTCCGGTCGAAGAACTCAGCGGTTTCTTAGCCGATGCGGTCGAACGGGGGCGCCGCGCTGTTCGCGCACCTAGCTAATAGACAACACATCGATCAGAAAACTTTAGAACCTCCAACGACCGGCACCCGCACAATGGCGCTGTTAGCACAGCGGTAAGCCTTCATTCGCATAGTCATGACAGTGGAACCTGGCGAAGGAGCCAAACCACTCGTGATCGCGAACAGTCATGGTTTTAGGCAAGAATGGGATGTCGATCTGACATCGAATTGGCTTGTGATGTAGCGCGGTCGCTAAAGTCTCGGTGGGCCATTCGACGTCGACAGCAGCGTTATTACCATTCAAGGTAACGCTCCATGCTGTTGCGGCAACAACAGCGGAAATGCCCTCATGCTTTCGCGTTCGTAGCAAAAGCACAGCATTCAAACTGCACGGTGATAGGCCAGCCTGCTTAGCAACCTGGCCAACGACCGGGAACCACATACCAAACGATGGCCGCGGTGCTGACAGCGATCTCACGGCGAAAGGCCCATCAGTGGTCCGCAAATTAAGATAGGCAATTAGCGCAGAAGGCATGCGAGGAGTGCTGGCTGCCAGCCATTCTGTGGACTCGCCCAGGTCACCGGTAGTCAAAGACTTTTGCCCCCTATCATTAGCTTCACGCCGTGTTCGCTACGATCGCTATCGTGTCCTGGAGACCTAACGCCGCCCCCAAGGCGGGCGGACCCGTCGTTCTTCCAGGGTAAAACCCAAAAGTTAAGGACACCAACACTACCACTCCCTCTTGGCTTGGCCTTCAGCTTCGAGGGCGCCGTGGTCCGCTGGACCGGCGAGCTGTCGGTTTCACAAGGGCTGTACGTTTAAGGCTGACGACCGGTCATCGGACACGGCGACGGAGATGATTGGACGCTTCTCGTGACCACGAGGTTACGGAGGAAAAAAGATGATTAACATTGATGACCAGCAGCAGCTGGAAGTGAGCCGCTACCCAAACGAGCTGATTGACCAGATTACTACCGCCAAAACCGCGTGGCCGGTACGGATCGGTCAGGCGATCGTCGGCTTTGGGCTTGCGTTAGCGAAAATGGTCCGCAACATAGTCCGAATGTTGATTTCTGCGCCCCCTGAAGATCCGCTTAGCTACCATCCGAACCGAGAGAAAATCGTCGAAGGTGCCCTATTCCTGCTTCAGCAGGCTGGGCGCGACAGCGTGCGCTTAACCACGGACACGATGAGGATCGCGATGTTTCTCGCTGATAAGTGGCATCTTGACGAGTATGGGCGGCCAGTTTTCTTCGACAACTATGTCGCGACGGCTGCTGGGCCGTTAGGAATTGCCGCTGGCGAAATGTTTGAACCGGCCTTCGCTTGGTCAAACGTTGGAGCCGATGCTGCACCTTGGACGCATGAAAAAGGCACCCTAGGAAACGTTTCGGTTCTGATTGCAGTGCGTGAACCAGACCTACGACTGATCTCGGATTCTGATGTGGATGCCATCTCGAGCGCCTTATCAATCGTCGGTGCGCTTGGAGAAGACGAAATCCGACACTTTACCCACCGCAACCATGCCTATAGCGCCGCTTGGCGAAACGGTGCAGGTGCAGGCAGCCAGCTCGATCCACGTCTAGTTCTCGAAGAGCGCGATGACGATCTGATTGATGATCTTCTCTACATCTCTCGGCACACCCTATGACGCCCCAGCCCAGCGACGTTTGGGGATTCCGAAGCCCAACGCTGCCCAATCAGGAGCTGAAATTTAAATACCACCTCTGCGTCAGTGACGAAGGACTATTTCTTTTCGTCAGCACTTATAAGCGCAAATATCGGGGCAGTATCGCGATACCAAATTCGGATTTCCCGTTTCTTACTCCAACGGACAGCGGCATGAGCCAGATATCGTGCACCACGATCATCAAGCGCCAGTTCCCCGATTCATCCATTCCGCGAAAGAATCCGAGGGGCAGGGTCAAAAGGGATGTCATGAAAGAGTTGCTTCGTTACGTTAAAACGACGAACACCCTCACTCAAAAGCAGAAGGAGATTATCACTGAAGAGCTTTATAATTACTATGGCACGACACTAGATTAGGCTGGAGTGCCTTTGTTGGCGTCATATGGGTCGAAAAGGAAACCACATGCGTGCGCTGGTACTTGGTTTAACAAACCAAGCGGGAATTCCCCTATGCTTTAGCGACGGGATGAAAGCGCTCTTACTTTCCCTGGCATTCTGAGATATATCTCCGAATGGTCTCGGCGCTCATGGCGCCGGCGGTTCCTACATAGTAGGCGGAGGTCCAGAGCTGACCTTTACCAGTTTGTTTGGCAAGTTCTGGGAATTGCTTGCGCACCATGCGCGAACTGTAACCCTTTAGCAGCCCCACAATTTTTGAGGGCGCTTCGCTGGGCTTAGCGCTTACGAAGCAGTGCACATGATCAATGTCGGTCTCCAACGCCAGCACGGTGTAACCGTGCGTGGCGCAGCAGGCGATGATCGCCTGCTTGGTAGCCTTTCCACGTCGCCTTTCAGGATGCGTCTGCGGTATTTCGGTAGCCAGACAAAGTGGTAGGCGATATTGTAGTGACTCCAGCGGGTTTTACCGGCTTGCAAGTATCGGTCATATGGCTACGCCGATCCGATGGGTGAGGCTATGCCAAGTGTCCGCATCGAATCACTTGCGGGGCTGCCGCGCCGCAAGGTTGAAGCGTTGCGTCTTGGTCGCGTCGAAGCCGGCAAGGTCTGGACGCTGTGCCGTGATCTCCATTTGGATGCGCGAAAGTCCTCTTCGTATTGGCCCAAGCGTGACGATCTGCAGAAGGCCACTAAGGGGCTTTTTGCACTGCACAGTCAGACGGTGCAGATGATTACCCACGCCTTCCTGGCGAACGTGGAGACAGCTAGACAGCTTCGACTAAAGGGTAACGCAAAGATGCGCTATCCCTACAAGGATAAGCACTATTACCCGTTGATGTGGCCGAAGCAGGCGGTGTCCCTGACGACTAAGACGATCATCTTGCCCATGGGTCGAGGACGATCGTCGATCGTCCTGCCTAGGCCGGACTGGTTGACCGCTCCTGCGGCCTGCCAGATCGTGTGGAACGGCATTGAGGATCAGCTGCATATCGTAGTTGAGGGTGTTGCGGTCACCGTTCCTCCAGGGACCAACCATGCGACCGTCGATCTTGGGCAGATTCATCAGGCCGCTGTCGTTGCAGATAACGGCAAGGCTTTGATTGTATCAGGTCGAGGTATCCGTTCAGAAAAGCGCGGCGTCAACATGATGCATGGCAAGGTTGCCAAGCTTCAGTCGAAATGCACGAAAGGCTCAAGGCGCCATCGCAAGCTCGGAAGGACCCGACGCAAGCTAGCTGCTCGCACTGAGCGACGTATTCGCGATATGCGCCACAAGGGCACGCGCCAAGTCATCGATTTCTGCGTCGCTAATGAAGTCGGCAGCGTGTTCATCGGCAATCCGCATGGCGTCCGTAGGCGACCATGCGGCCGCAAGCATAACCAGCGCATGTCCCAATGGGAGTATGGTAAGGACATAACTTACCTCGAGCAGAAGGCCAAGAAGGCCTGCATTTCGAGCTTCACTGGATCCGAGAGAGGAACCTCAAGCCAGTGTCCGGAATGCAGCGCTCGAAAGAAGGCCAAAGGTCGCAGATGGACCTGCAAATCCTGTGGATTTTCAGGTCATCGCGAGCTCGTTGGCGCAGCAAACATGCATCCTATCGCTTTTGGCGAAAAGGTCGCGTTCCCGTCTCTTCAAGACACCACGTATCAACGACCTGTTCGTTTCGGCGGACTGGGAAGTTGTAGTCGCTCAGACACGAGCCGGGGGAAGTCCCCTGTCGCTGTTTTCGAGTTGAACGGCCAAGCACCGGATTTATCCGTGACTGTGGCGGGGACACGCCCGACTCAGTCCGCGCAACGCGTTCAATGCTAAACAGAAACCCTACCCCTTTAGGGGTAAGGGAGTGTCATTTGTTCTGTCAGCGGGCTGCTCATCCAACGAGCCTGCAGCCGAGCAGATGCCTTCATCGGACGAGATGCCTATCGGGGCCCCGCCCGCCGCCGATGCGGGTGGAACGGCCTACAGCGTTCCAGCCGATCCGAATGCTACCTATAGCCTTCTTGGGGTAACCAAAGGACCGGGCACCAACATCATCGCGATGACCCAGCGAACAGGCTCTTCTGGCACGAGCTATTCCAATCGTGAGATTGATTGTGGCGGTCAGCTTGCTCGCTACATCGGCGAGGGTGATACGCCCGAAGAAGCACAAAAGCCCGCCCCAAACCCCGGCGAAATGGCTCCTCTGGTGGAGGGATCCAGCACCCATACGGCGGTTCAGGTGGCCTGTAACAACCAGTGATTCCAGAAAGTACAACTTGCACAAAATTTAGTTTCATCGGTTCTTGCGAAAACTTTTAGGGGCTAATAGCTTAAAGTTTCACAACTGCGTAATCGGATGATAATGACAGTCTTTGAAAGCTAACCCCGGTGTTCCCGCCGATGCTGTTCAACGCCATCACTATCTATTACTGATATCTCGACCGGACGGGAATCGGCATAGCCTGCATAATCGGCTTCCTCTATCGCATCGACAAGCAAATCAAAGATATGCTCTTCGATGACCGGGCCTTGCCAAGCCATAACTCTTACGGTGTAAGCCATTCTACGCTCCATCCCTCTTGGCAGATATATAGGATGCCGCAAGTTGACGCGATAGCGGTCGGCATCCAAATTTTTACCGAATTATCGATAAAGCGTCTCGCGGTGCGGTGCCTGGGACGCATCACTTGTTCAGAAGCTAAACTTGCGTTCGAGCCCCGCGCGCCCCCGGATTTGACCCCGCGCTGTTCCAAGATGCCGGGAAGTTAACGGCGCTCGACCACAATCGCGAGTTTTGCGTGAGGGAAGATTACCCCCTCCATCCCAAACTGGCCAGATGCCTCGATTTAGCGCCCCCTCCCGGCGGTCAGCGCAATTGGCAGCGCAGGAAGCTCGTACTCGGTATCACTCGCCGTGCATCGCGAATGGGTCGAAACCGTAGAGTAGAATAACAATCATCTGCAAGCAGCATCGCTGGCCACTTCTGTTGGATAGGGATGAGATTGCTGGCTCGCTTCAGCAAAAAATCCCCAAAAGTCTTCGCTCAAATAACGTAATCTCACGCGTTAGAATCAAGTTTTGCTGCGAGAGGGGGAACGATACTCGCACTATGGCAGCTTTGACCAAACTAAAGAACGAAACTGGCCGACTGCCCGCTGTCCCATGCCTAAGGAGCAGCTTCATCGTGCCGTCATGCGGTTGCAAGCTTCATCAGAACCAATCCACTGACTATTAGCAAGGCTGCTACGATACGCATGACGCTGGCTGCTTCGCCGAACACGATAATCCCCAGAATAAATGCGCCGATCGCGCCAATGCCTGTCCAAATCGTATAGGCCGTGCCGAGCGGTAAAGTTCGCATGGACCAGGAGAGCAAAGCGAAGCTGACGGCCATGCCACCAATGGTGACGACGCTGGGCCATAGCCGGGAGAACCCATGCGACTGCTTCATCGCCGTCGCCCACACGATCTCGAACAAGCCAGCAAGTACAAGAGCGATCCACGCCATAGCAGCCTCCTCCGGGCCGCCGGGCCGTCCCGGTCTTGAACACCCGACGAGGGGCGAGAACGTGGTCGTCGCGTTGGTTTGATAGCATTCCCCGGAAAGCCATTCAATGTTCGCGATGCCGTAGAAGCCCCGAACGTGATGGTACTACCGTCCGCAAAACCAGCGATGTCGACCGTAGCTCCTGCGGACGATCGTAAGCTTGACTTGCATTCGAATGGCTCCAGCCTGCTCAAGCGCGTTGACCCGGATGTGGAGCTGGATCAGTTCGGCAATGCTCCTGTCGGGAACGTTCGGAAACCCAGTCGCTGTGACGCCCTGAAAGCGCGTTCGCTCAATTGGCCGACGTTACAATTGCCTCGAAGCCTCGCACGTTGATCTCAGTTATGAGTTCGCGGCTTAGTGCGGACCTCGCTAACGAGATTTACGATAAGCGCGACTGGTCCGTCATTGGCGGCGCGAGTTCGCGTGGATCAACATCGGGGCCATCGGGTGGAAAACCCGTCTGCCTTTCCAGAAGGCGCCGAACGACAGGCGGTTCTGTACCGCAGTGCAAATCTCTTACGCGGTCCATGACAAGCGCGTCGTCGTGAGTGAAACGTTGATTATGTCGCAAATACTCGGTCCAAGTCGGGCTGTGATAGCGCTCTACCCAAAGCTCGGGATCGGCCAAATCGCGCATCAGGAACCAGCGCCGCGCACCATTTTTGCGCCGAATCTGTCGCCTTTCAGCCATGACGCGCAGAAATTCATACGTGTTCTCAGCCGCAATGCGATACTCGATGGTAACGATCACCGGCCCCATCCGGCCCCGCATCACAACAGTTGTCGACGGCTCATTGAACTTCTCTAGGTCGAGGTTCATCGCCTCGGTCTCGGCAAGCGGAAACCAGCGACCGAGCACGATGCAGCCGACTTGCACTGCTGCCGCAATCATGAGGGCGGTGGAAAGATCGGACTGTTGAGTGATATAGCCCCAAAGCCACGCACCGCCGGCCATCCCGCTGAACGTCGCCATTTGATAGAGAGATAGTGCGCGCGCCACTACCCAGCGCGGCGCAGACATCTGCACGGTTGCGTTGAGGATCGACACGACGGTTACCCAGCCCAGGCCGCACAGCGCCATAGCTCCCATGGTGACGATGAGCCATGTGCTGAACGCAGAGACCATTATTCCGAGCGCCGAAGCGAAAAGCGCTCCGCGCACGACAAGCTCGTTCGAATAAGCCAGTCGAAGTCGATGCGACCAAAGGGCGCCGCCAACTGCTCCCGCCCCAAACGCCCCGAGCAGCAGTCCATAGGTCTCCGGGCCGCCACCAATAACGTCGCGGGCAATCAAGGGTAGCAAAGCCGATGCCGCGCTTGACCCGAGCCCCGTCACCAAGCCCCGAACCATCGTGGTGTTGATACTTGGGCTCATGGCAACGAATCGAATGCCTGATGCAATCGCGCTGCGGAGCCGTTCACGCGGCAAAATGCGGCGTTCTGGATCCATGTTCCATCGTAAAAGGACGGCTATCAATCCAAGGTAGCTAAGCGCATTGAAAGTGAACGCTGCCCCTGCTCCTGCCGTTGCCACGATCAGGCCACCGACGGCGGGGCCGACGCTGCGAGCAAGGTTGAAACCCATGCTGTTGAGCGTGACGGCAGCTGGGACGTCTTCGCGTGGCACCATGGCACCGACCGACGCCTGCCAAGCCGGCGCATTCAACGCGGCCCCACAACCGATCAGGAACGTGAAGAGTAGAAGGAGCCACGGCGTTACCCAATTTAGATAGGCCGCGGCCGCCAATGCCGTCGAAACCAGAAGCATCAAGATCTGTGCCACCAACATAATCTTGCGGCGGTCGTATGCATCAGCCAGCGCTCCCGCAACTAACGCAAGCATAACGATAGGTAGCGTAATCGCAGCCTGCACCAGCGTTATCATTTGCGCAGATGCGCCGAGCGCCACCATCTCCCAGGCCGCGCCGACACCCTGAATCATGCCACCAAAGCTGGACGCCAAGGTGGCGATCCACACGGAGCGGAAGATTTGGTGCTTAAACGGGGTAAGCGCGGAGGCGGGCGCCGCCGACTCCGACTGAGGACTATCTTTCATTACCACGTCCCTAAACCAAAGGCCTCGGCGCCCACGCGTCTGGAAGCTGCCTACCCCTCACTCATAACGCGAAGCTCTGCCTATAGTCTGCGCATCCGAGGGTGACCGCTAGCCCAATGTAGTGAGGAATGACATGCGGCCTCACGAAGCAGGTTTACCATGCCATCGCGCGGGCAACGCTTGCTGCGATATTTGCCTCCGCAACTCGCCTGGAAGTTGGACGTCCCCTCCCCCGGTCCGCTACAAGTCGGTTTCGGCGACCGTTCTCCCGCCTTCTCTTCCGCTTGATATGGATACGCAGGCGTTCAGGCCTAGGCTGCTGCCAGCGTGAATGGGGGTCGATGCGATCGGGACGCCGACGTTCTTCAACTACCCCCTATAGGATACCCTTTAAATGCCTTGGGCGTATCCATGATAACGTGCGTAATAATACGGGTAGCGCCTACCTCTTGGACCATCAGATCCTTTAAAGCATTCCACTCCGGCATCGCACCCACCACAACCTTAAGAATGTAATCCGTGTCGCCGCTGACATGCGACGCCTCGACCACCTGAGGCAGACGCAACATAGCTTCCTCGAAGCGCATTCGCTCTTCAGGATGACGTCCCGCTAGCGTCACCTCGACAATCAGCACCAAGCCCACTTCGATGTGAAAAGGATTTAGTCGGGCGTGATAGCTTTGGATCACCCCGGCTTCTTCAAGGCGCCTAACACGTGACAGGCATGCGCTCTGCGAAAGCGAAACACGCAACGCAAGTGCTGCATTTGAGAGACGCCCTTCACCCTGCAATTCCCGCAGGATTTTTCGGTCAATCCTGTCAAGCGAACGATCAGTTGTCATCGCATAGGAAAACCGCAGAATTTGCGGTCACCGTCAAGGCCTTCGGGACCATCTTCGGCGTAAATTCCGCTATCCTCCGGGCAACAACATGGAGACAGATATGATTAGCGAATTTGCTGAAAGTCACAGACCGGCCAGTGAACTTTTGACTACAATAATCGCGCTCACTCTGATCTTGGGCCTTCCAGTAACCATTGCAATTAGCGGAATGCTTTTCGGTAAGTCTCTGGTCAGCTAGGTTACCAAGGCCTGGAGACGGTCGTGTGATTCTATGCTAAAGATTTGGTGTAGATTGAACAGAAGCCCGCGTTTCGCATAATATAATGGACCATGCATCGACGTGATTGCAGGCCGATACTTTACGACCAGCCATAATACGAGCCCGTGGTCGCAAAGAGAAATTGGTTTTGAAAGGAATAGCGAAATGGCAATGATAAGACACCTTCGGATATCATTGATAGTAATGTCTTCACTTAGCCTCGCCATACCTGCCACTGCCCAAACAGACATTCCCACATCCGCGTTCACAAGGGAACGCGACGGAACGCTGGCTCATAGCGGAAGCATCCTTCAATTTCCGGAAGCGGTGGCGGGCTTTCGTCGAACAGGGAACGCCGTATTTGACCCAGGAGGCGCGTATGTTGGCGTGCGGTACTTAATGCCTCTGGGGCAGGACGCTCAAATCCAGCTAACCATAGCCATCGTTCAGATCGGCCAGATGACCCCAAAAACACACTATAGCATCATGAAGCCGATGGCGTTTCGCGGGCTCTATAAGGTGCAAGTCATCGCTGAGAGACCCTATACGCGAGCTGGCGGTGCCCCGGGCCATCGGGGAATCTTTAAGGCGGTCCGGAACGGTCGCCCGAAGATGGTGGATCTTCGGGCGTTTGAGCAGGGATCTTGGCATCTTCGTTCACGCGGTGAGTTTCCTGCAACGCATCGCATACAAGCCGAAAAGGCGATCGATGACCTCGTGAGCCAGCTCAGCGCCATTAATCGCAGCGATCAGACCGCGCCGACGCGCTAAGGCCAACTCGATTACGTGTACTGCTCGACGATCCGCGGCATCTAACCGGTAATCGACGCCGGCCGCGTGCGACTCTAAGCATTCGCCAGGGGCACGCGAGTCTACTATGTGCTAGGAAGATGACGCCCATTCCGCAATCGATATTCGGCAATCATCAGATTTTGCGTATGCCGCCTAATCTGGCGCCGCCGATAATTTATCGGCCCAGGGTGCTGCTTGGAGCGTTGCTCGCTCTATTATGCGCGATAGTCGCGACCGCTAAGCAATCATTCGAATCATGACACGTCGCATGCGATGGTTGCGCCGGATAGCCCTCCTTACCGGGGCTCTGATACTGCTTGGGGTCATTATAAGGATCTTGAATCCGCTCCCTTCGCTAAGCAGCCAAACGAGCACGGTCGCGGCGACCAACACCGACGATACGCCGCTGGGCCGAGCCATCTTGGGAGGCGTCGCAGCCCACCCAGGGCGGTCAGGGATCCATCCCCTAACGGACGCGCGAGGCGCGTTCGCCGCACGTGTGCTGCTAGCCCGCGCCGCGACGCGCACTCTCGACCTTCAGTATTACATCTGGCACGCCGATCTTGCCGGCACGCTGCTTTTTGAAGAAGTGCGCGCGGCAGCCGATCGGGGCGTGCGGGTGCGCATGCTACTCGACGACAACAGTACCTCGGGCTTGGATGAGACCCTCTCCGCGCTTGACGACCATCCAAGTATCGAAGTGCGCCTATTCAACCCCTTCGTAATCCGTAGCCCACGCCTCGTTGGCTACCTTACTGATTTCCGTCGCCTCAACCGGCGGATGCACAACAAGTCGTTCACTGCGGACAACCGAGCCACAATCATTGGCGGCCGCAACGTCGGGGACGAATATTTCGGCGCAGGCGATGGCGCACTATTCGCCGATTTGGACGTGGTTGCGATCGGCCCGGTTGTTCAGACCGTATCCAGGGACTTCGACCGGTATTGGACGAGCGGATCGTCTTACCCGGCAGCAAAAATTCTTTCGCCGGTCAGACCAGACGGCCTTGCCCGGGTCAAAGCGGCGTCGTTGCGCACCAGGAATAACCCAGTGGCGCGTGCTTATCTCGATGCCGTTCGACTATCGTCGCTGGCCCAGGACCTCTTGGCAAAAAAGTTGGCATTCGAATGGGCGCCGACACGAATGGCTTCGGATGATCCAAGCAAGGGGCTCGGTCTCGCCCCGCCCGACGCACTATTATGGCCGAAGCTTACGGCGCTCCTCGGCGAGCCCCAGGAGCGCCTTGGGCTGGTCTCCGGTTACTTTGTCCCCACGGCCGCAGGAGTCGACGCATTCACTGACATGGAGCGCCGAGGAATCGACGTAAGTATCTTAACCAACGCGATGGAAGCCACCGACGTGCCAATCGTCCATTCTGGATATGCTAAATGGCGAAAGAGGCTCCTTCGGTCGGGCGTCAGACTGTACGAGATGCGCGGCGCCGTGCACGGCCAAGGCTTGGAGCGTAATATCACTGCCGTTGGTAGCACAGGATCGAGCGTACGCGGAGCCGGCTCGGCGCTGCACGCTAAAACCTTCACTGTGGACGGTGCCCGAATCTTTATTGGATCGTTTAATTTCGACCCCCGATCAGCCAACCTCAACACCGAGCTCGGGTTCGTAATCGAAAGCCCTTCGCTTGCCCGGCACGTCAGAGCCACCATTGAGCGCTTAGTTACCACCAGCGCTTACGAAGTGCGACTGAATGAAGACGACGAAGTTTACTGGCGGGAACACCGGAATGGAAAAGTCTTGATCCATAATGTCGAACCAGGCACCTCGAGGTTTGAAAGGGCGGTGACTACAGTTCTTTCGACGCTTCCGATCGAATGGCTATTGTAGGGAAGTTTGGTGTTCTACGCCCGTTTGTAGTCACCAAGTTGGACAAGGATAAGCGCCGTGAATCGCGTCCCAACCGTCAGCGCGGAACAAGTAGCCTGTCTGGCTGAGACTAATGAACCAGGTCTGTAGCCGATGACTGCGCAACTGCCTCATGATCACAGACACCCAGCGCGTCTAAAAGTAGGGCCATTCCAGGACCCAACCTATGCAGGATCTGGCGCCCCCTTTTTATGTTTTAAATCTCGAGCGTTGACGCGTGTCGTCAGTCGGTTTCGGTTAAGGCGATGGCTTTCAACCGCCGCCTCTAGCTCCCGCAAACTTCGGCCACCGGTTTCGCGGCCTGCGCGGGCGATTAGCCAGCATCCGCTGGCCCGTGAGCCAGTACAGGTTGCTCATTTCAGGGCTCCTCGGGAAGCCTGAGTCAGATCGCGCCTCTCATATTAATGGGCCATGGCCCTAACCGAAATTCATCAATGTCACCATGCCGGCAATCACGACACCGAATACCATAACCATAACGCCTGAAATACGCAGAACATAGGTAAGCGGATCGTCGTAGGCAGAACTGCCGTCGCACGACGATGGCAGTGGTTTTCTCATAACTCTTCGGGCAATATCCTGCCGAAACGCCATAACGAATCCTATAGTTGCCAACGCCAAGCCCAATGTATTTACGATTAGCACAAATGTTAGCATTTCTTTTATTCCCTATTTACAAGTTGTTTTAAGCCAAACGGCTCTATTTTAACACTAGGTGATGCCTCCGTTCCCGCAAAGTCTGGAATAGACCTTGTGGAGTGCCCAATGGTAAACACCGGCAGTTGATCACACATTATGGATTTCCCGTTTAATTTATACCCTGAGACACACTTCCTCCCAGCTCTAACCTAGACGTGAGGTTAGCTCCTCAAGCATCGGGCGTAACCGCTTCAGCTCTTCACGATGCTCGCTTGCCAACGTCAGCAGGAGTTGCCGCCCCCGATCAGCCAGTCGGATCTCGATCCGCCGCCGGTCGTCTCTGGCTCTCGTGCGCTCGATCATGCCGCCCGCCTCTAGGCGGTTAAGCAGACCGCTGGCGCTGTGAGGCTGCAAGAGCATACTGCTGGCTATATCCCCCACCGATAACTGGCCACCAGGCGCTGCTCGTATCGCGAGAAGAGTTTGATACTGCTGACTTGTGATGCCGGCTGCTGCGGCGGCCCTTTCGCTGAACCCGAGAAAGTTGCGTATGTCTTGCCGGAACGCCGCCAGAGCAGCATAATCTAGATCGCTCAACGGTCGCATGTCGGCAGTAATAGCTTGGGCCGTTGGATCCGCCGGCATCTGAGGGTTCCCAGGTTGGTTCGTCACGAGCGAAGCTCCAGTATTTTTGTGGTTCTGATTCGTTCCGGCTGCTGGCCTCCCGACTCTCGTCGCTCGACCTCGTGATCCGGCATGACCAGTCATCGTCTTGTCCGCACCCCAGCCAAGCGGCACACCGACCGCAGTAAGCGCTAGATTAATGGCTTGCCTACGCTGCCCGTCATGTTCGTCCAGGCACCCCCAACACCGGGACTGTGGGTGGGTCTCACGCCAAATCCGGTTCGCAAGACGATTGATCTCTGCAGATGTCGGCAGCCGGTCTTGACCGATGCACGCGGCTAGTACGGGCCAAGGGGAAGTTCGTGAATGCACCATACCACACCTCCGTGCGAACCGGCGTTAATTCAATCCGCTAGAGGCTCGATCCGACCGCACCATCCATGTAGGGTGACCAAATTATATCGCAATACGATATTCAAAGGAAACGGTCGCGTTGGACATCGAATCTAGCTCCGGACGAGGCTCAGGAGGGGTGTCCGCACGATGGACTGCGGATGAACACCAGCAGCTAATCGAGAAGGTCCGGGCGTGCAGCGTGTGTGCAGATTTCCTCCCGCTCGCTCCCCGCCCGATTCTGCAGTTCTCGCCAAACGCCACGCTCCTCGTAGCGAGCCAAGCGCCAGGCACGCGAGCTCACGCGAGTGGCCGGCCGTTCTCCGACGCCTCGGGCGAGCACCTGAGGGTTTGGATGGGCATTTCCAATGAAGCATTCTACGACGCCGAGCGGGTTGCCATCATCCCCATGGCGCTATGCTACCCTGGTCGCGGGACAAGCGGCGGCGACGCGCCGCCTCGTCCGGAATGCGCCAATCTCTGGCGTAACACTCTCCTCAGCCGGCTTTCCTGCCTGCGGCTTACTTTGCTTGTTGGTACGTATGCCCAAGAGCACGTGCTTGGACCCGGCCGCGTGACCGAGCGCGTGCGTGATTTCGAACGCTATCTCCCAAACCATTTTCCGTTGCCGCATCCCTCCTGGCGATCAAGAGGCTGGATGACAAAGAACCCATGGTTCGCAGCGGAGGTACTACCAGCACTTCGCCGGCATGTGTCGCAAGCGATACAAAGAGATGGGACTTAAGTGGCTGATCCACTGCGCCGTGCCGTCCGGCAGCCATGTAACGAAAACGATGCCCCCTCGGCCCTCAGCGCAAAGGCACGGATATGGAAAGTGAAGCGAGGCGTTTCCGGTGCGTCGGCGACGATGGCACTCCGCTGACGATCGTCGAGTATCATTGCTCCGACGTACTTTATAGCAAGACAGGTCGCCGCGTCTTACCGGGGTCCCGCCGATTTGCTCTGTCGACCGGTGAAGCTGTTCGATACGTCGATGCTAAAACTTTCGAAGTAGTCAGCTCAGGAGAACTACTCCAAAAGTCATGACCTAGACCCGACCCTGACGTCTCCCAGGTCTTGTCATCCCGATTAGGCAAGAGGTTTCCCAGCCCGTCTTACTTTCACAATTCCATATCCGCGGGAAAATCGATGGTGGCGGCTAATCCCGGTCTTCGATCTGACAGCGACAGCGCGGCACCGTGAATCCGAACGGCAACCGCAACGATACTTAGCCCGAGCCCGCTGCCCTCGGTCGTGCGGCTGGGATCGAGGCGAACGAATCGTGCCAAGACTCGGTCTCGCTGGTTAGCGGGTATGCCCGGCCCGGTATCAGCGACGGTCAAGCGCGGCCCCGTTGGCTCCAGCGACAACTTTACGGCAACTGCCCCGCCTTCTGGAGTGTATTTGATCGCGTTGTCGATCAGATTGATGACCATCTGGCTCAGTAGCGATCGCGCACCGACAATCGAAGTAGGAACGACCTCGGCAGTGAATGTAATACCGCGTGCCTGCGCCACCGGCTCGAACAGCTCGCCCGCATCGCGAACGATCGCGGCGAAATCGAGCTGCGAAAACGCGCTCGCCAGCGTGGCCTCGGCCTGCGCGAGTCGAAGCGTATCGTCGATCGTCCGCAACAGCGCATCGAGGTCGGCACGAAGGTCGGTCGAGACATCGTCGGCATCGCCGCGCAGCGCGGCAAGCTCGACGCGCGCGCGGATCCGGGTGAGCGGAGTCTTCAGATCGTGCGCCAGCGCATCAGTGGCGGTGCGCAGCGTGTCGACCAACCGCTCGATCTCGTCGAAGCCCTGGTTCAGCGTCGCCGCCAGCCGATCATATTCGTCGCCGCGACCCGACACCGGCAGGCGTTCGCCCAAATGGCCCGCGCGAAATCGCTTCCCCGCCGCGCTCGCCGCGTCGAGGAACGCCAGCCCGCGCCGGCTGTACCAGAAGCCGGCCAGCAACCCGATCGCCCCCGTCGCCAGCAACGACCAGACGAGCGCGGCGACGTATCGATCGCGCAGCAGCCGACGATCGTCGGACAGGCTGCCGACCAGCAGCCGGAAGGTGTCGCCTAGCATGATGGCCCTGGCCGCGACCCGGCGTTCGACCAGCGTGCCGCTGGCGGTCGCGATCTGGGTATCGAACGAGCGATAGCCGGTACGGTCGATTTCACCCGGCCAACGCGCCAGGTTCCCCGCGATCGGACGGCCCTCGCTATCGGTCATCAAATAGATGAAATCGGTCACGCGCGGGCGATCGACCGCGCGCGCCACGCCCTGTGCCACTGCCACCGGTCCTTCGGTGCGATAGCGCTCGATCAGCCCGGCGGCCTCGTCATCGACCGCCGCCTGCACGCGGGTATCGAGCAACCGCGCGGTCTGGACATATTGGACGGTCAGCGCGAGCCCGGTGGCGATCAATGCGATCAGCGTGATCCACAACGCCCCGCGCAACGCCGCGGTGGGCTGCAGCCGCCACCGGCTCATACCGGGTCCAGCCGATAGCCGGCGCCCCGCACCGTGCGGATCATCGGCGGTTCGCCCTCGCCATCGATCTTCGCGCGCAGCCGGCTCACATGGACGTCGATCACGTTGGTACCGGGGTCGAAGCTATAGTCCCAGATCGCTTCGGTCAGCATCGTCCGCGTCACCACCTGCCCGGCGTGCCGCGTGAGATAGTCGAGCAGCTGATATTCCTTGTTGAGGAGTTCGATCCGCCGCCCCGCGCGGGTCGCGCTGCGGGCGAGCAGGTCGAGCGTGAGCGATCCGACGCGGCGAGTCGTTTCGCCCGGCACGACCTCGCGCAGGCGACGGACGATCGCCTCGAGCCGGGCCACCAGTTCGCCGAACGAAAATGGCTTGGGAAGATAATCGTCGCCCCCCGCGCGCAGCCCGGCGATACGGTCGTCGACGGTGCCCAGCGCCGACAGGAGCAGCACCGGCGTGGCATCGCCCTTGGCGCGTATCGCCTTCAATACGGCGAGCCCGTCCAGCTCGGGCAAGTTCCGATCGAGGATGATCGCATCGTAGCTCCCGACGATCGCGGCGGTCAGCCCGTCGATGCCCGTGGCGGCATGATCGGTCGTATGCCCCATTTCGGACAGCCCCTGGCGGACATACTCCGCGGTCTGGGCATCGTCTTCGATCAACAGCAGTTTCACGCCAGCGGGCAATCCGTTCGAGGTCGATGGGGGACGGCCGCGATCGCCGCCCCCCGGCTCCACAACGCTGCCCGTCGCGCGGCTCGGCCGCGGTTTAGGACTGCGCTGCCTGATCGCTGCTGATATACAGGTTCAGCGCGACCTGGCGACCGTCGCGGATCACGCGGACCGGAACGCTCGAGCCGATCGCGGCATCGGCGACCGCGCGCGCAAGGTCGCGGCCGTCGTCGATCTTGGTCGATCCGAAGCGGCGGATGACATCGCCGCGCTGCAATCCCGATCGCGCGGCGGGGCCCGCTTGCTCGACCGCGGCGATCAATGCGCCCTTGGTCCCATCGAGCCCCAACGCATTGGCGATGTCGGGCGTCACGTCCTGCAGCGAAACCCCGATCCGCCCGCGCGACACGTGGCCGTCACGCGCGATCTCGAGCGCGACCTGGCGCGCCATCTTGGCGGGGATCGCGAAGCCGATCCCGACGTTGCCGCCGCTGGGCGAGAAGATCGCGGTATTCACCCCGACCACCCGGCCGCTGCCATCGAACAACGGCCCGCCCGAATTGCCGCTGTTGATCGCGGCATCGACCTGGAGGAAATCGTCATAGGGGCCCGCGCCGATCTCGCGGCCGCGAGCTGAGACGATGCCCGAGGTCACGGTGTTGCCCAGCCCGAACGGGCTGCCGACCGCAAACACGCTGTCGCCGACGCGGATATGGTCGCTGTCGCCCCAGTTGATCGGCTTGAACGTCCCCTTCGCATCGATGCGGATCACCGCGATGTCGATCTTGGGGTCGCGGCCCAACACGCGGCCCGGCAGCTCGCGTCCGTCAGACATCTGCACCGTCACGCGATCGGCGCCCTCGACGACATGATTGTTGGTGATGACCAGCCCCGACGCATCGACGATGAACCCCGATCCCAGCGCGCTGCGCGACGGCGCCTGCGGCTGGGGCGCCCCAAGCGGCCCGCCCCGGTCGAAACCGAAGAGCTCGCCCAGTCGATCGGCGAATTCGCTGTCGTTGCCCGCACCGTCCCGCCCGAACGGCATCGGGCCCGCCATTTGCTGCACCCGCGCATCGGGCTTGACCTGGATCTGGACGACGCTGGTGCCGACGGCTTCGACCATGTCGGACAGCGAGCTGTGGCCCCCGCCTGCGCGACCGCGGCGGGCCCGGGTGCCACAAACCGCCCGACGATGCCCGCCCGGTCCTGGTCGGCGGCGATCGCCCCGCCCGCCACGCCGGCAAGAGCGGTGGTGCCCAGCGCGACGGCGGCGATCAGGGGGCGAACGGTGAGGCGGCGGGGGAAGGCCATGGCGGTGTTCCTTTCTGGAAGCTTCGATCGACCGCTGTTGTGGGCCCGAACGGTGGACCCGTGATGAGGCGAAGATGAATTCGGTGTAATGATCGTCCATCGCTGCCGACTGGCGGCATCGCGGTGACCGCGGATCGGCCCGGCGAGCATCCCTTGCGTCCGCCCCGTCCTCGCGTACTAGGTCGCACGAAATCGGCAGGGACGAGTGATGGCGCGAAGGGTAGCGAACCGTGGTTCGGTGGTGGGCGAACGCTGGCCACTATTTTGGGCGGGCTGCGTCGCGATCAGCGCGGGGGTGCTGCTGCATCTGCCGATGCTGGCGATGGCGCACACGATGGGCAATCACCTCACCGGCATGCCGATGGACGCGTGGATGTATTTGGGCATGGCGCTGATCGCGATCGGGGTGCCCGCCGCAATCATCGGCGCGCTGCCCAAGCACCGCCCCGATCATCACGCCAGCGCGGGCACGACGTTCGAGGCGCCCGACGACACCCCGCTGACGCGGTCGCACGCCGCGGTGCTGCTGGTGCTGACGCTGGGGCTGATCATCGACACGATGAAGCCCGCGACGCTGGGCTTCGTGCTGCCCGGCATGCGCGGCGAATATGGAATCGCCAAATCGACCGCGGCGCTGCTTCCCTTCGTCGCGCTCGCAGGGACCACGGTGGGATCGTTCATATGGGGGTGGCTCGCCGACATTTATGGCCGCCGCGTGTCGATCCTGCTGTCAACCATCCTGTTCGTTTCCACATCGATCTGCGGTGCGATGCCATCCTATGGCTGGAACCTGGTCATGTGCTTCCTGATGGGGTGCTCTGCCGGCGGCATGCTGCCCGTCGTCTACACGCTGCTGGCAGAAGTCATGCCGCCGCGGCACCGCAGCTGGGTGCTCGTCCTGGTCGGCGGCACCGGGCTCGTCGGCGGCTATCTTGCGGCAAGCGGCGCGGCGCATCTGTTCGAGCCCTTGTTCGGATGGCGCAGCCTGTGGCTGCAGGGTTTCCCCACCGGGTTGCTGCTGCTGGCATTGGCACGCTGGATCCCCGAATCGCCACGCTTCCTGCTCGAGCGCGGGCTCCACGCCGAACTTGCCGACATGACGCGCAAGTTCGGGATCGTCCGGCGTGCGCGCCCGGCAGCGTCCGCCGACGCGCCGCCGCCCGCAACGAACCAGCGCGAGCTGACCGCCGCACTCGTCATCACCGCGCTGTCATGGAGCTTCGTCAATTTCGGGCTGCTGCTATGGCTGCCGACCGACCTGCAGGACCGGGGGTTCAGCGCCGAGCTCGCCAGCGGCATCATCGCCAGCTCGGCATTGGTCGCGCTCCCGACGATCATGATCGCCGCCTGGCTGTACAGCCGCTGGAGCAGCAAATGGACCTTGATCGGGACGGTACTGCTTACGCTCGCGGGACTTGCCGGCGCGCTGCTGCCCGCCGCGACGCTGGCCTGGCCGCCGCTGCTCGTTGCCGTCATCGCATTGCTGGTGGTGGGCACTAACGGGTTGATCGCGGTGCTGCTGCCCTATGCCGCCGAGAATTACGCGCAGGCGGTGCGCGGGCGTGCGACCGGCCTGATCGCCGCCAGCAGCAAGTTCGGCGGGGTCGCGGTGCAGCTCGGCGCGTTTGCCGGGTCGATCCCGACATTGGGCGGCGCGGCGGTGGCGCTGATCCTGCCGATGGGGCTTTCGGCGGCGCTGATCGCGCGCGCGGGGCGCGAAACTCGGGGCCGCAGTCTGCGCGAGTTGGAAAACACTGGGTGAGTACCCAAAAGTCTCCAGCTTTATCAGCAACGACCGTTGTCAAGCGACCGTGCCCATGACCTGTGTTCAAACATTGATCGCTGCTCGCACGACCCATTCTTGGTTGTTCGTGTCGACCTGGGCCTTTCCCCGAACCTGCTGCTTGTTCACGAATGCTAACAGGTTCTCATGGCAATTACGCTCGCCTCTACGAACAGGCTGATATGGATTCGGGGTCAGGGTGGGCCTGCGAGCTAGTGACTGCCGGGCAATGAGAGTTGTCGCCACGGCCTATCCACTGCTGACGGTCAGCAGGGATAGGCAATGGCCTTAACTATGCATTAAACTGCCATCGCCCTGTAGCGCGCGTCGAGACTTGAGCTTACACCCGGGTAGTAAACCGTCATGGCGATCACCTCACGGCGCATTGCTTACGCATGCTAAACCTCATCTTCACGATTTCGAAATAGACCGGTTGCCCAGCGATTTAGAGCGGATCGAGCTCCTTGGCCATGTTCCTCAACTCCAGCATTTTTCCAGCGGGTCCGCCCGACGTGGGATTACGCGCGCAGCACGAAAATCTGCAGCAGCAGATTCCGCTTATGTACGTTTTAATGACGATCAACGTCGTCTTCCTCAGCGTCGTCATGTATCGCGCCGTGCCAATGGCGCTGAGCCTGGGCGCGCCCACGGCGCTGATAATGCTCGCCGGGTTTCGTGCGATCTTATGGCTGCATCGTCGGAGAACCGAGCCCACTATCCCCCAGATTCGCCGTCAGCTACGCGGAACGATCGCGGCGGCAGGTGTGCTCAGTGTGCTATTCGGCGTCTGGGCCCTGATGCTCTTTTCTGCAGCAGATCCAAGCCGCAGCACGGCCGTCGCCCTATACGTATTCGTGGGGTCGATCAGCTGCGCCTATTGCTTGCAGTCGCTGCCCCGCGCCGCGCATCTCGTGCTACTTTTCGGCGCAGCCCCGGTCACGGTGCGAATGCTGATCTCCGGCGACTTGTACCTGCTTGGAGTCGGCTTCACTTTTGTGCTCGTTGCAGGTCTCATCGTGCTCACTCTGGCGAGCACGCGCAACTCCTTCGAAGAAGTTTTGCGCTCGCGAGCCGAAATGAGCGAGTTGGTCTCGGCTCTGCAGCGGAGCGAGGAGCATTATCGATGTTCGGTGGAACTCAATCCCCAGATACCTTGGATCGCAGATGCAAACGGGTTGATCGTCGAGCTCAGTCCTCGTTGGTCTGACTTCACGGGAATTCCGCTTGCGCAGGCGCTTGGCATGGGTTGGACGCGTGCGGTCCATCCTGACGACCTGCCAGCGCTGATGGCGTTGTTCCGCGAAGCGCTAGCTACGAGCGACGAAAGCTTGGCGGATGCCCGCTACCGCCTTGCCCAGGCCGACGGCGACTACCGATGGTTCCGCATGCGGGCCAATCCGCGCCGCGACCCGGAAGGCACTATCGTAAGCTGGTACGGCAATCTTGAGGATATCGATGACCAGGTGGCCGGGGAGCGCGCTCTGAAGGAAAGCGAGGAGCGCTATCGCCTCGCTTCGCGCGCCACCAAGGATATCATTTGGGACTGGTCACCAACTACCGGTAGCATCAAATGGGCAGGCGATTTCGAAAGCATCCTCGGTTACCGGGAGGTGGCGCAGGAAACGTCGATCGACTGGTGGATGAACCATGTTCACCCGGAGGATCTTACCGACGTACTCGCGCTTTACGGTCTGGTCCTTCAAAATCAGCAGGACTCCTGGAGCCACGAGCATCGTTTTCGGTCAGCTGACGGTAGCTATCGCAATGTCTTTTCGCGCGGCTACGCCATCCGCGACAACAGCGGGACGGCTATCCGTGCAATTGGAGCCATGAGCGACATCACCTCGGCGAAACAGGCGGAAGACAGCCTGCGCTGGGCCGCCTATCACGACTCTCTCACCGAGCTTCCTAACCGAAAATTCGCGGCTGACGAACTTGAACGCGCGCTTGAACGGGCAGCCGCAGCGTCCGTCTCGGTCGGCGTGATTGTGGTCGACGTCGACAGCTTTAAAGCGATCAACGATACACTCGGTCACGCAGCCGGGGATGCGGTGCTCAGGACGGTGGCGAAACGGCTGCAGGCGAATGCGCCCGCCGACGCGACCGTAGCGCGGCTTGGCGGAGATGAGTTTGCCGTCATATTGCCAAATCTCTCGGAGGCGGATGCGTCGGCTGAAACCGTAAACACGATTCTCCATGGCGTAGGGGAGGCACTGGGCATCGAAGAAAGTGTTATGGAGGTAAGCCTTAGCGCCGGCGCCGCCATGTGGCCGAAGGACGGCGCAACGGCCGAAGAGTTGATGAAGTGCGCGGACCTCGCTCTCTATGTCGCAAAGTCGGAGGGAGCGGGCAGCGTGCGCGGCTTCAGGCCGGCCATGCGCGACAGGATCGAAGACCGGAACAGGATGTTGCGCGATGCACGCGAAGCCCTGCACGACGATCGAGTGGTTCCGTTCTACCAACCGAAGCTCGCGTTAGGCTCGGGAGAGGTGGTCGGATTCGAAGCGTTGCTTCGATGGGACCATAACCATCACGGCTTGCAACTTCCCGGGGCCATTGCAGCGGCCTTTGACGATAGCTTGCTGTCGACGAACCTGACCGATCGAATGCTTGATCGCGTGCTTACTGACATGGCCGGCTGGCTGGATTCAGGCCAAAGCTTCGGGCGCATCGCGATCAACGGCTCGCCGGCCGACTTCCGCCGCGATGACTTCGCTGACCGCATCCTGACCCGATGCCATAAAATAGACGTCCCGCCGTCGCTGCTTGAGCTTGAGGTTACAGAGACGGTATTCCTCGACCGACTGGCAGACAGTGCAGAGCGCACCTTTCGGACACTTCGTTCGGAGGGGGTAAACATCGCGCTGGACGACTTTGGTACCGGCTATGCCTCGCTTACTCATCTCCAGCAATTTCCTGTAAACGTCCTAAAGATAGATCGCTCCTTCATCTCCAAGCTCGATGGAACAAAGGGACCAGAACTGGCGATTGTCCAGGGTGTTATTGATATTGCCCGTCGGATGGGAATCGAGACCGTGGCCGAAGGCATCGAAACTGAAGTCCAAGCGCGCGACCTGCTCGGGCTTGGTTGCGACATTGGACAAGGATTTCTGTTCAGCCGACCAATCGCGGCGGACCGACTCGCTGCGTTTCTCGCGGTCGGATCCAGGCGTGACTGGTATTAATTCGATTTAGCGTTAGGGTCCGTGATCAGTTTGCAGCCAGCAGTTCCATCGGCGGCTGTCGAAAAAAGGATGAGGATGCGCGCTCTGATCACTCTGGTCGCACTCTGTGCGGCTCAGCCCGGCTTTGCCCAGACGGAAGATGCCCGGCCCGGTCCACCCGCCGGTCGGGGCCCCGACGCAAGAGACGATGGGTGGAATATAACCGTTGGCGTCGCCCCCGTGCTGAGCCCTGTTTGGCAGGGATCAAGCGACATGGCTTTATCGATATTTCCTGATTTGCGAGTGAACTACAAAGACGTTATTTTTGCCTCCATTCCGGATGGGCTTGGCTGGAATGCAATAAACTCAGATGGGTGGAAGGCAGGGCCGCTCGCAAAGCTTCGCTTTGGACGTGATGAGGAGCGAGGTGGTTCCCCATTTCTAATAACTGGCGGAAGCAACGCCCTGCTAGGCCTTGGTAACGTCAAGGCCGCTGCCGAACTGGGCGGCTTCGCCGAGAAGCGAGTTGGCCCATGGCGCGGGCGGGTGGAGGTCCGGCGCGGCTTCGGTGGCCACGAAGGCGTTCTTGCGGACGGGTCTGTTGCCTACCAGACACGTACCGGCCGGACGATCATCAACTTTGGACCCCGTGCAACCGTTGCGAGCAAGGGTTACATTGACAGGTACTTCGGTATCGATGCGATACAGGCGCAGCGATCGGGACTACAATCGTACGCCGCATCAGGCGGCTTGCTTTCCTATGGCGTGGGCTCCACCGTTATCCATCCGTTGAATCGGCGGAGCGCTTTAACCTTGTTCAGTGGCCTTGATCGACTTGGTGAGGAGGCAGGCGACTCTCCCTTGGTGCGCGAGCGCGGGCGTCGAACACAATTTACGCTAGGGTTGGGATACGGCTTTCGCTTCAACCTATAACGGCGCTTGAGGACGGTCGGCGGCGTAGACCGCCGATCAAACCTGCCACAACCAACACCGCGGACACCACGGTGGCGGCGGCAACCAAAGCGGCGACCTGCCCGCCTGCTGCGTAGATGGCCGACAACGCCCAAAGAAAAACGACGGCATAGGGCACGTTGCCGCGCCCACGGATAAGAACGGTCGCGGCAATAATGCCCGCCACGATTGTGACGCCTGCACTGATCGCGGGGGCAGCCGAGCCGGCATTTACACCATGATAACTCAGGCTAGCGGCGATATTGACGGTCGTCGCGACCGTAAGCCATGCGGTCAGCGCACTTAGCGGGAGGAACGCGCACCAGCGCTCTCCTGCTGTGAGTGTGCCATTCGAAAATGTACGATAAACTATGATCAAGCACCCGAGTGTCCATAAGATGATTCCTGCCGACAGCGCACTCAAGCCGTAGAGCTGAGTGTAAACGGCCCACAAGGCGTTGCCGAGGAAGGCTCCGGCAGCGGGCCATCGAATTCGTTCGAGCAATACGCTGGCACGTTGTGATGGCAGGGCTTGGAAGATTGCGAAAATAACCGAGCCGGCGAATAACGCACCCCAGATAGAAAATGCCCATCCTGCCGGGGTGATGAGCGTCCTGACTGCGCTCGACTGTGACCCTATCGGATCACCTACCCCAAGCCGCGGCAGCATCGGTGTAAGGATTTGAAGGGCCGCTGCGGCAACGACAGCGATTTGCGGTGTTTTTAACATGGGCCTGTGTAACTCATCCTGCTCAAATTCACTAAACGCGCGATCGCAGAGCCTGTCGAAGGGGCGGGCAAAAAACTACCCCGATATCTCACACCGCCTCTTCGATTGGACGCCCTTGCTTAGATACTACGATAAACCGCGCGCGACATAATTTGTGTATACTAAAAAACGCCAATCCACGCAATAGAATACGATGACTATAACTAGAGATAGAGATAGAGATAGAGATAGAGATAGAAGCCGTTACATTGAATGAAAATATCTAACCAAAGATCAAAACGCAGGCAAATAAGAAAGGGCAGATCGCCTATCGCGGCGCATTTCCGCAACATAAGTGTCTCGTCAAAAGGTAAGGATCCATCATGACGCTGCTGCACTTTAGAGTGGGGTCCGGGCTGCGGTAATATGAGACGACTTAATAACGCCCGGCGCGAGGCTTTATGTTAGTTTCCCAAGCTACAGAACGGTTCTTTAGTTTTAGGCAATGAAAACCGATTACACGCACCCTTCTGACAGCAGCATGTTCTGGGAAAGCCTGTCGAAGGTCTCGGTCCGGCTTCACAGCTGTTCGATCATTTAAGTCCGTGCTCTTACGGTTGGGATGTTCTTAGTATCGGCCCCGGTCGGCATCGTCTTCGTCCGTTGGCGCCTCCGACCACGTTCGTACCTTTTTCAACGGATCGATCGTCAGCCCCTTAAGGGGGGCACCGGAAATATAGGTGGCACGTGCCAAAAGCTGCGCACCGATCGGTAGCGTTACCAGTAGAAAGACAATCGTCAGCAACCCGGTCGACGTCCGGTCAACCCCGTCGGCCTGGAGCGCCCCCAGGATGACCAGCGTCGTTCCCAGCGTACCCGCCTTCGTCGCGCTGTGCATCCGCTGGAGCGCGTCGGGGAGCCGCAACAGCCCGAGCGCAGCGATGACGAGAAAGCCGACGCCCAGCGCCATCAGTGCGCCTGCCAGGAGGGTCATCGCGGCCTGCTCTTCCGTTCGAGGAACACCGCGAACGCCGCGGTTGCGACGAAGTTGATGAGCGAGAGCCCCAGCGCGATGTCTAGGAACACCCCACGCCCGGTGACTACCGAGGTTAGCGCGGCGAAGGTCACAGCGATCGCGGTCAGCATGTCGAGCGCGACGAACCGGTCGGCGAAGCTTGGCCCCTTCACCATCCGCCATCCCGCCGCCGCGAGCGCGATGCACAGCAGTGCCGACAATCCGGTCGCGACGGTCGCTAGATCGAAGGTCCAGTCGCCGCTCATCGCTCAAGCTCCAGGATGTGCCGCTCATACAGGGTTTTGAACCGACCAATACGTCGGTCAGGATCGCGCCCGTCTAAAACATGGACGTACAGTCGGCTGAGGTCCGGCTCGACATGCAGGCAGGTCGAACCGGGGGTGAGCGAGGTGAAATAGGCGAACAGGGCCACCGCCCAGGGCTTGGTCACCTCGACCGGCACCATGAAGATCGCGGGATGGGTATCGATCTGCGGCGACAGCACGATCTGCGCCACCTGCAGCGACGACACGACCAGGTCCCAGACAAAGCTGACGCCGAGGATGGCCACTGCCCAGGCTTTGCGCAGCAGCTTCATGGCGCGAGTCCCAGCAGCGCGTTAGCCGATAGCTGCGCGGTGATCACTACCGGCTCGGGCATCAGGCCGATCGCCAGCGTGGCCAGCGACAGCAGTGCCATTCCGCCGAGCATCGCCGGCGGCACCCTGCGCACGCGCCGATCGCGCAGGCTCTTCCAGCAGGATTCGGACCATAGGCTGCCGACCGAAATGATCGTCAGCAGTGCAGCCGCCAGCGCCGCAGCCGCGATCCAGGGCGCACCACCGTCCAGGCTGGCGCGGATCACCAGCATTTTGGCCCAGAACCCCGACATCGGCGGGATCCCCGCTAGCGAAAGCATCGGCACCGCGAACAGGAACGCGAACACCGGGTTCGATCGGATCATGCCGCCGGTGCGCGCCAGGTCCCAGCTGCCGGTGGCGCGGCGGACCGCGCCCGCGCCAAGGAACAGATTGGCCTGCACGATCATCGAATGGAGCATGTAGAAGACGGCGGCGATCACCCCCTCGCGCGTGCCGACCGAAAGGCCAGCCATCATGTATCCCACCTGCGCCAGCACATGATATCCCAGCAAGCGGCGAATGTCGGTCTGCGCCAACGCGCACAGCGCCCCCACCAGCATCGTCGCCGCGCCGATCCAGCCGAACCATGGCAGCAGCTGCGCCGCGCCGACATGCCCGTCGGCAATCCCGAACACGCCCGCGAACAACAGCAGCAGCGCATAGAAGCCCATCTTGGTGAGCAGGCCGGCGAACAGCGCCGCGGCGGTTAGCGGTGCCGGGGCATAGGATGCCGGCAGCCAGACATGGAACGGCACCAGCCCCGACTTCAGCGCGAACCCACCGAGCAGCAACGCCGCCGCCGCCGCGGTCGCGACGCTGGGCGGGCGATCGGCGAGCGCCCGCGCCAGCGCCGCAAGGTCGAGCGTGCCCGTCTCGCCATACAGCAGGCCGATGCCCATCAGGATCGCGGTTGCGCCGCTGGTGCCGAAGGCGATGTAGCGGATTGCGCCGCCGATCTGGTTCTCGCGGCGATCAAGCGTGACCAGCGCCACCGCCGCGACCAGCGCCAGCTCGAACCAGACATAGAGGTTGAACAGGTCGGTAGTGAGGAATGCGCCGTTGACCGCGCCGAGCATCGCCAGCGCCAGCGCGTCATGCCCCGCGCGCCGGCGCCGGGGGCCGATCTCGGCGTTGCCGAACAAGGCTACCGCCAACGCGACGACGGTGCTGGCCAGCACCAACGCGGTACCGGGCAACCTGCCGGCAAATCCGATGCCGAAGCCATTGGTCCAGCCGCCGAACATCGTCACCGCCAGCATCGTACCGTCGATCGCGCGCAGGTGGAGCGCCAACGCCATGGCCGCCGTCGCCGCGGTGACCGCGAACGCCAACGCCTCGCCCGCCCGCGGGCACGACCGCAGCAGCGTCACGATCGCCGCGCCGGCGAGCGGCAACAGCACCGGCGCGATGAGGAGCAGCGCGTCAGTCACCGACCGGGCCCAGCACGTCGGGATCCTCGGCTTGTTCGGGCGCATCGACGTCGCGCGCGTCGAGCGATGCGGTCGCGCGCCAGGCGCGCAGCATGATCGTCGCCATGATCAGCGTCAGCGCGAAGCCGATGACGATCGCGGTCAGCACCAGCGCCTGCGAAAACGGATCGGCGGCGGGGCCGAGCGTCTGGCGGCCAGCTTCGATGATCGGCGGCTTGCGGTTCAGTGGGCCGCCGGCAATAAACAGCATCAGGTTGACGCCGGTCGATAGCAAGGCGAACCCCAGCAGCATGCGCACCAGGTTGCGCGACAGCAGCATGTAGATGGCGGCGCCGACGATTGCGGCGGCGCAGAATGCCAACAGGATCGTCATCGTGCCGCCTCGCGCTGCAACCCGAACAGGAAGGTGAGCACTGCCCCCATCACCACCAGATAAACGCCAAGGTCGAAGATCATCGTCGTGCCAAGCTTGGGGATCGCGCCGCCGGGCTCCCACCATAAATGGGTCAGGAACGCACCGCCGTCGATCATCCCGGGCATGCCGCTGACGATCGTCAGCGCGACACCGCAGCCCACCAGCGTCAACGGTTGCACGCGCAGCAATCGTTCGGCGGCGGCAGCCCCGCGTGCCAGCGACAGGATCGCGAAGGCGAGCGCTGCCGCAAGCCCGCCGACGAACCCGCCGCCGGGCTGGTCGTGCCCGCGCAGCAGGATGATGACCGACGCGACGAGCATCAGCCAGAACAGCCCGCCGCTCGCCATGCTGAAGCTATAATGGACGTCGCGCGCCGCCCGCGCATCGTCGGCGGCACCGTCGCGCATCGCCATAAGCGATCCCGCGAGCATCGCCGCCATCGCGATCACGATCGTCTCGCCGAAGGTGTCGGCCCCGCGGAAATCGACCAGGATGACGTTTACGACGTTGAGGCCGCGGCCCGCCGCATAGCTCATCCGCCCGAACCAATCGGATGCCGCGCGCGGGGCCTCGGCGCCCGCCATGTCGATCGTCGCGACGAACAGGATGACGGCGAACATGGTCGCCACCGCCGCGTCGGCACGGCGCTCGCCGGGCTGCCGCATCGCTTCGCCGTCAATCGGCACGATCAGCAGCAATGCGGTTAGCATCACGACGATGAGCGCTTCGACGCTGAACTGCGTCAGCGCCAGGTCGGGGGCGCCGTTGGTCAGGAACAGGATCGCCACCGCGAAGCCCGTCAGGCTAACGGCGACCATCGTGGTGAGCAGGTTGCGCGCGCGCGCGGCGGCGAACGCCCCCGCCACGCCGATCAGCGCGACCACCGCCTCGGCGATGCGCAGCGGCTCGCCGGCCGGCCAGCGCAGCGACGGCGAGACTGCCGCGATCGACCACAGCATCGACAGCGCCATGATCAGGAAGATCGCCGCCAGATAGCGCCGCAGGTCGCCATGTTCGATCCGGCGGGTCGCCCTGGCGCTGGTCCGGAGCAGACCGCGCAACAGGTTTTCCCACAGCCTTTCGATGCCGAACTGCTCGAACCGACCGTTGCGACGAAGCCGCACATGGATCGACCGCCAAAAATACATGATCAGCAAGCCGATCGTCACCACCACCGCGCTCAGCGCCAGCATCGGTGTCAGCCCGTGCCAAACCGACAATTCGACGTCGACCGCGCTGCCATACACCGCCGCGACCGCGGGGCGGAGCGCAACGCGGGTGATCCATTCAGGCTGCAGGCTGATCGTCAGACCCGCGAGCGCCAGCAGCAACGGCGGCAGGCCCAGCGACAGGCTTTCGCGATTCTCGATCACCACCGGCGCGACCGGGCGCAGAAAGAAGGGACGCAGCGTGATGATTCCGGCGACACCGACCATCACCGCATTGACCAGCACCGCGACCGCGAGCGGCACCAACTCCCAGCTGCTTTTGAGCTGCGCTTCGAACAGGAACTCCTTCGACACGAATCCCAGGAAGGGCGGGATCCCCGCCATCGACAGGCTGGCGCCGGTGCACGCGATCGCGGTCAGCGGCAGCTTGCGCGCCAGCCCCCCCAGCGATCGCAGCGTGCCCACGCCGGTCGCGTGCAGCACCGACCCTGCGCAAAAGAACAACGCCGCCTTGTACAGCGCGTGCGCCAGCAGGAACCCGATCATCGCTACCGATGCGGTGGGGCCGTCGAGGCCGACCAGCAGCACCAAGATGCCCAGCGACGCGATCGTCGAATAGGCGAGCGCAGCCTTGAAGCTTTCGGCTCGCAGCACTTGGATCGCCGCGATCACCATCGTGATGCACGCGACCGTGATCAGCGCATTGCGGCCCCACCACGTCGCCCCGATCACCGGCTCGAACCGCGCGAGCAGGTAGACGCCCAGCTTGACCATCGTAGCCGAATGCAAAAAAGCCGACGCTGGAGTCGGCGCCTGCATCGCGTTGGGTAGCCAGAAGTGGAAGGGAAACTGCGCCGACTTAGTGAATGCGGCGATCATGATGCCGATCAGGATCGGCGTGGCATAGGCGCTTTCGAGCAGTTCGGGACCTCGGCGAACCGCCTCGGCCATGGAATAGCCGCCGAGCACGTTGCCGATCATAAGCACCGATGCGATGAGTGCCAGCCCGCCCCCGGCGGTAACCTGCAACGCCATGATCGCCGCGCGGCGCGACCGCGGGCTGCGGCTATCGAAGCCGATCAGAAGGAACGACACCACGCTGGTTGCCTCCCAGAACAGGATCATCACCAGCATGTTGTCGGCAAGGACGGTGCCTAGCATCGCCGACATGAACAACAGGATCAGCGTGAAAAAGCGCGCTCGCTCGGCACGCGACTTGTGCGTCAGATACCCGCCGGAATAGATGACGACCAAACCGGCAATCCCGGTGATCAACAGGCAGAACAGGAACGAGAAGCCGTCAAGCCGAACGGTGAGGTCGAGCCCCAAGGAGGGCGCCCAGGTGCGGCCTTCTCCCACCACCCACCCGCGTTCGACCACCGGCGCCATTCGGATGAACGCCGCTAGCAGGCCGAACGGAAACAGCGCGATCAATAGCCCGGCACCGCGCCCCACGAGCCGCGCAAGCAGCGGCACCAAACAGCTTCCAACGATGGATATGGCGAGCAACATCAGCATGCTGGCACCCTCATGCCTAACATCGCAGCCAAACGCACGCGTAGTTAAACCTTAGCGGGGAATTTGCGAAATGGGCTGGGGGGTGCCGTTTGGACCCCGAATGGTTTCTGGCACGTGCGACCCGGCAGGAATGTGCGACAACAATGGCAACCCACCTTTAAGCCGGGTAGTGTTGGGGGCAGCCTCTTCCAGACCGTCTTGACATCTCCAACACCACGCCGGCTTCCGGCTCCTGCAGGGTTGGCGTAGGCCTTATAGCTGAAAAGACTGAACATCGGCCGGATGGTGACGCCTGCAGGAAGCTGATATCGATGATGAGGCCGAAGGCCGCGGCGTTAGTTCACCGCCCTGATCATACCAAATGGGGCCGCCAACAGTACGAGCTTGATCCATCAGACGCAGTCATAGACGTAGATGCGAAGGTGAGGTGACATATGCTGACGCGATTGCGGACTCCGGTCGAATCGAACAATTTGACCTCCGGTGCAGGCTATGTTTGAAACAATTGCGTCAACGCTAGATTGGTTCGGCGTAGTTGTATTTACGGTGACCGGCTGCCTCGTTGCATCACGTAAGCAAATGGATATCGTCGGCTTCGCGCTGATGGGCACGGTCACGGGTATCGGGGGTGGCACGCTACGCGACACGCTCCTAAATCTTCCGGTGTTCTGGATTGAGGAGCCTTCCTATTTGCTGACCTGTGGCGTCACGTCCGTAGTAATATTCTTTACCGCCCATATTCCTCAGTCCCGTTACCGGACTTTGCTTTGGCTGGACGCCGTGGGCTTAGCCCTATTCGCCGTTACTGGTGCAGGCCGCGCGATGGACGCCGGGGTAGGAGCCGCCGTGGTCGTCGCTATGGGCGTCGTTACAGCAACCTTTGGCGGGATCATTCGCGATCTACTGGGTGGTGAAAGCCCGGTTATCTTGACGCGTGAGGTCTATATTACTGCAGCGCTCGCCGCAGCAGCGGCATTCATCGGCCTTATAGGATTGGGGGCTGTCAGGGAATTTGCAACAGCAGTCGGCTTCGTAGTCGGGCTGCTTGTGCGGGCGGCAGCACTCCACTTCCATTGGTCCTTGCCACGATACAAACCTCGACCCGGAGTAGATACCGCATAGTAGAGTCCCCGCGGCCGACCACTGCGGCGCGAAATTATTGTTACCGTTGCGATCACTGCAATCAGGGGGCGGCAGCGAAAAGATGGTTGAAAGTCGGTTATTGCGGATAGCGAGCTCGCGATCAAACCCGCTAAATGTAATATGACGTATTGCGAAGGGCCCTCGACAACCTCGTTCTAGGAGCGACATCGCGCGAGCAAACTACGATGGTTCACTCGTCTAAAACAGCCGGTCGCACCGGGTCTCTGAGGATGTACCGGGGAAGCCAGCATTCTTATAACCCGAGCGGAGATTTCCTTTGCCGCGTTACAGCACGTTGACCAAACTGCCGGAAATTCTTGCTAAGGATAAGATTCATGATCTCTCAGCCCGCTACTGCGCCTGCACTTTTCATCGGACACGGCAGTCCGATGAACACGCTGGAGACGAACGGTTTCACCGAATCATGGTCAGACTTGGGCCGAGTTCTTCCCCGTCCGCGCGCCATTTTGGTTATTTCAGCGCATTGGTTCATTGGCGCAACCGCAGTTACCGCAATGCCCCGCCCTCGAACAATCCATGATTTTTACGGATTTCCGCCAGAACTTTTCGCCTATGATTATCCTGCGCCGGGCGCGCCTAACTTAGCGCAAGAAGTTGCAGATGTTGTAAAGCCCTATTGGGTAGGGCTCGACTACGACCAATGGGGCCTAGATCATGGTACCTGGAGCGTGCTTGCACATATGTATCCTGAAGCGGACATTCCGGTCGTCCAGCTATCTATTAACGCACTCAAGCCGCTTGCCTATCATGTCGATCTGGGTTTGAAGCTGGCCGCCTTGCGGAAAAGCGGTGTTATGATACTAGCCAGCGGAAACGTGGTTCACAATCTTCAGCTTGTACGATGGAACAGGCCAGACGCGGCTTTTGATTGGAACTTGCGGTTTGACGAAACCGTCGCGACCCAGCTTGCTGAAGATCCGGTGAGCATCCTGCGCGTAACGGACCATCCTGACTACGCCAAATCCGTCCCCACACCCGATCACTTTATCCCCCTCCTTTACACTGCGGGACTTGCGGCCGCATCAGAAGGGCGTGCGGACGCAATTGTTCGCGGCTACGCCATGGGCTCCCTATCAATGACCTGTTACGGAATAGGCACGGAAAAGTTTTGCCCTACTAAGGCTGAAGGTGCAGCCACACTCCCTGTCAGGGTACCAGCAGATCAAAGTAACATTTGAACTGGCTTTTCCTAGATGCCCTTATCAGGCACAATTAGTATATCGTGCATACCATTGCGAATTACGTCTTGAGCGACGCTGCCGATAAGGAGACACTCGAACCCTTTCCGCTGGTTCGCACCCATTACTACCAACTCAGCGCCATTGCCCTGTGCAGCCTCGAGTATAGTCCTTGCCGGCGTTCCATTAACCGCTACAACGTGCCGCCTGCCGGACGGCAACCCGATCGCCCCTGCAAGGTCATGCATTTTGTTAGCCGCATCCTGGCGCTCTTCCTCGACATAGTCGGGAACCGCATCGCCCAACATCGAACGCCGCAACATGCCAGCTGCAGGCGTATCGAAAGCGTGCATTACCACTACGTCCATATTCTCGAAGATTCCCAGCGCGACTGCGGCGCGGCCCGCTGATTTCGACGCTTCGTCGAAGTCTAACGCCAGCAAAACTTTCTGATAGGGTGCTATCGGCGGTTCCGCTGCGATCAATAAGGGGCGCTCTGCACGGCGAAGTACCCGTTCAACTACTGTGCCCGTGAATACATCTCTTATGCGTTTGCGATGGGGTCCCATGATAATAAGATCCGCGCCGATATCGTCCGCGGTTTCAAGAACTGCAGAATCAACATCTCCGACGGTTACGATTGATTTGGAACTTAGCCGATCCTCCACGGTAAGCGTGCTCGCAGCCTCAGCCAGCAGAAGTGCGGCCAATGAGTGGTCGGATTCTATTAGCCGATGAGGTTGATCGCCGTCTACTACGTGCAACAAATAGATGACTGAGTTTCTACGCCGAGCTATATGCATAGCTCTTCGCAATGCGCGATCAGATCGCGCCGAAAAATCGGTTGCGACCAGGATATTTTCCATAACCATCGCCCTCAGTTATATTGGCGCCTTTTTAAACGCCGTAGGTGTCTCCGCGCATAAGCAGCTTACCATGCTCGGTCAGATCACCAACCTCCCCGTCGATCTTGACCCGAAGTTTGTAGGCCATCCCCACCTCCTCATCCCGTGAGCGCCAACACGCTGTCACGTCGGATGCCAAAATACTCAGCCCGACGAACAACGGTTGCAGCCCACCGGCGATGCGTCGCGAGCTCACACATAGCGCCGTTCAACGAAAACACCGCTTCGGTCGTGTCATCACGTATTTTCCGAGCTTCCATCAGCACGCCGGGATCGACGGCATATAAGCTCTGGATCGCATCGATCTGCGAAGGATGAATTGCGGTTTTAGTCAGCATGCCGTGCTCGATGTCACGGGTAACCTCCTCGCGTAGCAGCGTCACGTTGCCGAACCCTTCGAACACGGGGGCGCTCAGTGAAAAAGCCCCAAGGCGCGAACATGCCTATAAGCCCGGCAACAACCGGGCCAAGCGGTCCGTCGTACACGGTACGTATCGCTGACCTCGAGCGCCTAACGCCTCCAAAGGTCGTTACCGCCGATCCGCAACGCCAATATTCGATCGCGGATCGCCAGTCATTGCTCACGCAGCCGCCGCATTTCAGTCGGGTCGAACACCTCCCGCGACTCCAAAGGTGGGATTAGAACGTGATGATCATAGGCAAGCGCGCCCATATAGGCGGGCGTCGGTTCGGACCCCATCCTCGAGCCATACCACGGCAGAGCGCAGGTTCGGCCAGCCTCCCAATAGAACTACGGCGAGATCGCCTCGGGTCGCGGGCAGGTACAAGGTTGCGCCAAGCGCCGTGGCTGGCGTATCGAGCCCCTTGATCTGGTGAGCGCGATCAGCGGCAGACAAGATCTTAGCTCCCAGTCTTGCCAGGATTTAACGCCATTTTTGCATGGTGGCGGTGAGGCAGCCGACTATTTTACGTAGCACTATCCGCTCGCTGCCAACGCCCAGATCGCCACCCCCAGCGCCATGGTCGCACTGACGAGACCACCTGTCAGCAGCCGCATTTTAATCGGTCTTAGCGCTGTAATCTCGTGCGCTTCCAACCGCGAAATGATGCCGCATGCGCGACGCTCGGCCGATACGAAAATGAAAATGGCGATGACCAGGAACCCCGATGCAATTGCCTTAGGCACCCAGGCAGGGTGCAGTGCTTCGAACAGGGCATTGAAGCCAAGGCCGATCCCAACTGCAGCCATGCCAGTCCGAAGCCACCCAGCGAAGCTGCGCTCATGGGCGAGGATTGTACGATCTTCCGCAAGCGATGTACGGGTTACCGCAAGGTCATCGTTATCCGGTTCGGTCACAAAGGCTCCAATTTGACAAAGGCCAACCTAGCTTTGGGGCGGCAGGATCAGAACATTCGGAAGGCTCCATACTATTGTCCATAACGAGCATCCGCCGTTTGGCTCCCCCGGATTGCGAGGGCTTACGTGGACCCCTAGTTTGCGCGTCTTAAGACGTGGGAGGCGAGCCGAAGCCCGCCTCCTGTGAGGTTAGCCGATCTGTTGCGTCTGAGCGCCGCTGTCTGGACGCGCCGGCCCCATGATGGGTTCGTCGCCGAGCGGCTCGTTTCGGAAAACGGTAAAATCGCCGTTGCCGTCCATAGACGGCCCCGAGGTCCAGCGCCCTTCCGGAAAAGTCCCGTCTACCGAGGTAGCGTAGAAATTATAGTTGTTCGCTTGATCTTCCATGTCCTGCGGGAAACTGTTGGGAACCGGGAGGTTCATTGCTTCGGCGCCCAGTTCCTCGATTACTGCCAGCCACTGCTGCTGATGCATCGTGTCACGCGCGATCATGTAATGAAGCATCTTTTTCATGCCCTCGTCATGGGCAGCGTTGAAAAGCCGAACGGCTAGCACGCGACCGGTGCTCTCGGCAGCCACGTTGCAGTACATATCTGCAGCGACGTTACCGCTAGCATAGACGTGGCTCATGTTGAACGGCACGCCGTCGGAATCCATTGGCATTGCTGCCATCCCGCCTGAAAGCAAGTTCTTATGAATGATGCCCTCGATGCTCTGACGCGGATTTTCGCCGCCCATCACCGCGCCGACGATGCTGTCCTTAACACCTTCTTCCTGCAAGTGAGTTGGCGCTTTGTCGAGGTTCAACGCGACCGCGGTCGCGAGCATCTCGATATGACCGATCTCTTCAGTCGCTGTGTGTAGCAGCATGTCTCGATACTTGGTCGTTGGCGCACGGTTGCCCCAGGCCTGGAAGAAATATTGCATGCAAACGCGGATCTCGCCTTCGACGCCACCGATTGCCTGCTGGAGCATACGAGCGAAAGCCGGGTCCGGGTTGGCCACGTGGACCGGGTACTGAAGTCGCTTGTCATGATAATACATGGTTTTGCTCCGGATAGGTATCACCGCCATTCGATGACGCTGCACGCAACGCGCCGGCCGGCTGATGGACCCAACAATATGGTGTAAATTTGGTCCAGGAGCTTGGGGGGCCGAACCTTCAGTAGGCAAGGATGCGATGCGCCCTCGGCGATATGCCTGTTGGCGGATCAGCGCTGATAGCTGGAGAGCCGAGCTTTCCGGCAGCATCGATCGGTTGCGACACCGCCCTTTGGCCATATAGATGCGACCATATGTCTGGAACAAATTCGTTTTCACTATTAGGCGGCATTACATGGCCATTGGTAACCGCTCGGTGATGCAAGATGATAGGCGGATAGCAGCCCTTGCCCGATATCGTGTCATGGACACCCCGCGCGAGGGCGGGTTTAATGACTTGGCTGCGCTCGCCGCAGAAATATGCGGGACGCCGATCGCGGCAGTGAACCTGATCGCCGGTGATCGACAGTGGTTCAAAGCGGAAATCGGGCTCGGCGTTGACACGTCCCCATTGGAAACTTCCTTTTGTGGCACGGCAATTCTTGAAGAGGAATTCCTGCTCGTCCCCGATGCGACGCAGGACCATCGCTTTGCGTGCAACCCGTTAGTCAACGCCGAGAAGGGCTTGCGCTTTTACGCTGGCGCCTTGCTGAAGTCTTCCGACGACTTTGCGATCGGCACCTTATGCGTGCTCGACTACGAACCGCGTTCGTTGACCGAGCAACAGCAAAATGCGCTTCGCCGGCTCGCGCGACAGGTTACCGCGCAGCTTGAACTGCGGCTTGCCATGCTCGAGCGCGAGGAGGCTAATGCCGAGCTAGGCCTGAGCGAGGAGCGCTTTCGTGCCGCAGTCGGTGCGGTAGAGGGCGTTCTTTGGACTAATAGCGCCGACGGTAGGATGATAGGCGAGCAGCCGGCCTGGGCTGCGCTTACTGGACAAAGCTACGCTGAATACCAGGGCTTTGGCTGGTCCAAGGCAGTCCACCCCGACGATGCGCAGCCAACCATCCACGCTTGGAAAAGAGCGGTTGAGGAAAAGCGCACTTTCGTTTTTGAGCATCGCGTCTGCCGACACGATGGGGCATGGCGACGCTTTTCGATCCGCGCCGTTCCGACGTTCAACGCTATCGGTCAGATCAGCGAATGGGTCGGTGTTCATACCGACGTTACTGATAAGTCCGCCGCAGAGGAGCAGCTGCGCGAGTTGAATGAAACGCTTGAGACCCGGATAGCCTTGGCCCTTTCCGAGAGGGCAGCTGCGCTAAGTCGAGCGCAGATCGAGCGCGACCGGGCGTGGTCCCAGACCCAAGATCTGCTCGTGATCGCCGAACGCGACGGACGACTGGCGGCGGTTAATGCGGCTTGGACGAGGTTGCTTGGCTGGGAAGAACAGGAACTCGTCGGACGACCGTTTGCCGACTTGACGCACCCGGATGACCTAGCGGGGACCCTTGTCGCCTTCGCGGGCATATTTGAGGCTCCACTCGTCGTACCTTACGAGTATCGGCTCCGTCACAAGGAGGGGCACTATTGCTGGTTTGCGTGGATGGGATCGTTCCGTGACGAGCGTGTTTATGCAAGCGGCCGTGATACGACTGCGGAGCACGAGAAGGCTGAAGCACTTGCCACGGCAGAGAACGCTTTGCGGCAGAGTCAGAAGCTGGAGGCGATAGGACAACTTACAGGCGGTGTTGCTCACGACTTCAACAATTTGCTGACCGTCATTCGAGGGTCGGTTGACCTCCTTCGCCGCAACAATCTCACCGAGCAAAAGCGTATTCGCTACATCGATGCGATTGGCGACACGGCCGATCGTGCCGCTAAATTGACAGGGCAGCTTCTCTCCTTCGCGCGTCGTCAGGCCCTCAGCGCGGTCCTGTTCGACGTCGCAGCATCGCTGAACGAGGTCGCGACCATGCTTCAGACGATGACCGGTTCGCGGATTATACTCGATCTCCAAACCCCCGACGATCCGTACTTCATCGTAGCCGATCGCAGCCAGTTCGATACCGCGATCGTGAACATGGGAATCAACGCTCGCGACGCGATGCATGGCGAAGGGCGATTGACTATCACGACCGAGCCGGTTTCCAGCATTCCGCCGATCCGGGGCCATGCCGCCGTCGCCGGCGACTTTGTGGCGGTGACGATAGGCGATACCGGCTCTGGTATCTCGCCCGACAAGCTCGATAAAATCTTCGAACCCTTTTTCACTACCAAAAGTGTGGGTGAAGGAACCGGCTTGGGGTTAAGCCAGGTGATCGGCTTTGCCAAACAATCAGGCGGCGACATTTGCGTCGACAGCACGCTTGGTGAGGGAACAAGGTTTACCCTCTATCTTCCACGCGCCAACTCAGACGAGGCGGCGGAGACAAGTGAATTTGAGCCAACCGCCCTCGTCGATGGGAATGGTGCGTGCGTGCTTGTGGTAGAAGATAATCAGGACGTCGGGAATTTCGCAACTGCAGCGCTGCGAGAGCTGGGTTACGATAGTATATTGGCCACTGATGCCAATGCCGCTCTTGCGGCGCTAGCGGCCACCCCGGACCGGTTCCACATTATGTTTTCTGACGTTGTGATGCCCGGCATGAATGGGGTGGAACTTGCCCAGGAGGTCCGTCGTCAGTTCCCTAACGTGCCGGTGATACTAACGAGTGGCTACAGCCATGTGCTTGCGCAGGATGGAGGCCATGGATTCGACCTGCTGCACAAGCCTTATTCTATCGAGCAGTTATCGCGTGTTCTTCAAAGGGCTGTTGCATGGCAACAAGTCCAAAGGGGTAACGGCCGCGAACAGGTGTAACGCGCTATCAAACAGGTACCGCCGACGGGATCAGGCCACTTTGTCTTCAGCAACAAACAACAGTGACGCGCCGTCGTTTTGATTTGACTTAAGTAATGCGGCGCGTTGTTCATGAAGCGCCGCGATCTTCAGATGAATGCTTTTTGCATTTGGATCGGCTCTTTCGGCCTGAGAGCCCGTCTCGAATCTCATGCGTAACGAGCGAGCCGCCGGATAAGCAACATGGCGGACGCGGCGTATAGGAAGGCAGTGGCGGATCGGATGCTTTGCTCGAAATCTTTGGCGAGGCGTCTGTTGCGGTTGAGCCAGGCAAAGGTTCGTTCGACGACCCAGCGGCGCGGATGGACGACGAAGCCGGTCTGGTCGGCGAACTTACGCACGATCTGGATGCCGATCGACGTCGCCGTTGCGACACGCGCGCTGGTATAGGCACTGTCGGCGTAAACGAGCTTCACGAACGGGTGCCGCTCGCGGGACATCTTGAGCAGAGGCACGGCGCCGTCGCGGTCCTGCACGTCGGCAGGGTGAACCAGCAGTTCGAGCGTCCGCCCGTCGCTATCCACCATGGCATGGCGCTTTCGACCTTTGATCTTCTTGCCGGCATCGTAGCCGCATGGGCCACCGGCCTCGGTCGTCTTCACGCTCTGGCTGTCGATCACGGCCGCTGATGGCATCGGCTCGCGCCCGACACGGGCACGATCCATCTGGACGAGATGGTGGTTCAACCCCTCGAACCCGCCACTATCGCGTAGCTCGCCGAACCAGCGATAGACGGTGCGCCAGGGCGGGAAGCCATCAGGCAGAAAGCGCCATGGGCAGCCCGTCCTCAGCACGTAGAAGATCGCGTCGAGCACTTCGCGCCAGTGCCAGCGGCGACGTCGCCCTCGATCGCAAGGCTTGGGCAGAAGCGGCGCGACAATCGCCCACTCCGCATCGGTCAGATCGCTTCCATAGCGCAGGCCCGTGCGGCTATGCAGCGCACGGGCGGTCGGGTTCCACATGATGCCTTCCAGGTCTGGTCTCGCAACCGCCCGGAATCACATCGAAGCTCGATCGTCCACTGTTACGCCACCGTTCTGACACGGCCTCTGAGACCGGTGCTTGGATGCGCGCCTGCTATGATATTCCGCATCGCTCAGCATATTGCATGTGCTCCTTAAGCACGGAGAATCATTTGCCATAGCGCGCAAGCCTTTGGCAATTAACCGCTTGCACCAAACCGTTCGCTTGGGCGTGATGCCGACGGCTAGCCCAATTTAGCCTGAAGAAACAGCCAACGAGCCCGTCACCATTCGTATCGTGTTTAAAGAGGTTTCAATTATACGCCGTGTTATCGTCGAGCGTAGTTGGCCAATCGTCATTAGCTAACACAGGTAGCTGACTGAGTTCCGTACCATCAAGATCGCACGCTATGCCGTCGCCGAAGCGGAGGCGATTAGGATGAAGAGCATGCAGTCGCTCACCGACCCCGCCGAGGCCCCCCTCGCCAACAACGATATAAGCCAGTCCGGCGCCGTCGCACCGCATCATCCCATCGATCACCGTTCCGATCGCAGTTCCATCACGGCCAATAAGCGTTCCCCCCACCAGCGATCCTATCCCAAACAGGTCCGGAACCCTTGCCGCCGCGCTGCGGGCCTTTGCCGCCTTACTTCCATCTTCGTGCCGCGCCTGACGGCCCAGCCAACGCCAGATACCCACCGCGTTCACGAATGTGAGAAAACCGTTCGTCAGAAGCAGATTGGTCTGTCCGGTGCCAATCGCCACCGTCGACCATGCGATCGATCCAACCGTGAAAACGACGAATCCCCAACCGGTGATCCGGCTCCCGAGGTTTGCGGCTGTCATCAACGCTGCAATCATGGTCGCGATGGGGGCGATCCAGCCCGCTACTTCATGCAATGTAATTTCCATGTCTAGGAGAGCAGCGATGGCCGGCGCTTAAACCCGAGGCACGCATCCTATTTGCAACCTTTTTCACCCGGCGTCGACCGCCTGTCGTGATCAACGAGGCGCCGTCATTCATCAAAGCTGTCCGCGCCCTCTTTCGAAAATCCGCAATAACCAAAGTGTCGAAACCGGCAAGGTATGCCACCCGCTTGGGGGGGTGGAGCTAAAGGACCCTTTTCCCCACTCGCAAGGGAAAGAGGGGCGTCAAATCGTCAGGCTGACGTGCCCATACTGGCGTGACCGCAAACCCCCATCAAGCCCTTTGTAAGCGCATGGTGCCTCGGGACGCGGATTAACGATCCAACCAATTTCGTTGGCCGGACCTTATACCGCCGCCAATTGTTATTAACAGGTGTCAATGTGCTTCGCTTAACGGACCCGAAATATGTGCCACGTGCTAAGCATTGAAGACGAGTGGTTCATTACCGACCTCTTGATCGCCTTAGCCGAGGAAGCCGGTGCTACCTCAGTCTCCACCGCAGTCACAGAAGATGAAGCGGTATCGGCCGCCCGCGATCGTACCCCGGCAATTATCCTTTCCGACGTAAACCTCCTGGTGGGGACCGGGCCGCACGCCGTACAGACCATCATGACCGAAGCGGGCGCCATTCCAGTTATATTTATAACCGGCACCCCCGAGGATTGCGAGCCGTGCGAACCACCGGGTGTAATCCTTTCCAAGCCAATTCAGCGCCGACTCGTAGTGGACACGTTCCGCAAACTTGTTGCGGCATAGCCGACTACAATTAGTGCGGCACCTAAAGCCAATGACTCCTGGAAGGCTGCTTCTTGAGTCCATTACCGAGACGATTAGGAACAGGAATGATTGCTACGTTGATTGATGGGTATCTATAGCGTTGCCTATATGAGCCGACCTACTTGTAGCTTTGCGCTCGATGAGCTGAAGAGCTTTGCGAGCGTTCGTCTCAACGTAATCTGAATACTGGCATTACCGTCCTCCGTGTCTATGACGGTAGGCGCTTTATGCATGTCATCGAAGGAGGTATTTGCGAGTCCGCGATACGATGGGTAGGATCGTCGCCGATAAACGCCATAACAGTATATCTTACATTGCCAGATAACATCTGGTTGCGCGCGGCTTCGACAAATGAGGGCTTGCCTGTATAGGTTTCGAGACGAGCCTCACTATCGCAAATCTTATGGCGGATGTTAAGGCCCATGTTCGGGATATTCTCAATGTAAAACTGATGGCTGCCTTTATCGGGTTTGCCGGATTGGTGAGGGATGAGGGAAGCCGGCCAATAAGCAAACTTCCCTGCTCGATCTCCATGCCCATCTTGCCGATCGCTTCGTTGAAGGTCGCGTATTCCGCGCTACTGCGCTTCGACGAGAGCGGCTTCGCCCTGTCGATGCCAAACTCCATAATGATCGACTCTAGGGCTTTGGGATCGGTGGGCGACTCGGCTTCGAACCAGATCTCCTCACTGGTTGCCATCGCGTTCTTGGTAGCCGGACCGTTCCAGACCGTATTCGGGCAAAGCGCGTGCATGGTCCCAAACAGGTAGGGCGCGGAGCCCTTGTCCGTTACCATCCACATGGCAGGGCCAGTCTTGTAAACCGCGGCGGCGGTAGCCGCAGACACCTCCGGCTGCGCAACGGACGGCGTAGCGAGAGCGACGCAAATGGCGAGCGCGGAGGACATTGCGACGATCTTCAGCAGGCGTGCGAATGCATTCTGTAACATGACAGTCTCCAGGCAGTTGGCTGTGAAGCGGGTGAAGCGCTGGCCGGGATGGCATGAAGACGCCGCAGGAACGTCGCGACCGCATGGACAACCCCAACGCGGGCATCCTAACCCCGGTGCGTGTTACACGCATAACACTCTAGCGACGTCATAACGATCGACATTGATACACGTTGTGGCGGAACTATAATCTGAATTAAGGAATTATGCAGGCCCGGTACGGACCTTGCCTGCACTAACGGCTGTGAGCCCAACGTGCTTCGCCTTAGCTGGAGAGGATTGTGGGTATTTCACGGGGTGCCGCGCTTCAGCTTTTTGTCAATCGCTTGGCATCCCGGTCTGGGTTGACCCAGGAGGAAATGGCCGCGGTGCTCGGCCTTGAGGGTGAGATCGCGACGGTAGCCCCCCACGTCGATTTCGTTCGGATCGGCGAGCAGGTCGGTCACTCCTCTCTTCTGATCGACGGGCTGGCCGGCCGATTCGGCCAGAACGGCGACGGTGGGCGGCAGATCACCTGCTTCTATATTGCAGGCGACATGGCTGATCTGATGTCGCTTATGAGCCCAACGACGGGTTGGGGCATGATGGCACTTACGCCGATGACGATCCTCAAGGTGCCCCACGCTGAGCTTCGCCAACTCACCCTCGCTTACCCAGGCATTGCAGAGGCCTTTTGGCGCGACAGTGTTGCAGATGGCTCTATCTTGTCCGAGTGGGTTGTGAACGTCGGTCGTCGGGACTCAATTACCCGCGTCGCGCACGTATTTTGCGAGATGGCCCTCCGATTCGAGCAGGCAGGCCTTGGCGACCGAATATCATATCCGTTCTATATCACACAGGCAGACCTTGCGGACGCCACCGGTCTGACGTCTATCCACGTCAATCGCACCCTTAAGGTGCTCCGCGAGCGTTCGATCGTAGACTTCCGCCTCGGAGTGGTCAGGGTTCATGACTGGACAAAGCTCGTGGCGATCGGCGACTTCGACCCGGCGTTCTTACTACTGAATGCTCAGGCTCCCCGGATTGCCGAACGCGGTTGAACCCGGCACGGTGGTGACGTTGAACCTACCGCCTCACCCAATGTGACCGATGATATGATCGCCGCTCAGCATTCATGCAGGGCCACTGACCTCGTCGCGGCCCTCACCGGATGGATACCCTTTACCCAACCGGCTGTCATATTTTGGCGGGCGCAGCCGGGCACCCCGTGAGCTACATGATCGCACATCCTGCCGTTATGTACGCGCCCCCAAGCTGAATGTCGCTTTGTCAGCTCTACGCGGGGATCCAGACTGCTATTTCGTACACGATCTTGCGATCCACCCATGCGCGCGGGGAAGCGGCATGGCGAACGCGGCCGTCCGCATAGTTGTAGCCGACGCCAAGGCCGCTGGCTTTGCCACCGTCGGCCTGGTCGCGGTCGGCAGTGCGCACGATTTCTGGAAGAATCAGGGATTCACCCAGCGAAGCTCCGTCGCTCGGCCGCGGCTACGGCATCGAAGCCCGGCTGCTCGTTCGGCACGTATAGCTTTTGCGATAAGCCCAGCCGCCTTACGGTCGCTGTAACCGGCTTCTTTGTTTTCGAGAGCATTTCCGCCAGAACGCGCAGCGTATCCGGGACCAACGGTTAGCGCCTGGCAACGACTACGGCACCCGATTGTGAAGTAAGGGTTAGCGTGCCGGCGGCGTCTATTTGATAGCCAGATACCCCGGCTAAAAGCTCAACAAGCCTACGCTCTTGCTCCATCAGAGCGGCAGAGCAGGTCATTCTTGTCGTACCAACATCGCTAATCGCAAGCATTCCTCCCTCGGTTACGTAGTTTGCGATCAGCCGATTACAGCTTGCGTTTCCCGAAAGCTTTCCGTCGGCAGCAAACAGCAGCGTGGCATTTGAATCGGCACTTACATCGCTACCCGCAACCGTTTCGACTTTCCATTCGCCGGACTGCAAAGCAGCCGCGGACGCTACGTCATCCATAAGCGGCGCTCGATCCGCCGTTGCACAAGCAGTTAGCGATAAAATCGCCGCGATAGCCGCAGCAAGCTGGATGCGAGGCACTTGGTTTTCCTCATATTATAGTCGAAGGTATCAGTAAGAGATTTGTTTTTTTTCGCTGAACCTAGCAGGGTCGGAGTTAGCACCCATTCTCTGTACGGTGGCTAGTGGTCATCACAAAAGTTGTCGTTTCCTGCGGCATTTTGATGTGAAGGCGATCCTGGCAAAAGCGCTGCTAGGATCGTGTCCTCACGCGACGGATGTTTTAACAGCCGACGCTCCGCTGCTGGATTTAGCTGACTGATCATATCCAACAGCGAGGATTCCGATGGACGCATTGCTGTATGAACATTGATTCCGGGCAAATTCTCGCAAGCGGACGCAGCTTGATCGGATATGCACCACAGTGACCCCCGCCAGCGAGCCTTCTGAAGGATCGGAACGATCCTCTCAGCGCTGCCGCGCGAGTGAACCACTATGGCCTTCACCCTATCGAGCGCCCCTGTCACATGGGAAATTGAATGGCTCTGCACAGGGACGGGTTTGTAAACGACTTGGCGTTCGACCACGCAGCCACGCCCGCGCAACCCTACCTGCAGGCGTGGTGATGCCTTCTCTCCGCACAGCACAAGAACCCGTGCGCCTGGCGCAAGAACGCGCCCCATCAGATCGAGCAGCAACCGGTCATTGCCGCCCGAGCTTGTGACTGTGCGGTAGCCCTGAGCAGAAGCTGCATCCGCCACGAGTCCGGACGCGGCAAAAACAGGAACGGCGACCAGGCGATCATGCCGCCTGAAATGGCGTACGGCATGCGTGCTCGTGAACACGACCGCATCGGGGAACACCGCGATTGGCGGCTGATAAGTCGTGGTGGTCGTGAGAACTGGCACCATAAGCGGTCGTTGGCCAAGGGCACGCAACTCCCGTGCGGTGCGGAGATTGTCCGGCGACGATCGGGTAACCCAAACTGACATCGTTATGTCCACTCCAAAAACCGCGCACTGCCGTAATGGCTATGCGCGATCCCGATTTCGAACCGCTACCTATACCACGTAAAAGCCGGTCTGAGCATCGATCTCGGCAAGCCGGGTCAAACCTCGCCGGAACTGCAATGGTGGCGGCTCGCCCTTTTACCGGCGCCCGACATGGGCCGAAAGCATATAGCGGCTCGATCGCCCATCACCGCGCTCGTAACGCCCCTGCCCCTGGATGGTCGGGTTTTCACCTTCTTCGCTGGGGACGTAGCCGGTATGCTCCGCGTTGGGACAAAGCGATAGCAACCCCGCCCCCGCTGACACCCTAAAACGCTAAGCCGAGGCTCACGGGAGTTGTCAGAAGCCGCTTTTTGTTGCGACCGCGAAAAGTAGTAAATTTAAACGGCTCGCACTCCTTCGTTGCAAATACCATTAGAAGGCTTTGAACTCTGGGCTTAGGACCCGTGACGGACCTTGGCGGGATGCAAGACCGGCTATTTCAAGAGCCATCGAAGTACGGCCTACTTTCAGAAACGGTAATTTAAGCAGTATATTATCTCTGCATTGACGATACATAAGCAATAACCTTGATTGTTTCAATATGACTGCTACCAAGGCTATATGACAACGCTGCCGCTTACCAATTGGGATTATCCCCTGAAATTCGGCACTCCGGCCGGGCGCGCTTTGGTTTCCGCGCCCGGCTCGTAGGCCGCGATCGCTCCCACCGAGCGATCGCCTGTAGAAGCCGCGGCTCCGACATGGACGCCGCGCTGCTGGCGAACTTCTCGGAGAAAAACTTGTCCATTCAATCCAATAAGCGGACGTCGGAACCCATACCGCGATCAAAAGACAGCCATCATAAGCATAACGAGTTTGGGATCTGCGATGCAGTGTATCCTGATGGAAGAACGGCAGTATTGATCGCCCGCTACCCGAATATATCGAGCGCGGAAATCGATGAAGTGATTGGCTTCATCCGATGCGCTAAACCGTCAGACTTACGACGCCTACGGTCAATCGAGCCAGTCCGATCGAATTTGGAGACATTCCTTGGCGACCATAGAGCGAAAATCGCCGACGGGCGACGAGGCCCCGTATTTACGGTGTTCAAGGCGTTCAGGCCGAACGTTCTATGACAGCACGCCGCAGATAATGCTTCGGCCCAGGCAAAATGTCTCTGGGCAGTGTCTGCAGCTTCGAAGCTTCAAGGCCTGCGGGAAAAAGCCGATGCCATCGTATTAGGGAATACGTTTAGGCAGCGATTGAATGGGATTGAGCGACCCTAACACCTTTGTGATAGCGCCTTTCGCGCAAAGTTCGTCGTTGGCGGCCCCGCCTGAACCCGCCACTCCAATACCCCCAGCGACGTCACCGTCTACTACCAATGGTAGCCCGCCCCCCAGCAATAAAAGCTCAGGAACGGTTACCAAGTTGCGAGAAGCCGGATCTGCCGCAGCACGTCCGGCAAGCTCACCGGTGCTTGTTTTTGTCGATAGAGCTGTGAAGGCTTTGCGCTGTGCAGCAAGCGTATTGTGAGGGCCTATGTCGTCGCCGCGCTGCAGCGCAATCAAATTGCCTCCTCGGTCGACAACAGCGACAACGGCCTCTCGCCTAATTGCACGACACGACGATATCGCGGCTGCTGTCAGTTTGTTGGCCATCGCTAAAGATACAGTTATGCGTTCGACCGGTACAACGGCAGGCGCCATCGGACCAGGCCCAATGATAAGAAGCGCGATATTCCAGATTACCATAATACTTCCTAAGGGGTGCCTGCTGGACGGCCGAACAATATCATTCAGCGATGATGCATAGGCCAATAGGACGTTCTATACCTTCGGCCACGCAATCCTGCAAGATTGGCAGCAAACAATTAGCCGCGATTGAAGGCACGTTTGCAATATTTCTAAGCCAAACCCTTCGCAGTCAATTACCCCGATAAGTTGAATAGCCGTACGGGCTAACGACGACCGGCACGTGATAGTGAGCGGCGTTGTCGATCACGCGAAACGTCAACGTAATTTCGGGAAAAAACGGTGCCGCTGAGGCATTAGGATAGTTCGACATGTCGAACTGCAGCCGGTAGACACCATCGTCGAAGGCCTTACGCTCGTCAAATTGACGGATCCGCCCCTCGGCATCCGTCGTAGCGGAGCCCACCTTCTGCCAGCGCCCGTCGATACTCCGTTTGGACAACGTCACGGGCACTCCCTGCCCTCCTACCCCGCGCGCGAGGTCAAGAACATGGGTCGAGATGTCGGCGGCTGCGGCAGGCGTTGCAATGATGCCCAATAGGAAAGCCAAACACACGGTCTTCATGAAATGTATCCTTGCTGATCGGCGATTCGAGAAAATAGGGCATTCGGCCGGGACGACTGCGCTGGCTTAACCATGCTACGTTGGACCAAGCGGCGCGCTCGCGGTGGAGCGGCGCTAGGCATGGCGGTATCAGACACATCGAGGCCTCTTTTGGGTGAGCCCCACAAATACCGCCCTCATCTCGTATTTGCGAATGAGATGTTTTAATAAGCAGCATTCAGTTTTATCATGAACAAATGCTCGACCCCCGCTTGCTCCGCAGCTTTGTGGCGATAGCCGACGCTGAGAGCTTCACCGTCGCTGCGGAGCGGCTTAATTCCACTCAATCGACAATCAGCCAACAGCTGGCGCGGTTAGAGGGGGCAGTCGGTCGACCTCTGATCGATCGCTCGGCCCGACCCATCGCTCCGACATCCGCAGGCGAACGATTGCTCGGCTACGCCCGGCGGTTGCTAGCATTGCAAAATGAGGCCCAGATACTGCTGGCAGACCCGGCCGGAACGGCGACTATCCGCATCGGGTTACCCGATGATATCGTGACGGCGGACATGAGCCGACGGTTCGCCGGCTTCGCTAAGCGTCACCGCGAGATACGGTTGGACGTTACAACCGGCCTTAGCCGTGACCTGAAGAAGCGCTTCCGAGCAGGCGAGTTCGACATAGCGGCTGTAAAGGAGCCGGTAGCTGACGGTGATGCTCGCGCTAGCCTTCCCGAACCCCTCGGCTGGTTTGAAGCGATGGACACAGCAGCGAGCTGGCCCGACCCGATCCCGCTCGTCACATTCCCACCAGGCGGGCTGTACCGCGACTTGATGATAGACCGCATCGAACGCGCGCGACGCCTCTGGTACATCGCCTTTACCGGCAATAGCCTCGGCAGCGTGCTTTCTGCAGTTGAAGCCGGGCTAGGGGTATCGGTTTTGCCGATCAGCACGATCGGCGCTCGAGCTATTCGTACCAGCTCGATATTCACGCCTGAGGCATCGTTGGCATTGGTCGTTTACGCTTGGGAAGCTGAAGGCCCGGTTGCCGAACTGGTCGACGCGATGGTGGAAGGCCTAACCATGAGATAGGGTACGGCGATCCCGCTTAGCCCGGAGCACATTCAGCGAGGCAAGGTTTTGATCGTGCTATCAAGATCTGTCTCATAATCGCCACCGGGGCTGCAAACGGGGCTTTGCCGATGACCGTTTACGGGTCGCTTCCGGCGAGGACAGCGCTTTAGGCAATCGCCTCCCTTGGTCAGGCCACTGCGTATCTACTGCACCGCCAACCGATACGCGCTGCGCCTCTGCCTCAGCGCTTTCTCCTACAGGCGCCGTCCGCTTTGCCCAGCGCACGATAGGCGGTACAGGACCCCCATGTTCACCGCATTCCAAAACATGATCGGCGGCCGCCCCGACATCGCCATCGACTTCGGCACCTCGCAGACGACGATCGTCGATCAGGATGGAACGATCGTTTTCAACGAACCGTCCATTTGCTGCTTCAACGGAAACCATCGGGGATCGGCACTTGTTGCCGCAGGGACCGAAGCAAAACGATACCTCGGGCGCGTAGAAAGCGGGCTAACGGTTTCCCGCCCGATGCGGAATGGGGTGCTGAGCGACATTCGCGCCGCAAGCGAGCTTCTGAAATACGCTACGCGCGATCTCGGTCCTTCCTGGACCCTTCGGCGTTTACGCTCACTCATCGGTGTGCCCGCCGATGCCACACAAGCTGAACGGAGAGCCCTCGAGAATGCTGCGCTTGACGCTGGAATGGCGAAGCCCATCCTAATTGCAGAGCCTCTCGTTGCAGCGATTGGCGCCAGCCTCGAGGTTGAAGATGCACACGGTAGAATGGTCGTTGAGTGCGGCGCTGGCATTACAGAGGCAGTCGTGATTTCCCTCGGCGGCATCTGCGTTCGTCGTTCGTCGCGGGGCGGAGGGGAGGAACTTGATCGCGCATTGGCCGACCATCTTCGATCCAAACACAGGTTTAGGATCGGTCCGGCCTCAGCCGAAAGGCTAAAGGTAGCGGTCTCGACGGCTTTCACCGTCGGTGGGGAATGCGTCGTGCGCATCAGCGGCCTGGATTTGGCTTCTGGCCGGCCCAAAACCTTCGAATTTTCGGTATCCGACGCTCTACCCATATGGACAAAATATGTCGATCGCGTCGTCGGCATCGTAAAAGCTGCCATGCGGGACACACCGCCTGAGCTCTCCCGCGATATCCTTAAAGATGGATTGATCTTGACAGGAGGGGCAGCGTTCACCGGTCGCCTTCGCGAAACACTTGCCGCTGCTGTTGGGGTGACAGTGCATGTCGCCCCCCAAGCAACGAGCGCCACTGGTCTCGGCTTAGGACTGGCCCTCAATACCAACCGGTATAAGGCCCTTTGAGCTATCAACGCATAATGGCCCATATCATTCAAACTACCGAAAAACTGCAGCCAGCCTCCAGCTGGGGCAATATGGGCCTCTGACCCGTCATAGGTCTCAGTGCTATACGAACGCGGAAAGCGTCCGGTGATCCCTGCCTTGCGGACAGAGTAGCTGGCAGGCCACAGGTGCGGTACTGGACTGTTAGAAAATCGACAAAGCCGGAGGATGGCAACGGACAGCGGACCATCCACATACCGCGATCGATAGCGCGCCGCTCGCCTGGTCTAATAGCTCCATTGAAGCTGCGTGCGGACCAGATCACCTTCGGCCCGCCCCATCCGACGCTCGTCGGCTTCACGTCGATGCATATTTGCATAAGCGACCGTAAGTTCGAGCGCTTCCATAAACTGCCATTCGAAGCCAATTTCCAACTCATCGGTTTCAAGCTGGGGTGCGTTGACATTCGCTTTCCAGCCACCGCGATAGCGTTGCCAGCGTCCATAGGGGACCAGCCTCCCGCCGCCTGTCTCGCCAAGATCGGCCATCACCTGAACGTAACCGCCGCTCAGTCGCTGTTCAGTGATTGCTTCGAGCGCTGCATCGAACTGCGGCCCGCGACCCCAGGTCCATTCTGCCTGCACCCCGAATGGCTGAGGATACAATATGCCGTGCAGGCCGATCCTATTATCACTGTAGGAATCGGTTGTGGTCCCGCCCCCGCGGACTTCGGGGCTGACTTCGTTGAGCAGCACGGATCCGCCAAGCTCAAGGACCTGACCGCGCAATCCCAAGGCATCGAGCGCAAATGGCCACGTCGCCATAGCCACTTTCATTCGACCGGCATTCTGTTCGGTGCGGTTGATCCCTTGACCGTTGTAGATCCCGACGCCGAAAGCCCCGTAATTACCAAACAGCTTTTGCCCCCGTGCCTCTAACCGGTCCCAGATCGCCTGAACCTGAGAGGGCGTGTAATACGCGACGATCCCGATCTCGCGCTCGCCCGGGACCGCACTGTTGATCGCATCCGAGCGGTCGAGCGTTAGCCGGTCGGATGACGATTGGAGGTTTTCCCATCCGACGGGCACCTTGGACTGTCCAACACGCAGCCGAAATTCCCGATCGGGCGAGAAAATGTCGACATACGCATCGCGTAGCTGGCCGAAATTCTCGCGGCGCTCGGTGCTCGACTGGTTGTTCACAGCGGTGCCGAAATCGTGCTGCAGGTAGAGCTGAATATGATCGGTCACATCGCCCTGCAGAACGAGACGCACGCGCCGAAGCAAGAAGCCGCCATTCTCGTTGATCGAAGCATCATGGACTGAGCGCAACCGTGACACGCCGTCAGGCGCGGTTTCGTCACCAGCAACCACTGCATTGTAACGCATCTGCGTATAGCCACGAAAACGCAGCCGATCGTACCAAGCCGCCTCGTTCAAAGGTAAGCTGGCAACGGGCATGGTCGCCGGCGGCAGCGACGCGACCTGTGGTACGTTCGGCGTACTAACATCGGCTGCAGAGGGCATGGTGGCAGGTGCAGCCAGCGGGGGGATCGCGGCCTTTGCCTGGGTTAGCGCCTGGAGTTGAGCTTTCAGTTCGTCGATCTGGCGCTGAAGCTCTTGCACCGTCTGCGCGCTCGCCGCAGCCGGATGTATCAACACCAATGCTGCTGAAGCCAGCCACATGCATCGTGATGTCATCGTGCTTTTAGCCCTGTCGTAACCGATAGCGTGGAAGCGACGCGCAAGCTCCGCCGCGCGCTCCGTCTACCAGATATCCCCCCGAAGCCTAGACGTCGCACTCCGCAACTCGGTGCGACGAGCCTATTAGCGTCATTCCGTTGGCTTCAGAGCCGTTCTGAGGATGGGTCGAATTACACCACCCTGTTTCAATCCATTCTAAATGGTCTTTAGCAACCGGGATAGCCGAGGCGCGGGCAGAATGGCTCACCGTGCTCGGTCGCTCGTCCGGTGGCGGACTGTTTTATAGGCGTCCAGAGGCCTCGTCACCCGGGCTCGGCCTTGGCTCTCCTCGTCTGGCCAACCAAAGGTATAACAAGTGAGAATAACAGGGTTCGGCGATTTTCGCCGCCTGCAATCCATGCCTTGAATATGGAGCTCGGCAGGCTCATCATACTATTATGCACATGGCCGCATCATCACTAGGCGCTGCTGTACCGTCCGGCAGCAGTACGGCACGCCTGCACCCCTAGGTCGTCAAACGACCTAGGCCCGCGATGCGTGTAGCGTCGCCTTGATGAATGCATCTTCGCCGGTCAGCCGCCATTGCTGCTGCATCCGGCTTCGCCCTGCACCTGGAGATAATTTTGTTTTTTACCCGGTTCACCGCGTTGGCGTTAAGCCTCGCGCTTATTGCTGTTGCCAGCTTTTACCTCCCAAACGCGTGGGCCATTCTCTTCTTTTTCGCAGGCACCGCTTTGTCGACCGTCGGATTGTACGACTTGGCCCAACCCGTCCACTCTGTGCGGCGCAACTATCCTATCCTTGGGCGCCTGCGATGGTTTTTCGAGGAGATACGGCCGGAAATCCGCCAATACCTGATAGAGAATGATCACGAAAAGACGCCATTCTCGCGCAGCCAGAGATCGCTTGTTTATGCGCGGGCTAAGAACGAGAGCAGCGATCGCGCCTTTGGGACCCTCGTCGATGTCTACGAGAATGGATATGAGTTCATTGCGCACTCTACCCGGCCAGCTCCGGTAGCCGACCCGGCCACGTTCCGCATTCCGATTGGTGGCAAGAATGGCACCACTGCCTACATGGCCTCCATTTTTAACATCTCTGCCATGAGCTTTGGCTCCCTGAGCGCAAATGCCATCTTAGCGCTTAACCACGGAGCCCGGCTGGGCGGCTTTGCACACGACACAGGTGAAGGCAGCATCAGTCCGTACCACCGTGTTCACGGAGGCGACCTGATTTGGGAAATAGGCAGCGGCTACTTTGGCTGCCGAACCGCCGACGGAAGATTCGATCCGATCCGGTTTGCGGATCAGGCTGCTGATCCCCAGATCAAAATGATCGAACTGAAGCTTAGCCAAGGGGCAAAGCCAGGCCATGGCGGCATTTTGCCCGGCGAGAAGGTGACGCCTGAAATAGCGGCAACCCGAGACGTGCCGGTCGGCGTCGACTGCATCTCGCCTTCTAGACACCGTGAATTCTCGACCCCGATCGAACTTATGCAATTCCTAGGGGAACTCCGGCGCCTTTCCGGCGGAAAACCGGTAGGCCTAAAACTTTGCGTGGGCCAACCGTGGGAGTTTATGGGCATGGTCAAGGCTATGCTCGAAACCGGCATCGTGCCGGACTTCATTGTCGTCGATGGAGCGGAGGGCGGTACAGGAGCCGCACCAGTGGAATTCGCAGACAACCTTGGCATGCCCATGCGCGAAAGCCTTCTGTTCGTTCATAACACCCTTGTTGGTGCAAATCTTCGCAACCAGATCAAAATTGGCGCTGCGGGAAAAATTGTCAGCGCGTTCGATATAGCTGCGGTTCTTGCGCTAGGGGCCGATTGGACCAACGCGGGACGCGGTTTCATGTTTGCGTTGGGATGCATCCAGTCGCTGACATGCCACACCAACCGCTGTCCAGTGGGTGTTGCCACCCAAGACCCGATGCGGCAACGGGCACTGGTCGTCGCAGATAAATCGGAACGGGTACATAACTTTCATCGCAATACCATGAAGGCCTTGGCGGAGATGACGGCGGCTGCTGGCCTTGATCATCCTTCCCAGTTGGGCCCTCACCACTTGGTACGGCGCGTTTCCCTGACCGACATACGCCTATTCTCTCAGCTCCACATCTTTCTCGAAGATGGCGAGTTGCTTAGAGGGGCGCATAACCGAGATTTTTATAGTGCCGCATGGCGTCTCGCTCGTGCAGAAAGTTTCGAGTTGCCAAATTAAACGGTTCCCAATGCCTACCGCGACGCCGATTGAAGGTGCCAGCTGGCCAGCACTTTCTCCAATGCCATGATTTGGTCTCTGGTCAAAGATGTCTGAAAGCTATTGCCATATTCTTCACCGACTGACTTCAGTCCTTCGACGGGTACATGGACATAGTGGTTTGCCAATATACCGGATACCTTAATAAGAAGAAATGCAGCGGCACCGTCTGCATCAGGCACAATGCCCTCGACATCGCCTAGCTTCGTCCCGGCCAAATCAATCAAATCAGCACGTAATATCTCTTTCTCGGCTAGTCCGAGCACGTCATGTACTTCAACAGGGCTTGCCTCTTGAAAGGTCATGTTTCCGCATGCGCCCGGATGGATATTGCACCCGCCAACCGCGAAAATGCTAACCAATAGTAGATACTGTTTCATGCTATTTTCATCATGACGTTAATAACGGCCATTTATGCACCTATGCGATCCCGACTTATGCCGCGGGCGGATCAAAATCGTTGGTGCCGCCATTCGAGGGTGGCACCGACGGATCAGCATTATCGTTCGCCGACATCTCCGGCGCCGCGTCGAGGTTCCTGCGGATCTCGTTGTGATCGCGGCCTATCGCTAGCGGCGCCCTGAGCGGCACGACGCCATGCCAATGGATCAGTTTAATCAGGTCTTCTTCAGTCGGCCTTCGCGCGATCAGCGATTTTAAATGGGTAAGATCCGCCAGCTCGTGCGCGCAGGCTGCGGAGATGCACCAAGCCCGCCCTGCCCACCCAGTGCCTGTAAGAATGACTGCTACTTGGTGGGCTGCGCGGGGCGAATGAATTACAATCCCGTCCACTGCGTCGAACCGTTTGCGAATATCCAAAAATGACGAGGCGGGTGATGTGTACGACGAATATACAACCTGATGATTCACCGAATATCCGCCCCTCGCCAGGAAACCTTTCATATCGCCCGCCAACTCCTCGGCCCCGAAATGTACGATACGGGCCGGCGGCGGGAGCCTGTCGAGAATGAGGCGCTGCAAGTCGGTGACATCGCCGTCGGCCGAGCAAACATGGAGATAACCTGCTCGCATCGCGGCCTCAGCCGTACTGGTTCCGACGGCGAACACGGGCCGTGACACCAACGCGAGATCCACGCTGTGATGTGCAACACCATTCACGCTGGTGAATACGATAGCGTCGGGAGCAGAACGCAAAGGGTTAGCCTTCACGCCACGCACTGCGAGAACGGGAGCCACCAACACTTGGTGCCCCAGCGCTACTAGCCGCTTCGCAGTTGCGCGGTTTTGCGGAGCCGTTCGGGTTACCCAGATCAGCATGGCTGCACCAAATTACGCATGACGGCGTACTCGTTCCGAGATCGTCGTCACCCTCAACAGGTGTACTTCCACCAACCGACCATCATCATTCGGCCACAGAACCGTCTGCCCCGCCCGCAATCCTAGCAACGCGGTGCCTAATCTAGTTCCAACACCCAGCAGGCCGTCACCTGCCGTGAAGCCGTGAACAAGCCGAGCTTTCCGGGTTTTTTCTTCGGTGAAGTACCATATTTCGGAGCCAGGGCGTGCAAGGCCGCGAATGGAGCCGCGATTTGGAACGCGAGCTATGCCAAGCTTGGCACTGAGCAATCGTGACAGAAGGTCATCTTCTATCTCTAGAACGAGACTGCTGAGGTAACGCGCCTCCGCAGCGTCGATCTGGATATCCAGCCCTTTGTGCAGAGCCAACCAGATGCCGATTAAAGCATCGATGGACGACGGGCAAATCGAATGGGCTGCCGCGACTTCGGTTTCGCTGCCGTTTGTCATCCGAGTAACGTTGAATAATAGCGAGTTGCCGTTCGTTCGCGCACCGGCTTGTCGGAAGGTTCTGCCGTCCATGGTTTTGAGCGCAGCGTTTGCGCGAAGACAGCTCACGCTTCCTCGAACTCGAACCGCAACACCGACCACGCGATTCACGGCTTCGACCGCCAATCGATTCATATCAATTCTCCGCCCCACCGGGCTGAAGCGGCCTTCACGCTTATGCGCCGTCGAAGGCGCTTTAAGTGGGAAGGCCGCTGCGCAGTTGGCGCAATTCAGAGCTTGGACCCGGAGTGCGCCCGGGTGACTGCACCAGCGATCTTTCCGCGGCGCCTACCCAGGAAACGACAGTACGCCGTATACGAGGATTGGTATGCCGACGAAAAAAATCAGCAGTAGCGTTTGCAGATCGATGAAGCCGGTTGGCTTAAAATAAATCTCGTCTTCGCGAGCCAAGCGGGGAAGTTCTGACTGAACAGTCACGCCATTCGACTCAGCATCTTCAAATTCCAATTGGTATTCATTTGAGAAAAAGCTTTTTGGCCGCATTACCAGCGTCCGGTTTATACCCGCATCGCTATCGAGCAAGACGAACGTTTCCGAACGGCGATTCGCCGTTTCAGACTTCGGATCCAACATTAAAAATCTTCCGCATATTCGAGATCACGAGCGCCTTGAACGCTCTTTAAAGATTAAGTCGAATAAGCCCCGAGCCCGATCGGCAAGCCGCCGAACTCGGGCTATTTACGTGCGGCGAGTTGGCCGGCGTGGTCGCGGAAGCGCAAAAATGTAGCGAATGCATACATGAGCCTTAGATGGCCATATAGCGACAGGCTGTCAAGCCGTAGGGCGCGAAGGTTATCTTTCGAGCAACCCCGCTAGATTTCTTTCGCCTGCTGCCTGGCATTCGACGAAACGGGTGATCCGGTGTGCCAAGGGCGACGCCGGGGAAAGGCTTGTTGTCGAAGTGCTAGAATCACTTCCGCAGCAAAAGGGTTACGAGCAAGCGCGCATGCGCCTGCTCGCAGCCAATAGTTCTGCTTCTTTGTTGAACGCATCCTGCCTTAGGCGGCGCGCATTACCCGCTGCTCGACCTTAACAATCACCAATTTGCGTTCATGGCCCTCCCGGTCGGGCCAAAGAATCGATTGCCCCTCACGCAGGCCGATCAGCCCGGCGCCGACGGGCGTAAGGATTGATATCCGTCCCGCAGAAATGTCTGCGTCCGGCGGAAAGACGAGCTGAACCGTCCGACGGGTCCCAGCCCCCTCATCCACGAATTCAACGAATGACTGCATGGTGACGACGTCCGGTGGTATGCTCGCTGCTGTATGCAGCTTTGCCCGCGACGTCTCCCGGATGAGCAGCTCGCTAACCTGTGGAAACCGGCTCTGCATAGTAAGCGCCAGGTCGGAGAGGTTATCGGCCTCTTCCTCAATCATATGAATTTGGGGCCGTGTTGCGGCGGATTTGGTCGTGCTCATCTTCATCTCCTAAGGCTACCGCCCCCGCCGATCCGGCAACCGGGCTGGTCTGATCAATACGAATGCCCCAAGCTCTTCGGGACATGCCGTAGGAGAGCCTGGGGCTAAACGCCCGCGACGAGTCGCCCCGCACGAAGGAGGCTTCGAAAATGAGAACTGCGAATCTGCATCCTCCTAAGATGTGCCTCGGAGCTGCCCGTGTCAAACACGTCGGTCATAATGTCGCCGGTGGCACAAAGCGCCGTTGGCCGAACGTCGTCTGACCCCGGTACGGGTTGGAGTACCTGAAGGGGCCACACGGTCAGGCCTTACGATGACTGCGCATTGCAAAGCTGGACGTGATACGAGTGACGCCCGGCAACCGGGAAAGGACGTCGCGATGAAAATTCGCGTAATCCTCCATGCCTGCCACCTCGAGTCGCAGCAAATAGTCTCCAGCGCCAGTAAGCAAATACCAAGCACGTATCTCTGAGTGCTTTCGCATCGCCGCTTCAAAACGGGCGAGATACTCCTCGCTCTGTCGTTCTAACTCGACCTGCACAATAGCCACCGTGCCTTCATCAGGATCTCCCCCTGAAATGATGGCCGTATACCCTCGGATGACTCTTGATCGTTCAAGAAGCTTCAAACGCCTTAAACAGGCTGATTCCGAAAGACCGACTTCCCGGGCTAGAGCGCTGTTTGTGATGCGCGCATTCAAGCGCATCTGGTTCACGATCCGCCGATCAAGAGCATCAAGGGTGTTTAGCACGTTCTTCCTTCGCATCGCAGATCCTGCCGTTTATCCCAACCGATAGCATTTTCTGACTCAGAACCAGTCGCAAATGCTCACAGGCTTCGCCCATCATGTTGAGGGAGAAGTTTCAGGGCTACGTTGGACTGTCACAGCTATTCGAGCGAACTAGTCATCGATCTGGACGCGATTCGCGCAAATTATAGGTCAATCCAGCGCCATGTAGCAGCGTCGGACTGCGCCGCAGTGGTGAAGGCTGATGCGTACGGCCTTGGAGCGCCCGATGTCGCCAAGGCTCTGTACAATGAAGGATGCCGCATATTTTTCGTCGCTCAGCTGTGCGAAGCGATGGAGGTTCATGGGTCGCTGCCGACGAACGCTTCGATTATCATTCTCAATGGGCTAGACCCTGGCAGCGAGAATATCTGTGCAGATTCTGGCTTTGTTCCGGTGCTTAATTCCGAATCCCAGGTTCAGCATTGGCGTTCGCTAGCTCGCGCGCGGAACACCGCGCTTCCAGCCGCCCTTCAGGTAGACACCGGCATGTCTCGCCTAGGGCTATCTGCGTTGCAGTTGCAGGCGCTGGCGGAGGACGCCTCTCTTTTTGATGACGTACAACTGCGCCTTATTATGACCCATCTGGCATGCGCGGACGACCCGGGTTCACCCGTAAATGCCCGGCAACTTCGTGAATTCCATGACCTAGCCAGATTGCTTCCTACCGTGCCGCGCTCAATAGCAAATAGCTGCGCGATAGGGCTATCGAGCGACTATCACCTAGAAATTTCCCGGGCCGGCATCGGCCTGTACGGGCTACCCCCGCCAAATCCGTGCCCAAAGATATCTCCAGTGATCAAGCTCACGGTCCGGGTGCTGCAAATCCGTGAGCTGAAATGGGATCGGGCGTCGGCTACGGCCTCACCTATCAGGCGCCGGATCTGCGTCGTTTGGCAACACTGGCGATCGGGTACGGTGATGGCTGGCCGCGCAGCTTGAGCAACACCGGCGCAGCTTGGTGTGGCGATATCCGCCTTCCGATTGTCGGACGGCTATCGATGGACAGCATGACGGTTGACGTAACCGCAATGCCTCCCGGATCCCTCCGCGAAAACGACTTCGTGAGCCTGATTGGGCCTAACCAAACGCTAGACGACGTCGCGGCGGATGCAGGCACGATACCCTACGAGATCTTAACGCGCTTGGGCCGCAGGCACGCACGCTTCTACATCGAGAACGGGCAAACCGTACGAGCGGAACGGGGAACCGCGATATGAAGGTCGTCGTCCTAGGTGCCGGCGTTATCGGCGTCTCGACCGCACACTATCTTCGAAGTGCAGGTCATGAAGTCGTGGTCGTCGATCGCCAGCCGGGTGCTGGGCTGGAGACCAGCTTCGCGAACGCAGGAGAAATTTCTCCAGGCTATGCGTCCCCATGGGCCGGGCCCGGCATTCCCCTAAAGGCGATGCGTTGGCTTGCCATGCGTCATGCCCCTTTAATCGTCCGGCCAAAGTTCGACATTTCGATGTTGCGCTGGCTGTCCGCGATGCTTCGAAACTGCACGGAAGCCCGCTATGCGATCAATAAAAGCCGCATGGTGCGCCTCGCAGAATTCAGTCGGGATGAACTCATCTCTCTGCGCGCCGATTTGGGCATCCAGTACGACCAGCGAACCCAGGGCACTCTGCAGCTTTTCCGGACAAGAAAGCAGCTGGACGCGAGCGGGAAGGATGTTGCGGTTCTTCGAGCCTACGGCGTTCCTTTCGAATTGCTCGACCGAGATGACTGCGTTCGAGCTGAACCCGGCCTCGCCGCGTCCCGCCACCAATTTGAGGGCGGACTCGGATTGCCGAACGACGAAACCGGCGACTGCCACCTATTCACTGTCCGGCTGACCGAACGCCTTCGAACCGAAGGCGTGGATTTTCGCTTCTCGACGACCGTCGAAGCGCTCGAAATGTCGGGAAATGAAATTGCTGCGGTTCGTACCGATCGTGGGAGAATAACTGCGGATGCGTATGTTCTTGCCTTAGGGAGCTACTCTGTCGCTTTGGCCAGACCGCTCGGCATCCAAATCCCTGTGTATCCAGTCAAAGGCTACTCTATCACTGTTCCGGTGACCGATCAAAGCCGGGCACCAACGTCTACTATTCTGGATGAGACCTATAAAATTGCAATAACCCGCTTAGGCGATCGGATACGTGTCGGGGGCATGGCGGAGATATCCGGGTTCGATACAACGCTGCCCAAGCGGCGCGAGGCTACTTTATTGCATAGTCTCCATGATCTATTCCCTGGAGCGAGCGCCGCTCTACACACGGGATTTTGGAGCGGTCTGCGACCAATGACGCCAGACGGCCCTCCCATTATAGGTCGGACACGGCTTTCCAACCTATTCCTCAACACAGGACACGGAACACTCGGCTGGACGATGGCGTGTGGATCGGCAGCGGTAATGGCTGCCATAATCGGCGGCCAAGAACCCCCGATCGACATCACAGGACTGGAACTCGACCGGTATGGTCGGTGATTAACACTAAGGAGTTATAGAATGGCTATAATGCGCATTGAGAACGGACCTCGAATGAGCCAAGCCGTGGTCCACGGCGGCATCGTGTATCTAGCGGGTCAGATCGGTGCACCCGGCGAAGACGCCGGCACTCAAACCCGCGCGGTACTCCAGTCTATCGATCACCTTCTTGCACAAGCAGGTACAGACCGAGCACACATTCTTCAGGCTACGATTTGGCTTGCCGACATGGCTGATTTCGAAGCCATGAACGCCGTATGGGACGAGTGGGTTGATACGAAAAACGCACCGGCGAGGGCCACAGGGGAGGTTCGGTTGGCGACGCCGGCGTACAAGGTTGAAATCGTTGTTACTGCTGCCCTACCGGAATAGGCCGAAGCTTAATGCTGAATCACAATAAAGCCGGAAGGGTCATCACATTGTGTGATGCCGAATAGTCGTCGCTTTAGGGCCCGGGCGAATACCAGTTTGGTAAGCGCCCGGCGGTCCCTGACTCGCCGAAAGCCTAGCTGGCAAACCACGCTCACAAAGAAAGCGGGCGGACGGCTTTGGGTCAATGGGAAGCCGGTAACGGTTCGACTGCATCCCGCACAGCTTGCTAAGCCTGACGCATGGATCGAGCAGCAGAAGCGGCGACCGCCCAAGCTGCAGGCGATCCGCGCGCTTGTGCAAAGTACGCTCCCGGTTGGGGATACGGCGATTATTCAGGGCCAGTTCGAATAGCCGCCAGCCCAAGGCTTGGGTCGATACTTCATCGCAACACATGCCGGGCCGGTTAAACCCTTTACATCCAGGAGCCTTACCGACAACGCAGCTTCGCGCCGACCGCATGGAGTGCCTCGCGACGCTCGGTCCTATGGGCACAGCAACGGGATATTTTTGCGCTAACTGGCTCCTCGTAAAGCTTCCGCCACACCGACCAGTTCGGCATGTTCCAGCGTGATCAACGTTCGTGGCACCCCCTCCAGGACCCGTCGATGCTTTGCGGATACCGCAAATAGCGCTTGAGCTGAGGCTTGAGCCAAAATTGGGCGCATCGCGGTTGCAAGCTTTCCAGTTACGATCACGCCGTCCCAGGCGCCAAACGTCATCACGAGATTGCCAGCCTGTGCCCAGAATGCTCGGCTTAGCATCTCGCAGGCAGCGCGTGCGATCGGGTCCGATTGAACCGTTCGGGTGATGTCTTCTGGTGTTCTTGCCCGAGGGCTGGCTCCTCGGCGTTTGGCAATAAGATTATAGATGCTCAGTAGGCCGGGTGCCGATACGATTTCCTCAGTCGCAGCCGGATGTCGGTTGGCAGTCAGATCGCTGACGAGCTGCGCTAGTTCCTCGCTAACCGCAGCGAACGCGCTATGCCCGGCTTCAGTCGGCAGCACGGTGACGGTGCCCGTCTGGCTTCGATTCAGAACCGCGACGCCCAGGCCTGATGTGATCCCCAGCACGACATAGCACCCAGGCGTTTGCAGATTCGGCTTTGCATCGCCGCCGAATGACTCCTGCATACGCGCACCTGCGCTGCACATGCCCCAAGCTTCCGCTGCGAAATCGTTCAGGATCAGGGGTGGCTGCCCGAGCATTGCGTTCAGTCCAGAACGCGACAAAAACCAGCGGGTATGAGTGATAGAAATTGCGTCACCGCGAGCGAGACCAGCGACTGCAATCGCCGAACGCCGCGGCAGGTTTGCTAAGCCGATATCACGCTGAAAGCTCATCAACGCGGCGGACACACCGGTCGTCGTACCTACGTCATAGGTACGAATCGTGCTGGTCTGTAGCAGCCCGTCGATACCCGACAGTGCGAAACAAAGCCGCTTGCGCCCAATCGTGCCTAAAATCGCAGGTTCATCAGTAGCCGCCATCAGTCCTGTCCCGATTCCAGCACCGTTTTTCGGGCTTATTGAGGACCATAGCCGGATGCGAACGACAAAGCATATCGTGTCGATGCGAAAGTGATAACTGCAAAACTCAATCAATCAGACTGAACCGGCGGTCAGCGATAACGAAAGTGATGCGACGCGTGCAGGAGAGCACGCGACCGTACCATCCGCAAAAGCTCACCGCTGGGGACCGTCCTTTGATCGAACATCGATTGTCGGTAGCGGCTGTTGCCTATTCAGCGATCGCAATGGGGCGCGTATTGGCCCGCGTACACCGATTGGATGATGATGCTCGATGTATCTGATGCTGTGGCTGATCAACTATTTGACCATCTAGTATCGTCGTTGGAAGCCAGTGCCCGCCTGGCGGGGGCCCTCGACCTGAGCGCTCTGCAGGCAATGCTCTTCGACGCCTTGAACGAACCCGACTTCGTTCGATCAACAGGAAGGGAATTCGTGCCACCGAGCGTGGTTCTGCCCTTTCCGTCGAAGGCCGGGACTTCTCCTGCCTATTAGTGCCGACATAGATAAGGCCGGATGCGCGAAGGTGGTCGCCCCGACGGGTTGCTGTTCGCTGCCGGGGCGACGCCGCGCTGTAGGCTGGCATGTGTGACCAAAACACCCACCCTCGACCGGGCAAGGTGCACACATACCTTCCACGCACCTATCAGCTTTTATGTTCACCTAATGTTCCTGTTCGCGCTATGCGGGTCGCTAGACGATTCGGGACGCGAGCGATGCTCACACTACGACTGCATGATGTTCCTTATGAGCTGGTACCGCGCGAGGCACCGTTCTTTCTAGCCCGAACGCCCGCTGGATTCCCGTCGCCCGCACAGGACGACATGGAAGAGCCGATCGATCTGGGCGCCTATCTGGTCGAGCACCCGGCCGCCAGTTACATCATGCGCGTCGATGGCGGCTCGATGGCCGGTGCCGGGATCAACGACGGCGACCTGATCGTCGTTAATCGCGCCAAGCGCCCGCGGTCGGGATCCATCGTCGTCGCACTGGTGCATGGGGATCGGACGTTGAAAAGACTGAAGCATCTCGATGGACGGCACTGGCTCGTGCCCGAGGCCGAGGGCTTCCCGCACATCCTGGTCGACGAGTATGTCGAGATCTGGGGAGTGGTCGTGGGAGTGGCGCGCAGGGTGTTATGACGACGCCGATCGCGTTGATCGACTGTAACAACTATTATGTCAGCTGCGAGCGGGCTTTTGATTCGAGTTTGGTCGGTGTGCCGGTCATCGTGCTGTCGAACAACGACGGCTGCGCAATCGCTCGGTCAGCGGAGGCGAAAGCGCTCGGCATCAAGATGGGCGACCCGGCCCATCACCTGCGCGATCTGATTCGGCAGCACGGCATCCAGGTGCGATCGTCGAACTACACGCTGTACGGGGATATGCAGCGGCGGGTGGTCGCCGCGTGCCAAGCGTTCGCCCGCGACTTCGAGATATACTCGATCGACGAAACGTTTCTGGATCTTGCTGGCTTCGAAGATCGCGACCTGGTCGACCATGCACATGCGCTGCGCCGTCAGGTTCAGCGGTGGACGACGATACCGACCTGTGTGGGCATCGCCGACACCAAGACGCTCGCCAAGCTGGCGAACGCTGTTGCAAAGAAGAACGTCGCCTTCGACGGCGTGGCGGATCTTCGCCTTCCCGACATTCGGCACGAGGTAATGCAGCAGTTTCCCGTCGGCGACGTTTGGGGCGTTGGCGGAGCGACGGCGCGAAAGCTGGCCGACTTAGGTATTCACACCGCGAGCGCGCTACGTGACATGCCGATGAAGCAGGCACGCGCTGTGGGCACCGTCGTGCTCGAGCGGCTGGTTGCAGAACTGCGCGGCGTGCCGTCGGGCGCGGTCGAGACGATCGCGCCCCAGCGAAAGGGCATGGCGGTTACCCGATCGTTCGGAACGCCGGTAACCGACTTCGACGGCATGATGGGGGCGCTGTCGCAATATGCCATGCGGGCGGGCGAGAAGCTGCGCCAGCACGGGTTGGTCGCCGCGCGTTTCACGGCGTTCTTCCACACCAACCGCCACAAGCCCGATCGGCCGCAATATTCGGCGTCCCGTTCGACCACGCTGCACCCGATGACCAACGACAGCCTCGAGCTTATCGCGGCCGCCCGCCTGTGCGCTGACCGTGCCTGGCGTGATGGCTATGCCTATACGAAGGCGGGCATCATGCTGGACGATCTGCTGCTGGCAGAAATGCGACCACGCACCCTGTTCGAAGACGACACCGGGCGCCGCGACCGGCTCATGCGGGCGCTCGACGACGTGAATGGTCGGTTCGGGAAGTTCGCTGCGGTAACGGCGTCGCAAGGCTTCAAGCGCCAATGGCGGCTACGATCGGAAATGCGGTCGCCGGCTTGGACGACTCGGATCGACGAGGTTCCACGAGTCAAAGCCTGACCGAGCGCGACGACACCGCCCCGCGCCAAACAATGCACCCCATTTCCCCAGCTGTGAGAATTGAATGATCCTTCCGTTGCTGTTGCTGGCGTCGCTTCAGGTCGAACCTGCCGGCAAAACGTTCATCTGTACCCCGGTGCGTGTCTGGGATGGCGACGGTCCGCTTTGGTGCGCCGAGGGGCCCCGTATCCGCCTCGCCGGCATTGCTGCGCGCGAGATGGACGGCAGCTGTAAGGCCAATCACCCTTGCCCGCCGGCGTCGGCGGAGGCTGCGCGCGACGTGTTGGTTCGGCTGGTCGGTCGCCCCCTAGGACGGTCGCCAGAAGGCCACATACTGGTCACCGGGCCGGCCTTGTCGTGTCGATCGCTTGGGAACGGCAAGGGTAGCCGCACGGCGGCCTGGTGCAGCGGGCCGCGGGTCGGCGATTTATCCTGCGCAATGGCGGCTAGCGGCACCGCGCTGCGATGGGCACGCTACTGGGGCCAGCACCGGTGCTGACCGCCGCGCTACCGGTTCACAGCGATCGGCTTGCATCGTATGATAGCATCATGACGAAGAACGATTTTATGCCTGCCCTTGAGCGCGCCGCCAAAGTTACGGCCGTCCTCAATCCCGCTGATATTCTCGACGAGAAAAGCGGGTTCAGCGTCGCTGACCTTAAAACCATTATGATCGCGGCGGAACCTAAAACGATTGAGGACGAGCTGAATGAGAAGCTCGGCGACGTTGCCTGATGAGCCCTGATGCTGAACGTTGGGCCGAAGCGCTGCATCTCGAACGTGAGCACGGCCCCAGAGCCCCGGCAGTCATAGCCGAACGAATGTCCGCACTGGCGTTGGCGGGTGACGGTCCCGGCGTGCAGCGTTGGAAGGCGATCGCCGAGCGCTACGACCAGCTTCAGGCGGGGCGTCCGCAGTAGCCTGACCAAGCAGGACCAGGCTCGCTACTCGCAGCCTATGCCGTCGCCGTTGCGATCTAGGTGGCTGCTGTACCCCGGATCACCGACACGAACGGGTGCAGCGCCGGCGGCGCGCGCAGCGGCGCAATTGGCGAACGCTCCGCTTCCTTTGGTCAAAGCAGCAAACCCGTGAGCAGCGGCAGGTCGGGTGTGGCAATGGTAACCGGTGCCGCCTTTTCTGTCGGTGTGACAACCTTGGGCGTTGAGCCCGCCCGGACTGGCGACTGATGCCGAGACGGGCACGATCAACGCAATAGCGGCTGAAAGCAGTTTGATCATGATCGACACAGCTATATCCCCCGCCTTACTGCGATGATGAACATAGTGGCCCACAGAGTCCACGCCGCGGCCCCAGATCCTTTCCGGCGGCTTGTTACGGTAAAAGTAGGTCCATTGGGCCGCGTGCCTCGATCCAGAGGCTAGGTGGTCGCGCTCGAGGCAATGCTGTGGGGTTCCCGCACAAGGCGCCGGGTAAGCGAATCGATCCGGTCACCTGCAAGCCGAGGATGCTCGACCGCAAGGTGACTAACGTCCGCAACCTGCATTTGGCGTTCTGGCGATCCGCGCTGACTAACGCCGCGCGGCGCTGCTTGTTGCCGGTCACAATTTTCAGCGAGTACGGGCCCGGGCCGACCGGCAAGAGGCCTCGGCGGTGGTTCGACGTGCCGTCGCGGCCGATCTTCTCGTTTGCCGGGATATGGCGACCAACCGAGAACGGGGCGATGTCGCGTTTCTCACCACCGAACCGAACGCAGTGGTCGAGCCGATCCGCGGGAAAGCCATGCCTACGATTTTGCACGACGCAGACAAAGCGCGCCGGCTGTCAGCACCGATCAATGAGGCACTGGATATGGTGGCTTCGTCCCCGTCGCTGCTGATGTCGGCGACGCTGGCTGATAAGCGGCAGGACGCTGCCAAGCCTAGAAGCGATGCGATGAATCTATTCGGGAGAGAATTGCCATGCAGAACCTTGTAGCGGAAAAATAATGGGGATTGGTTGGCCGCCATTTCCGTAGTTTCCCGACTGACGGATTGCCAGACTTCGGGTGGAGAACGGAACGGCCGCTTTCGGGCGCGGAGATGGCGTAAGCGGCCCTTCGTTAAGCCGTGGTCGACCGGGAGCTACGCGCCCCAATAACGGTCGTTCGATGGGCGGGCCGGCGATCCCGAAAGCCGTCGTTGCTTCATTTTCCCAATCGCTCCAGCGGGAGGCCTTTGTCTTGCCATTAGCCTGCTTTGGTTCTCCCCTTGCCAAACGGCTTCATGTAGGTGTCGCGGAGCGCTGCTGGCTTGAGCTTGGCGTTGGTCAGCGCGGCCTCGCACTGCTCCCGCAACGCGCCGCGGTCGCCGGAGGCTCCGATCAGCTCGACAAAGACGCCTTTGAGCGCGCCCACCACCTTGGTGACGTCAGCGAGCCGAAAGGCGAAGCTGCCGGCCGGGGTGGCTTTCTCGTCGGCGATCGCCTCCGGTAGCGCTGAGACCCTAGCCGCGTCCCGGTCGGGATAGTTCTGCTTGAACCAGTGTTCGGCTTCGAGCAGCTGCGCGTGGTCCTTCTTATAAAGCGGATTGGCATCGTCCTTTTCGCTCTTGGCCTCTATCACGAAGTCGAAGCTCGCATCTGTTCGCCAGAGCACGTCAGGCCCGGTGTCATAGACCTTCTCGGGCCGTTCTGCATCGAAGCCGAGGAACTCTCCGAGCTTTGCGAGCGCCTCTTCGTAGCGGGCGGCCGAGGCTTCGGGCACCAGGTCGCTCATGGCGTCGTCGAAAACCGAGAGGATTGCCGCTCGCTGGTGGAATTCCATTAGCCGCTTCACGATCGCGTTGGCCTGCTTGCCCGGTGCAGAACGCACCACGTAGACGGGTCGCTTGCGCGGCGGGCTGTGGTTGTTGTTGATCGAGAAGGCCGACGTCTGGTGCTTCTGCCCCTTGTTCTCGTCCTCCATCTGATAGGCGATGCGCGCTGCCGACGCGGCAAGCCAGGCGCGGCGTTGCGGATCGCCCTTCAGCGCCTCGCCAGTCATCAGCGTCTCGACGCCGGCGAGCGCTTTCTCGTATTGCCCGAGGCGCTGCCGGCGGAACGCCTTGCGCTCGGCGGCGGCGATCTTGAGCGCGAGCTGGTCGACCGGCGCCGCATGCGCCGCGTCGGCAAGCTCGGAGGCGTGGTAGCTGACCCAGTCAGGATCGCGCTGCAGGCACTTGAGGACGGTTTCCCTGACTTCCTTGCGGGTGGTCACCGCCTCGCTGACCTCCTGTCCCATCTTTAGCTGGACCCGGGTGCTGGCCGTCAGGAAGTCGAGGTTCTTCGTCTTCCCGATCCATCCGACGAGCTTGGTTCCGATGAGGACGATCACGCAATAGTCGGCGCCGCCGCGGGTGCCGCGTCCGATGCCCTGTTCGATCCGCTGGGCGAGCAGTGAATTGACGGCGGCGTCAGCGACGACGTTCATGCGGTAGACGTCATAGTTGGTCGTCCCCTGGGGCAGGTCGTCCATGACCAGGAAGCGGCAAGCGTTGCCCGCGAGGTCGATGCCGTCGTAGCGGTTCGCGAGCACCAGCGGACCGAACGTGTCACCCGCCTGCATCGCGGCGACCTTCTCCGACACGGCGGCGGTGGTCTCGGGATAGTCGGCGATGTCCTCCCATCCCCTGGCTGCTTTGCCAGAGGGCGTCAGGATCGCGACGCCCCGCTTCGCCTCCGCCAGTTTCGTCGCCATTGCCTTGATCATGGGCGTGATCGGCGTACCAAGTTTCATAAGGCCGGGGACGAGGATCATACGCTCGCCAACGCCGGCAAGGGACGTCGACGTTATCGGCTTGCCGATCGCTTCGGCGGATGCACCGAACGTGCGGACGATCTCGCTGTCGTCCGCGATCGTCGCCGACATGTAGATCCGGCGTGGGGAGTCCTCGAACGTCGGCAGCATGTCGACAGGCGGGAACATCGGCGTGATGCTGACGGAAGTCTTGCTGAAGAGGCAGTGGCAGACGCCGAGGTTGTCGCGGAGGAACGGCCAGACGAACCGGTCGATGTCGTCGACCTCGCCGGACAGATACTGCTGCACCTCCTCAAGATGGCGGTACCATGCCCAGCTCGGCACTTCGATGACGCCGTATTCCTTGCCGTTGATGATGTCGGCGAATGAGCCCGCGCGGCCGATGTCTTTGAACGCGGGCCGGAAGCGGTCGGCCAGTTCGGTGTAGACGTCTTTGTGGTGCTTGAGCTGGATTTCGAGAGTGAATGCGTCGCGCACCGATGCCAGCGCAACGTGCGCGTCGTCGAGGATGATCGCGCCCGCCTTGACGACCTCTCGACCCGAACCACGGACGCCGAACTTACTGCGCCCGTTAAACAGAGTTTCATAGGAGCCGACTAGGATCGCCTTGCCGTCGTGGAATTCGGCGGGCAGTGGCTCCCCGCTGGTGTAAGGTAGAGCTCGAATGCCGTATTCCGTGCTTTTCGCGAGCACCTGCGCGACGAGCTGGTTGGTAGGTGCCAAGTAGATCACCGGTTCGCCGGTTTCGTTCATGACGGACTGGGCCATCAGCAATGCGACCAGCGTCTTTCCGCCGCCGGTGTGCAACTTGACGACGACGTCCTTTTCCTCGCGGCGCGGGTACCATGCGTCGAGCACCTCCGCCTGGCTGGCATAGAGGTCATTGATGCCGGGCGGCTTCGGCAATGCATTGAAGATGTCGCGCGGATTCTTGGGCTTGGGCTTTGCCTTGGCTTCCTGCAACTTCTTGAAATCTACCATTTGACGGGCCGCCTTTGTTATCTTTGAGGCCTTGATACGGACTGATCGCCGGCGATGGAACTGGGGCCGTGGCCGAACGGTCGGGTTCGAGTGATCGGCGTCGGATCGGGTTGTGGATGGCGCTTAGGTGTTTAGTGCCTGAAGCCGTCGTCAGGGTTAAATTGGGCGATCCACCCGGCCCAGTTCTTGATGAACCGCAGGAGATGGGTTTCGCGGACAGCGACGAGCCGATATGTCTCACCTCTCGCACGCTGCTCCTGGTTCTCTTCGTATCGGGAGAGGAATCCCAGGAAGGCGACGCGGGCGCCTGCAGTCTCGCGCCCGTCCTCATCGAGGTAGACGATGTTGCCGTGGGCTAGCGCGTTCCGCAACACCCGCACCACATCCATCGAGGTTCGCTTTGCGATGGTGTTGGCCTCCACCGACATTGACGGGCGGCCCGCCTCATCGCGCCAGCCGCCGACTTCGTTCGGATCGCCCATTATGCGGGAGAAACGCCATTCGGCGGGTGAGGCGCCGGCGCACACCACGGCCTCGCACCATGGCCTCTTGAACATTTCGGCCAACGCGCCGGCGAGCCCGCCAGGGTCTTGGAACAGCGGATGGTGGATCCTAAGCCGCTCGAATGGGACGGTGAGCATCGAGGTGGCAAGAAGGACGGTGAAGGTGCCGATGAGGTCGAGCTCGTTCGCCTTGAGCTCGAGCGCGGCGAGCAGCTTGAGGCAGCGCGCCGGATATTCGGTGACGAACCGGTCTGGGATCATGGCTTAGCCTCCGCGGCCCGGGAGTTCTTCGCGCATCAGGATCCGGTATGACGAGATCGACTTGGCGGGCCGCAGCGCCAAGGCGATCCCGCCGCCGCACTCAGGTGTCGTCGCGCATCGGCCAATTGAGCGGGATAAGCGCCTTGCGCGATGCCCTCGTCCAGCGCTCTCGCGTCGCTGCCACGTACCGCGGGTCATCGGCAAAATATGCGTGCTCGATCAGCAGGACCTGCAGGCCTGATCTCGCTGCCACCTGCTCGAACAGGAAGTCGATATGCCGGCGCATCGCTTGGATATCCTCATCCTCGTCACTCGCGGTGATCTGCCGCTCGTCTTCGTCGGCACCGCGTGTTGGGAAATAAGGCCGGCTGATCTGGTCGAGCACCAGCAATCCCGGCACCGGTGCATTTACATCTTCGAGGTAGCGCTGGATGGCAAAAGCCAGTGCAATGTGAATCGCCAGATAATTCTGATCCGACCCGACGTCGGGCATTCGGAGCATCGTGCGGCTGCCGGCCTCGATCACCCGGACTTCCGGAATGCGTGAGGAAAAGAAAAGCTCGGAATCGACGCAAGGGGCCACCGTCGGCAGCGCGCCAAGGATTTCCGACGCATAGGAGGAAATCTTGGCCTCGGCATGCTGCAGCCGGATTTCCTTAGACTCGCGATCCACTTGCGAATCCAACTGAGCTATCTCGGCGCGAAGGACCGAAAGGTCGGCGGTCGGCTTCCGCGGCTCGTCAGCGCTGGTCTGCAGGAAGAAAGAAATGCGGCCTTGAAGATGAGCCTTCGCTTGGGAAATATCCGCTAGGCGGCGCGTCTCGCCGGTTTGCCGGAGCCAGCTTTTGATTTGCTCGTCGACCTCGCGGAGCTGACGATTCAGCGTGCTGATTTCCTTCGCGAGTGCTTCGTCATGCTCGGCGAGCTGTGGGCGGACCCGCTGAACGGCGACTGTTTCGGCCCGCACTTTGGTAAGCGTATCCGCGAGCACTGCCGCAACATCGCGCCCGCGCTCCGAGGGCGCATCGCACAATGGACAGGTGTGTTCGCCGTCGCCGAGCTTGAGATGTTCGGAGAGCATCAGCCGGTCACGTTGCCGGGTAACCGTGTCGCCGAAGCCCGAGGCGTCGATGAGTGCCGCCCTCGCGGCATCCCGCCGACGTCTGGCGCCGGCGAGCGTGCCGAGGATCTCGCGCCGCCGGGCGTGAAGGGCGCCGAGCTCGCTGTCCTTGGGATAACTCGCCGCGTCAATTGCGCTGTCCGCGACACGATTCAGTTCAGCGAGCATATCGTCTTCGCGCCCGTCGGCAGAAGGCGCATCGGTCATTGCAAAGCGATGCGCTTCGACCAGCAATCCGTAAGCCCGTTGCTTCAAGGCGGTCTCAGCCGACTGCCGGGCCCGATCCTTGCTTTCTGCCTGGGCCAGCGCGCGTTGCAGCTGGCGCGAGCGGCGTTCCGCCAACGCACCCACTTCGTCTGTTGCCCGCAGGAAATAGGGCATCGTCGCAATGATGTCCCGCGCCTTGTCCGGCTTCTCCAGGCCGTGCAGCAGTACCGATTCGCTGTCGATGACTTCTTTGGTCACGAACATATAAGGCGTAATGTGCCGCACGCTCGTACGGCCCCGGACGTCGCCATTGGCATCGGGTAGATGCCCCAAATCGCCGATGCCGAAGGCCTTTTCCAGATAGGCTTTGGCTGCATCCACCGTCGTCGCGCCGTCAAATTCGGCGACGGAACTAGGCAGGGGCAGATTCCGGCCTGCGGTCGCGAACATCCTGGTGCTGGTAGCCTGCCCATCGGGAGGAATGAGACGGCCGACGATCATCTCCTGATCCCCGGCTACCCATTTGACTCCGACCGCCATAGCGCGGCGCCGGATATGGACGGGTAGCTCGCATTTGCTCGACCCAAGGCAGTAGTCGATTGCTTTGATTAGCGCGGACTTGCCGGTGCCCGACGCGCCGGTGACGACATTCATACTGTCGGGCTCGAGGACGATGTCTTGGCGCCGCCCTTCGGCACCTAGGAAGAAGATCGTGCGAATGTTCCAGCGGATCATACCGTCAGCCCCAGAATGCCGAATATGTTACGTGTCGAGCCGGCGGTCGCGAACCAGCTGCCCAGCCGCCCGGCTCGGCGGATGGCGCCGATGCTGAGTGAGTCGAGATCGTTCAAGGGTATCTGCTTGAACTTCTTCGATCCCGGCATGAGCCGGCCTTCAATCGACAGCCGCAGTACGTCGGTAAAGCAGCCATATCGCACCGCGTCACCGACGATTTCTAGGGCGGCATTCACTCGGTCGGCCAAGCCGACTGACATCTGCGGGGTTCGTTCGAGCCACTCTAGGAGGCCGGTATTCTTGTTCGTTCCGTCGAATGTTGCCGCGAGATCTCCGGACAAGGCGATGGGGACGGCGAGATAGACGATTGCCAGATCCGCTCCCGCAGGATGGACCGCAGCATGGCCGGTAACGAACGCGCCGGCGACATAGGCGCAGTAAGCAGGATTGTGCTCGGCATAGAGGTCATGGGCCTGCTTCATTCCTCCCCTCCGAGCAGCACCTTGAAATCGGGATGCCATCCCACCTGCAGGCTGATTGCCAAGACTTGATAGCTGCCGCGGACATAATAGGCAGCGGCGAAACCCTCTTGGATTGAACGGACGGCGGTGGGGGCCGAATTGTGCGTCCATCGCAGCAGATCGAGCCCGGACGTGCATTTCGTATCGTCTTCGAGATCGACGCAACTCTCCGACATCTCATCATGCCGATCCTGCCAATGCTCGGTGAGGACCAAGTCATAGTCGTTGATCATCGCGCCGAGTGCCGGATTCTCGTTAGTCCAGCGCGCCCGCTGCGAGCGCGCCCGCCACTCCTCCCGGATTGCCCTATCGACGTCCGAATCGCGGCCTTTGACCAAGGCGATCTGACGGGTCAGCATTCCGTCTGGCAGATATTCGAGCGGCTTTGCGACGGTCTCGAAATGCGCGAGCAGCCTCCCCTGATCGAGCTCACCGACGATTTCGGTCACCTGCGCCTGGAATTCGTAGCGTGCGATGACGCGCTCGCGCTTGCCGCACAGCGAATAGACGATCTGCCGATCCCACCATTCGATCAACCGTCGTGCGACAATCGGTCGCTGCGCCGCGGGAAGGATCAAGAGATGCTGTTCGAGTTCACTTTCGATCCGGTCGATCGTCGGTGCATCGGGCTTAATGACGACCCGGCGCAACAGATTGTGCCTCTCGCCTTCGGAGAGCTTGAGATACGCCTCGCACCCTTTGTAGCGATCTGCGAAGTGGAGCTTCTCGCCCTTGGCCTTGGCCTCCGCCCGCTCATTGAGCACCCGCTGAGCTTCTTTCGCCATCGCGGCCGTTAGCGCCTCGCGATCATCCTCGGGATCGAGCAGCGCCTCTAAAGGGTCCGCTGCAAGGATGCCGCCGACCGTCATCAGATGCAGGCTCGTTTCGGCGAGGCTGATTTTGGGGAGAATATCGACCCAGACCGCAACCGTGCGCCATAGAGCGCGGGACTTGATGCCGACCGCTGCCGGCTTTGCCTTCATCGAGTGCTTAAGCTGGAACAGTAATTTCTGACCGTCTACCTTCAGCTCGATGTCATCGAGTTGCTCGATGGCGATCGCAGCATCGTCGGTCGGTGTGGCCGCAAGTATCAGCAGCGCATAGAGCGACTGATACCAGAAACCCAGCGCGGAAGCCTCAGCTGAGTGACTGGTGTTTTCGTTATCTCCCATGCGCCAGTCTAACCTTCATTTCGCGACGGCGACAACGGGGTATTAGCGCGGCAGTCCGCCGCGCTCTGCGCAGCGTTGAGCCATTTCGCCGGGTATGCGTTGCCCGTCCATTAGCGCCGCGCCGGAACGTTCGCCCGATCAAGGGGCTAGGGTTCGCCGCAGGGCAGCTTGGTGCGATTAGTTTCTCGAAGTTGCTCGTCCGCTGCTGGCCCAGTTTCCGTCGCTCGATTAACCGTCGAAAGGCCAACCGAATGACGGCGGCGTTTCGATCATCGCGCGGCTTAAGCCGGCCGTCCGCTTCTGGCCCAATTCCGGCCGCAGTGTGCCGACTGAACAAGCGTCCGCTTTCAGGACGCGGCCAATCGGCGACGAGCGACCGGATATGGGTCGAAACCGCTTCAAATCACGACGCAGCTAATGAGCAGTTGCAGCGCGGATTCGAGCCTAAGGGGCCTGAAAATGCACTGCCTTGAGGCGAAACAGAAAGCCACGCGCTGGCGGAACACGGGAACCGAGTTCTCACGCTAGGTCCGCTAATGAACGGCAGCCCGCCCTCTTGTATGGAAAGGATGCTTTACGTAAATTGTCCTTGTCATTGCAAGGACCGACTCGATGTCCCGCCATTCTGCCTATCGCCGTTACCTGATGCATTTCATCCCGACGATGATCTCCTATGTCGTGCTGGTGTTCCTCGTGCCCGCCGTGATTGAGGCGAGCGGCGCGTCGGGGCCGGTTCTTTGGCTGTTGGCGGCGTTGCCTGCTTTGCCACTGGTCAGCGTGTTCTGGCTAATCTGTCGCCTGCTTGTCGAACTGGACGATGAGTATCTGCGCATGCTGGAGGTGCGCAAGGCGCTGGTCGCTACAGGCTTCTCCATGGCATTCGCCAGTGTTTGGGGCTTTCTAGAAATCTATGCCGGCGCGGCGCACCTGCCGATGTTTTTCGTGCCGATCGCGTGGTTCGCGGGTCTTGGGTTGGGCAGTCTGGTGAACGCCGTGGTCGAGCCGCAGGCGTGAAATCTAGGCTACGCGATTTGCGCGCCGAGCGCGGTTGGAGCCAACAACATCTCGCCGAGGCGCTCGGGGTCTCGCGCCAGAGCATCAACGCGATCGAAACGGGTCGCTACGACCCCTCTTTACCGCTCGCCTTTCGGATCGCCGACCTGTTCGACCTGCCGATCGAGGCGATTTTCCTCAATCCGTCGAAGGAGACTTTCGCATGATCCGTTTCGCGATTTATCTTGCCCTGGCGACCGTCCCGGCCACCAACGCCACCGCCCAGGTCCGCGCCGCCGCGCCGTCGCCGATGGTTCAGCACCAGCACATCTCGATCCGTGATGAGGGCGGGACAGGGCCGGTCGTGATCCTGATACCAGGGCTCGCCTCCCCGCGCGCTGTGTACGATGGGATCGTACCGACGCTAAGGAAAACGCATCATGTGCTGACCGTGGAGGTCAACGGCTTCGGCGGCAGCGATCCGGGTGCGAACCTGAAGCCGGGCCTGCTCGACGGCATCGTCGCCGATATCGCTGCCCATCTTGCCGATCGCGGCATCGACGCACCCGCGATTGCAGGCCATTCAATGGGGGGGCTGGTCGCGATGATGCTCGCCGTGCGCCATCCCGGTCGCGTGGGGCGGGTGATGATCATCGACGCGCTCCCGTTCATCGGGACGTTGTTCGATCCCGCCGCGACTGCTTCTAACGTGGCTCCGCGTGCGGCTCAAATGCGTAACGGAATCGCCGCCAAGCATGGGGCGACACGCGACGCCCCCGCGGTGACGACAGATCCCGGCGGCATCTGGTCTAATACAGCGGCCGGACGCATCCAGGTGGCGAACTGGTCCGAGCGCGCCGACCAACGCGTGGTGGCGCAGGCGATGTACGAGGATCTCACTACCGACTTGCGCGCCGATTTGCCCAAGATCGCGGTGCGGCCCTTTCATGTTCTTTATGCGACGGGCGCGGGGCCGCAGGCGAAGGCAGTTTGGGAGCGCGACTATGCAGGGAGCGGGGCGACTTTGGTACCCGTTGCCGACAGCTGGCATTTCATTATGCTCGACCAGCCTGCGGCGTTCGAGCGCGCGATGGTGCATTTTCTTGCGGCGAGGTGACGAGAACGGCGCCATTGCGCCTTGAAGCAACGAGCCCAAGCCAGTTCGATATCGGTGCCTCGCAACTTCGGCGGACTCGCTGCGGTTTGCGGCGAATATCGGCTGGTCAGCCTGTCGTAAGGAATTGTCGACTAGCAACCAAATCAGACCTGAATGAATGACAGATTTGGAGTAGCGGATTTGATGCCGCGATCGTCCGCTTCTGGGTCAGCTCCGACGCGAAGCCGGCGGCAGCTCTCGACACAGTCGCCCAACGCGGACGAGAAGCGGTGCCCTGCGTGGAAAGCCAATGCAGCCGAGCTACCATGCGGTCGGCTGTTACGAGTAACGGGATCAGGTTTGCCGTCATCGACCATTTTGTCATATGAACGCTGTCATGTTCACCGCGACCAGATTAGACAGGCGCAGCAGCGACGAGTGGGAGCTCATTCGGTCAATCCGGCTCTCACCGATCGCCTCAATCGTCACAGATGCGAGGGCTGACGACAATTCGATCATAGCGGCCAACCGGCAATTCGAGCAGCTTACCAGATATTCGGAAAGTGAACTCGTCGGTCGCAACTGCCGCATTCTTGCCGGGCCGGAAACCCAGCGGGCACATTCGGCGGCGCTTGCCCAAGCCGTCGCCGCAGCCGCCCCGATCGTGCTTGAGGTTCTCAACTATCGCAAGGACGGTAGCAAGTTCCTGAACGCCGTGATGATCGCTCCTGTCTTCGACGACCAAGCTGAACTTGCCTACTTCGTTGGCAGCCAAATGGAGGTGGCTGCCGGTCAGAGTGACCACCTTCGCGCTTCAGCCGCAGCCCGGGTTGATCAGCTGACACGGCAGCAGCAGGCCGTTCTGCGCCAGATGGCAAAAGGCTTGCGCAATCGGCAGATTGGCGAGCACCTGGGCCTAACCGAGAAGACCATCAAGATGCACCGTGGCGCGCTGATCAAGCGCTTGGGCGTATCCAGCACTGCCGAAGCCATGCGGCTGGCGATTGAAGCTGGGCTCTAGTCGGGCGCACAGCCTCTCTGAACCAGATGCGATTCCTGTTGCGCGAGGGTTTCGGCTCGGTATGGACTTTGGTCTATGTTTGTGGGCCGAGGCGCTAGCGCAGGATCAAATCTTGAACACAGTTGACACTAGTAAGCAGCCTCCAGCCGAGACGTTTCAGCTGCTAGTGGACGCTGTGACAGACTACGCGATTTACATGCTGGATCCCCATGGCAGCATCGTAACCTGGAACTCCGGAGCAGAGCGCTTCAAGGGGTATTCGGCGAACGAGATCATTGGTGAGCATTTCTCCAGATTCTTCTCCCATGAGGATCGAGAAGCGGGCGTGCCAGCTCGAGCTCTGTCGACGGCAGCGCGCGAACGCCGTTTCGAAGCCGAAGGCTGGCGAATCAGGAAGGATGGTAGTCGCTTTTGGGCCCATGCCGTTCTGGACGCGATCTACGGCGAGGATGGATCGCTTAAAGGCTTCGCGAAGATCACTCGCGACATCACCGAGCGAAAGGAGCGCGAGCGGGCGCTGCGCGACAGCGAACGGCGATTCCAGCTGCTTGTCGGCTCGGTCGAAGATTACGCCATCTACATGCTGGACCTAGAGGGTCGCGTGACCACTTGGAACGCTGGCGCCCGCCGCTTTAAGGGATACGAGGCCGACGAGATCATCGGTCGGCATTTTTCAACGTTCTTCCTGCCGGACGACCAACGGGGCGGCCTGCCCGCCCGTATCTTGAAGACCGCCGCGGAGCAGAAGCGGTTCGAGATGGAAGGTTGGCGGCTCCGCAAGGATGGGGCGACGTTCCTCGCACATGTGATCGTGGATGCCGTTCATGATGAGGACGGATCGCTGATCGGCTTCGCCAAGATCACTCGAGACATAACCGAAACGCGGCGTCTCGAGCAGGCCACCTATGACATTGCACTTCAACTCAAGATGCTGGTCGAGGGAGTGCGGGACTACGCCATCTACATGCTCGACCGGCATGGCCGGATCGCGAGCTGGAACTCGGGGGCCCAAACCATAAAGGGGTACGAGGAAGGAGAGGTCCTGGGGCAGCATTTCTCCCTCTTCTACACCGAAGAAGATCGCGAGCGGGGAGCTCCGGACATCGCTTTGGAAACGTCCCTGCGGGCTGGGAAGTTCGAAGCTGAAGCTCAGCGGGTTCGGAAGGACGGCTCGCTGTTCTGGGCGCACGTGCTGATCGACCCGATTTACAATGATGCGGGCGAGCATGTGGGCTTTGCCAAGATCACCCGCGACATAAGCGAGAAAAAGCAGGCGGAGCAGGAGCTGCGCCATACGCAAGAAGCTCTTTTGCAGTCCCAGAAGCTGCAGGCGCTGGGCGAGCTTGCCGGTGGCATTGCCCACGACTTCAACAACCTGATGACGGTTATGCGTGGCTCAGCGGATTTTTTGCTGAAGCAGCCGGACCTGCCACTTGAGAAGCGAAACCGCTATTTGAGCGTCATGCTGGAGACGGCTGAGCGTGCAACTAGTCTGACCTCCCAGCTGCTTGCCTTCGCCCGCCGTCAGCCGCTCGAGCCCGAGGTCATTGACCTCAGCGTCCGGCTGGATGCCATGGGAGAAATGCTTCAGCGCACGCTGGGATGCCTCTATGACCTTCAACTCGATCTCACCCCGGCACTATGGCCGGTGGAGATCGACCCGACTGGCCTTGAAGCCGCGTTGCTGAACGCGGTTCTCAATGCCCGCGATGCCATGCCCAAGGGCGGCCGGATTACGATTTCGACCACAAATGCCACGCGAGAGCAGCGTGATGGGGTTATCTTGTCGATCCGAGATACCGGCGAAGGGATTGCGCCTGAAACGCTCAAGCGCGTTTTCGAGCCCTTTTTCACCACGAAGCCGACCGGCAAAGGCACTGGACTCGGTCTCTCGCAGATCCACGGCTACGCAGTGCAATCGGGCGGATCGGCTCGCATCGAGTCTGAAGTAGGCTACGGCACACTGGTGGAGCTATGGCTGCCCCGAACCGAAAAGCAGCGCGAGAACGAGCACGCTCTTGCGCGTGACGCCGTGCTCCCGAAAGGCCTTAGAGTTCTTCTTGTAGAAGACAGCGAACATGTTCGCTACTTCGCGCGCCAGCTGCTTGAGGATCTCGGCTGCAAGGTGGTTGAGGCGTCCGACGGGGAGGAGGCGCTCCGGTTGATCGAAGAACACGAGGTTGACCTTGTGTTCTCCGATATCGTCATGCCCGGTATGAGCGGGCTTGAACTGGCCACTCAGATAAAGGAGTCGCGCAATGACCTCCCTATCCTGCTTGCCAGCGGCTACAGCAGCGAGCAATTCATCCCCATCAACGAGCGCGCGTTTCCGATATTGCGCAAGCCGTATAAGCTCGAGAATTTGGCCGCCGGCATCAACCAGTTGGTCAACGTGTCCCTATTCACCCGACCGGATACGGAGCCATCTTGACGCGACCGGCCCGAATCCTTTTTGAAACAACACCAGCGCTCTGGGTGCGGCACAGCAATTCTTACCATCTTGCCGCCTTGTAGCGAACCGGCAGCAACGTCCCTATTTAAGCTGTTCCGAGCGCCAGTCTAAGCTGGCCGGAGCGTTCGTTTCAATCTGATGAACGAGCTGCCGGTTTCGGGTGCCGCCCTGACGGTGCTGAATGACCGACAGTGGTCATGCCGGCATAGGGGCAACACCCGCATCTGTCAGAAGTCTTTGCGCTCAAGCGTCAACCGCGGATCGTTGCAGAAGCCGCATTCGGGGCCGGTGAAGCGGGCTTCGGCCGCCTTTTTACCTTTCAGCTTCCAGTCAAGCCATGCCGTCACAACCTCTGCGCCGACGCCGCCGTGCGGCTGCATATAGGTGCCGCCGTGGCCGACCGGGATGTTCACCATTGCCGCCGGGATGTTCTCGAGCCGCCGGTAATCATCGGTGCCGTTGGGATAGGCGATGTCGGTCGGGCCGCCGAGGAGGTAGAGGACCGATCCGTGCAGCGTCTTAAGCAGCGCCTTGGCCGATACCACGCCGCTTAACGGGTTGGTACCGTCGGGAAAAAAGCCGCTGTTCATGATGACCGACGTCGTGACCCGCGGGTCCTGCGCGGCGGTCAGCGCCTGCAACCCGCCGCAGCTCCAGCCCGATGCCGCGATCTTGTCGGTCGCGATCCGGCCTGCGAACTGGCTGCCGGCGCGATTGTTCTCGCGCTGTGCCCAGTCGATCGCATCTATGAGCAGGCGCGTTTCGGTTTCGGTCGTCAGCTTCGCACCGGGCCGAGGCGGAGCGGGGGCCGGGGCCGCTGGAGCGGCAGCGCGCGGGATCGTACCCGACGCGATCACGAGATAGCCGCGCGACGCGATCTCGAGCAGATGGTTGCGCGAGCTGGTGCCGTCGGCGCTGCATCCGCCATTGCCGAACACATAGATCGGCAGTCTGTCCGAGCGCGCCGGCGCAAGATCGCTGGGGCGATAGACGACGTGGTTCGGCAGGTCGGCCCGCTCCTCGAAGATCGCGGGATAGGGACCGCTGCCGCGTTCCACTTCCTGGCTCTGGACGACCGACCCGATCGATGCCGCTGCAACGGCCAGCGCAAAACGCCCGATATGCATGCAATAGTCTCCCAACCTTTCGCACATCTTGTATGAGTATTGACGCGGTGGATAGCCGCTTTTACGCTTTGCTTGCTGAACGCCCGAAACGAGGCGGTTATAGGAGAGCAAGACATGGCCGGACCGCTCATAAACCGTCGGCGTGCACTGATCGCATCGATGGTGGCAGGTGCCGGCCTGGCGCTGCCTCCCGCGCGTGCGCAAAGCGTCCAGCCACCGCCGCGCGGCCCTGCGCGGGGCGGCACGACGCCGCACAGCGCGATTGCCAAGACGCGATATGGTCCGGTGCGCGGCTATGTCGCAGGCGACGTGTTCACCTTCAAGGGCATCCCCTATGGCCAGGATACCGGCGGGGAAAATCGCTGGCTGCCCGCCAAGCCGCCAAAGGCCTGGACCGAGCCGTACAACGCGCTCGTCTATGGCGCGAACAGCCCGCAAACGACGCATAATTTCCGCGCGGTCGAGCATACGTTCCTGCAGCAATGGGACGACGGCTTCCAGGGAGAGGACATGCTCAAGCTCAACGTCTGGACGCCATCGCTGAGCGGCAATCGCCCGGTGATGGTGTATTTCCACGGCGGCGGCTTTGCCTTCGGATCATCGTACGAACTGGCCTCGCACGACGGTGCGCAGATGGCACGGCATCACGACGTGGTGCAGGTGTCGATCAACCATCGGCTGAACGTGCTGGGGTTCCTTGACCTGGTCGAGGTGGGTGGTTCGGCCTATGAAGAATCGGTCAATGTCAGCATGACCGATTGCGTCGCGGCGCTCCGCTGGGTGCAGGAGAACATCGCCGCGTTCGGCGGGGATCCCGACAAGGTGATGATCTATGGCCAGTCGGGCGGTGGCTCGAAGGTCACCACGCTGCTCGGCATGCGATCGGGCAAGGGGCTGATCCACCGCGCGGCGGCGCAATCGGGTGGCGGCGGCGCGCTGCCGACGGCGCAGCAGTCGCGCGAATATTCGCGGCGGCTGGTCAAGCATCTCGGCATCGCCGCCAACGACATCGCAGCGCTCCAGAAGATCGCCTGGGTCGATCTCTCGGCCGCAAGCAACATCGTCGCCGGCGAGATCAACGGACCGATGGTGCGCAGCCTGGGCGGGCCGCCGCCAACGCCGCGGGTGGGCTGGGGGCCGACGCTCGACGGCAAGGTCATCGACGTCCGGTCGTTCGCCGATGTGGCGCCCGAGGTATCCCGCGATGTGCCGATGCTGATCGGCAATACCAGCGAGGAAGGCATGCGCTGGGGCTCGAACCCCAACGAAGCCGAGTGGCGCAAGGACCTGACCGATCAGCTCGGCGCGGCGAAGGGCGACGCGCTGATCGACTCGATGAAGAAAGCGCATCCCGAAAAGGCGGTCCGCACGCTGTCCTACGGGGTACAGAGCATCGCCTATCGCAACCGGGTGCAGGACATGGTGCGCCTCAAGCACGTGCAGGGCGGGGCACCGGTCTACCAATATCTGTTCCAGTGGCAGTCTCCGCAGCTCGATGGACTGGCGGGTGCCTGGCATACCGCCGACCTCGCCTTTTGCTTCGACAACACCGCGCGCTGCGAACAGGGCACGGGCAATACGCCCGAGGCGCAGCGGCTGGCGCGGACGATGGCCGGCGCCTGGGCGACCTTCGCGAGGACGGGCAATCCCAGCCAGCCGGGGCTAGACTGGAGCCCGAGCGACCCAATGCGTTGCCAGACGATGGTGTTCGACGACCAATGCCGCATGGTCGACGATCCCGAGGGCGAATCGCGTCGGATATTGTTGCGCGCTTGACGACCAGCCCATGTTTTTTCCGGAGACCGCGATGCTTGCTCGACGGTCGGTTCCGGAAAGCGCTAATGCGGACGTGACCGTCCGCATATGGGTCGTTGGGGCCAGGATCCTGTCAGTTGCAAGCGCCCTCCTTGCATAGACCCGGCTTGTAAAAAACTTCATGGTATCACGGTTAAAATCGGCGGATTCAGAGCGGCATCGCGGAATGCAACTTAAGAACGGTGTTCCAGTTTCGCGCGGTACCGATGCCGTTCAGCTTGAGCTTCGCTACAGCTGGCCATAGTTTCGAGCGCCCTTGGCCATTTGGAAAATCGATGTACATTTCCCGCCCCCGCACCTCGATCCTTTCAGAGCCGTGATAGATGGCGGCTAGTCTCTGCGGCACATCTACAGGGGCGGTGACCCGGCCAAACGCTACGACAAGTTGGTCGGGCCGCGTATCTCCGACATCAGGGAACGGATTTCCGGTCGCCACGTCGGCTATGTCGTCATCACTGCGAACTAAGAAGTTCGTCCTCAGCTGAATTCGCGCCGCCGCTTCTCGCTCTAGCAAATCTTCGATCGCAGAGGCGTCCAGCCCATCGACTTCGAACACGGCGTTTCCTGAAGCAAGCAGCGTGCGGACACTGCTGAGCCCGATATCAGTCAGAAACTGTCTAAGCTGCGTCATGGGGAGGGCAGTATCACCACCTATGTTCACACCTCGCAGTAACGCTGCCCATATCGACATCGCCCCCTCCCTTTCGAAACAAGATAAGGTCTGTCAATTCGGCCGCCACATCAAGGGAAGGCCCGTGGTCGCTTCGCACCAAAAACAAGCCGTCTGCTCGGCTGGATCGCGTTCGCCGGAAGCAATCGTGCGATCGACATAAACGAAGGTCTCCTGCCGGGTACGCGAGAACCGCGCTAAACGTCCGGCATTCGGCGCTTCTGCAGCTACATTTGCTACCGGCAGGCAGAGTAAGGTCGGTGATTCTGTACCAAATGCCGCACGCTCGCGCTATTCGGGTGCGACGCCGTCGGCGCTGACCAGTTCGGCGCCGACGACTGTGCCGACCAGCCTTACCCGCTTCTCGACCAGGTCCACGGGCGTACGCTGCAATTCAAGCTGATAACGTCCGCCCGCGTCGCGGCGCAGGTAGAAGCCGCAGCCATCGCGTAACAAGGTACCAGTCTCGTCAATTCGGGTCCCAACTTTCACTGCGAGCGTTCCGATCCCGATACCCTGGTGACAAGCGGATCAGCTATCACGTTCTTGGCGCTTGCGCTCGGCTTTCCGGGCGCGGCTGACTGCAGCGGCACGCTCGCGCGCCCGCTTCTCCGATGGCTTTTCATAATGGCGGCGCAGTTTCATTTCGCGATAAACACCCTCGCGCTGCAACTTCTTTTTCAGTGCACGCAAAGCTTGATCAACATTGTTGTCGCGTACGGTAATCAACATGCGCGGTTGCCCTCAGCTGTGTCGGTGATCTCGACTGCGGTCGTTATCGGTGGGCGGGTCGGTTGCCAAGAGAAGGCAACATGTAGCCTCACGTATTCCGAGAGGTAGTTAAGCAGGGCGATTGCATCGCCCCGCCAGCAGCCGCTGGCTTTCGCGCGCTCTCACGCCTTTGCGAAAAAGCAACGAATCCGCTTGCGGCGCTCGGCGTGCGCCACCGTTGGCAAGCAGGCGTCCAACCTACGTACAACCCCGCCCTGATAAGATGCGAGATCGGCCGCGCAGGTGCTCCTTGTTGGACCGCCGCTATCTCGGCCACGCACACCCCGTCTTCGGCAGCGTAAGCCTGCTGGATCACAATAACGCCCCCGCACGGATCGATACCTGATCACCGGTGCAACCCGGGCTGGGGTGGCCTGGGCGGGCCAGGGGAAGCAGCGTTCAGTGGCATCGCCCCAAGCGCCCAGCAGCACCGGAAAATTTCTCACCAGCAGCTCGACGCGAGGCGACATCCCCAGCCGTCAAACACCGTCATGTCATCTATAGAATGGAGGAAAATATGATTGAAGATTTGGATCTTACCGAGATCGATCCGCTAAAATGGGCGGAGGTGAGGCGACGGGCAAAGGCTGTGAGGGACTATCTAGCTCTCGAAAATCAAACCGCTGCCGAGCGGGAACGGTTCGCTGCGATGCTTGACCTCGGTCCGCTTCAGTTTTCGAACCTGGTAAAGGCTTGGCTGGTCCATCGGGATGCGACCGCCCTGGCCCCGGGAATGCGTCGTGCAAATCCTAGCCGAAGCAGACGCGAGGGAGTCGATCCCCGGGCTCGCGAAATTGCGCGGGAAGTGATCGTCGAGCTCGGGGCTACCGCGCCCCTTTCTGATTTGGTTGCTAAAACCGAAGACCGCTGCGAGCGGTCTGGCGTGCAAGCGCCGTCCCGCAGCACGATTTGGCTACTCGCCGTCGAGACACGAGGCATCGATGGAAGTGCAGAGCCCGACGGCATTGTAGTTGCGCGGGTTTATCTGCGCCTCCCCGTCGATATGGGCCGGGGTATCGCCTTTCCCGAGGTGATTGTTGCGGCGGAAACCCCGACTGGGAGAATCATCGAATTGCTCATGACTCGACCGGCAGGAGACTTCGATGCGCGACGAATCGCCGAGGCGATCGAACACGAACGTCCCTTCGGCGCGCTACCAATTATGGCTGGAGAATCGGATGCAAAGGCCCTCACGCGCTATCTGCCACCTGATAGGACGGTCTGCCGGGTGTCGACCAACGAAGCAGCGCGGGCGCTTTCCAATGCACTGGGAAAGCGAATTGGGCTGCTGGTCGTTAGCTACCGTCCGCCGACTGTTCGACCAACGACCGTGATGCGCTCAGGACTCGATCGTCCTCCCAACCTGCAGGATGCCGAACTCGTACTGCGAATGGCGCGCGATCGACACAATGCCGAACTGCAAATGGCAGCCTAAGCGGCGGCGATCATTTCCAGCATCCGGATCAGCTTGCCCGGCGGAGCGGCATCGCCCTCAATTGCAAGCTTCAGCAGCAGCCCTGCGTTGTGTTCAGTGACCGCCACCTCCATCCGAGCAAAGGCGTCGGTCACGTTCAGCTCCCCCCCCTTTGTCATTTTCATGGCCGATGGGGCGGCACCGGTTCGGGACGGCAACATTCGGATTGAACCAAGTTTAAGGCCCGTGTGACGACGAATATATCCGCCCTGCTTATCTTCGGCAGTCAGCTGCGGAGCCGCCCCACCTATCTCGCCCTTGATCCGCGACGACATTGAAGCAATTGCGGGTGCGTCGACCCCTGGTACAATTTGCGATCGCTCCATAGTCTCTGACCAGATTGTCTTGGCACGCAGTGCGGCAAGGATACGACTTAGGGAATTTTGGGCTGCAGCTTGATATCCCGCCCTACTCTCTTCGGCGAGCCCGATGGCATGCCCAAGAATGAGCCCCGTTCCGTCATCGATTGCGAGAAATGCGACATGCGGGCGTCCATCGTCACGCAGCAGCGAAGTGGCAGACAGGTCAAACAGGACTTGGGTGCCTGCCAGTTTGGTGTTGCGACGACGGCGTTGTTCCCGCTCAATAAACGCTCGAAGGGTATTTGCTGACGGTACGTCCTTTGCGGGCAAATTCGAAGCCGCGCCAAGCTTTTTGGCCAGTGTGGCAATCGAGTTGCCCTGATTAGATTGCGCTTCGACTACCTGTTTCACGACTGCCATGAGCGCCTGGTTTACATGGGGTTTCAAACTCGACCTTGGCTTGGTGGCAGACACATACGCGCCGAGACTTTCGAGCGACCGGTTAGCTGACCAAGCCCTCGCCATTTGATAGAAACGCCCAAGCTTCACACCAGCTTCCATCGCTGCCTGCTTGGCCGATAATTCGCTTCCTTCAGCGCGATAACGGTCAAGCGCAGTTATTCGCTGAAGCGCTTTCGCCCGCCTCGGCTCAGGCAGGCCAGCCCAGGTCTTCAACTCGTTAAGCGAAAGTGCGCGACCTAGAGCCTTTGCCAGGCGTGGATCGGCGTCGAGTAATAGCTCGGAAGCAGGGTTGTCGCCGGTAGCCTCCGTTTGGTTATCCCCGATCGTCTTTGCCAACGCTATCTCCACTGTCACCGCCGCGACCGGTAGCGCGCGCGAACAGGCCATGCAAACAAAGTTTATAAAAGAGTGCTTGACCCGAATCGGTCGAATGATCATATCCAGCATCGCTGCTGTATAAACCTTATTTGAATGGACCACTGGTGCTCAAAAATTCTCTCATATTCCCGTGGCGTAGCGCCTCGGATGAAAGGCGCGCTCGGAATTGGCGCCGAAGCGATTGGCGACTGCGCGCTCGCCTAAGGGATCGCCGTATTTCTCCATGCCCCCCCGAACTCGGCAAGGACTGAAACAATGAGAATCAAACACGAGGACAAACAGGTCGTTAAGCGTGCCAAGCCGGCTATCCGGATCGAGCCGCGCCACGCCGACCGACGCATTCCCAACTACTATAATGCCACCGAACCAGCGTCCCGCGGGCGACTGCGTCGCCCCGCGCACCGCTGGCCCGGCATGGAAGAGGCCAGCCGCCTTGCAAAGATTGTGGTCCTTGAACACGGCGGCCACGCCAATCCTGTGATCAAACGCGGCCAGAAACATCTGCGCTCCCGCATGGGGTCGCGTAAGACCGGCAGGCAACAAGTAGTGGAGGGCCGTGGCCACCGCGACCTCACCATGTGGAACGAAGTCAATCCTAAGTGCCTCGACTACGAGGCTCACCCCTTCCACATCCAAGGCCGGATAGAGGATAGTCTCTTCGACTATTTCCCCGACCACATCCGATTGATGCGTGACGGCACGATAGAACTGATCGAGGTGAAGCGGACACCCGCCGATCTGGATGACCCCGCCTACCGCGAAAAACTCGGTGCCGTTGCAGAGATCGCACGCCGCGCCGGCTGGAATTTTCGCATTCTCTACCATGCAGACATCATCGGACCCCGCTGGCGTATGCAAAATGTCGAGGGCGTCTATGCACGCCGCTTCATGTTGGTGTCTCGACGGGAACAAGACGTCATCACCTCGTTCGTACTACGCGGGGAGGACGCAACATGGGCCGACATCCGTGGCCGCATAGCGCCACACGATCATCGTCGCGCTAACGCGGTGATCGAGAACGCAATCGCGCTCGGACGGATCGACGTGGATTTCGACCAGCGCTTCACTGCCGCTACCATCCTGACACCGCTCGAACCCATGTCTCATAACGATCAGATTCGGATCTGATCGTTGTCCAGCCGAACCATCAGCTTGGTCGCCCCCCGCCCGCCGACGTAGGCCCGGCGGTGCCACCGCATCACTCGAACTGACCAATACGAACCTAACGGGTTCAGCCGTGGACACATGTCCGCCGGCATGGACTCCTGCGCCCCGGAGACAACGCATGACCAGCCTGCCAACTCACCCGCCAACCAATGATAGCCCCCACGCGCTGGATCTCGGTATCGTCTGGCTCGGTAGATACCAGCTTGAGCCTCCGATTTACCGCCCGGCCCTCGAACGGGCCCTGTCAGTGATGAAGGAACGCATCGAGCAGGCGCAATGCGCGCGCCGCAGACACAATGGGGATGATCGCGACACCATTGGTGACGCTGTCAGTTTCGGTGACACATCACCGAGCGATAACGGTCAGGCTGCGCCATGAACTACCGGACCATCTGCTTGGTCGCACCACGCCCCCCGACACCGGCGTGCCAGCGCCCGCGAATACCGCAAGACTAACTGAGCATATCACCCATCAGGGTCTTCGGTCGCGGGCGCTTGTCCACGGGCGCGGACTTCTGCGCCTAGGAGGCAGTACATGAAAGAACTTCCAATCAAGCTCGAACCTGGCGATATTGTCGTTATCGATGGTATCGAACACGTATTCGAACGTATCGACCCGGACGGCCTCGTGACCCTGCGCACCCTGCGCAAGAATGTCGAGTTCGAGGTCACCGACCCGGGAACAGGGCGTGGGCGCAAGCCCCACGCCAACGACATAGCCCGCCTGATGGCGAGCGGGAGCTTCTTCAAGCGCGCAAAGGATCTCGAAGAAGGCCCCCGCCGCGCCGCGCGCATGCGCGAACTCGACGCAAAGACCGCCCATGCCGTCGATCCCAGTTCGGAATTCCGCACCATTTTCAACCGCGCCTACGACGTCAACCGAGGTGGGCTTTCTGACCGCGCACTCCGCCAGCTGAACGAGAAGCTGCTGAGCGATCCCGTGATCGCCGCACTGCCCGGTGCCCGAGTCTATGCGGGCTCGACACTGCGCGAATGGATTCACAAGCGCGGCTTTCCAGGCGACCGCCGAGCACGCGACGGCGTGGCCATGACCGGTTACCGCCGTGGCCGCCGCGTACACCACCCCAAAGAAATACTGACTCACCACCTTGCGGCCGCGACCGGTCGGAAAACCACCTCGCGCCCCGGTGCAAAGGCTCGGGCATGGAAAGGCTGGCAGGATTACAAAGGTGAAATCAACCGCATCAATCGCGGCGTTCCAACGGGCCGGGAGGGGGCGGATTACCCGCAGCCCCCCGTCCCCTATAAGAATGTGAGCTACACCACTTTCTGGCGCATGTGCCGGGATCTCGAATCGTCGGCAACGCTGGAAGCGCAGCACGGCCACCAAGCTGTTTATCAGCGCTACGGCGGCGGCGGACGGACCGATCGGCACACCAGGATCGGCGCATTCGGCCAGATGGACGATACCCCGATACCGGGCGTCTTTCTCGTCGACGATGAACTTGGCATTCCGTTGGGGCAGCCTACCTTCACCGTTGTCTACGAAAACGTCAGCAAAACGCTTATTGGCTGGGGGCTGTGCTGGGATGAGGCTTCAAGCGCGACCGCTTTGGAGGCCTACGCCCACGCAAACACGCCAAAGGCGGTCCCTGAGGACATCGACTCGCTGCATCCCGAACTGAAGTGGATTTGCACAAAATTGTCGGGAGTTTTGCTCGATAATTTGTCGGGCCACCATTCTCGACACTTCGAAGATTCGATGATGGATGCGGGCACCGATGTCCATTTTTCGGGTGCTCAGATGCCGCGGGACAAAGCCGAGGTGGAGCGCGTGATCGGAACGATCCTCGATCTCGCATTCAAGGATCTGCCCGCTGCGACGTACGATATAGCCCGCGCACGGGAGTTCGGCTTCGATCCCACGAAAATGGTTATGGTGCCGATCCGTAAGGCTCGCGAGCTGTTGCTGCGCGCCATCTGCGTCTACCACCTCACACCGCATAAAGGATTGGACGGGCGTTCACCCGCGTTGGTTTTCAGCCAGCAGGCGGCCAAGTACGGCATCTCCGTCATCGATGATCTTGACGAGTTCCGTCGCTCTATCGGCAACGTCGAATACGATGCTCAGCTTCGTAACAGCGGCGTCGTCGTGAAAGGCCTGCGCTACTCCGACGCCAAGCTCACCCGCGCCCTCATCGACGATCTGACGAGCCTGCAGCCACCGTCAGCATCGACCACCAAGCAAATCACGCTGACCGTGAAGGTAAAGTATTCGCAGTCGGACATGGGACGTATCCATGTGTGGAACGCGCGTACCAAACGTTACGTCACCCTGCCGGCGGTCAGAGCAGACTATGCCGATGATCTGCCGCTGTGGGCTCACAAGCGCATCGTAAATATTGCCAAGATGGACATGCGGGATTTCACCGGGGAAACCGAGGAAACAGACGGCGATCGCTTGATCGAAATACGCAAACGGCTGTTCGAAGAGGCGCGCAATATCACGCCGGAATCGAGTGAGCACGATCGCGCCACTTTGGCCAAGCTGAAGGATAGCCCGCTTTTCAAACGGATAATGGGCGACATCATCGAGGTGGTCGACGAGGACGTTTCAACTCTGGTCCATCCCCATTCCGCAGACGCGCCGAACTATCAGCTCCCTGACGGTCTGGGTGCCGAGCATCGCTCTGATGCGACCACGCCCACGCCGCGCGCGGGTAACGGCAAAAAGGCAGCGTCGGTACCAGTCGTAAGATCCACGACGGCAGCATCGAACAAGCCCGTGCCCAATCGCCGCAGTCCGCGCGCTTCCACCAAGGAGCACGACCCGCGCGACACCGGACGTCGCAAGACGTCCGCCAAGCCCGCCGACACCAAGTCGGCTCCCACCTCCAATCTGAAATGGGGACATTCGTATGACTGACAATTCCAAAAAACTGGTGCCAAACGCCGCCCCAGTTATCAAAGACCCTGATACGTCGGCGCGGCGCGGTGTTCGCAGCGCTCCCGAACCGGTTCGCGATCGCCGCGACGCTGGTAGAGTGATACCAGATCCCGCAACGCTCCGCCCCGGTTCGCTCGCCCATCGCTCTGCCTTGGTTGGCGCAGCCGTCGCCGGCGTACGCCGTATACGCCTGCCCGAACCCCGTCAGCTCGGCATTCACGCCGAGTTTGACGAGATCCGTATCACAGGGCTGCACATGCAAGGTATGCCCATGCTTGGCATGACTCTCTTCGAGGTCACCGGCGCCGGAAAGACCACGACGGCAGAAGAATACGCCAAGCGCGTAAATGCCGACGCCGAAGATGGCATCGTGCCAGTGCTCCATATCCGGCTCGACAACTCGGGGACGGCGCGCTCGCTTTACGTCGAAATGCTCGCCAAGCTCGGAGACGGATTTGCCCTGAATGGCACTGAGCACAGTCTGCGTCGCCGGACGCTCGAAGCCCTGCGCGATTCTGGAACGCAGCTGGTGATCATCGACGAGAGCAACCACGGCGGCAAAAAGTCGGGATTTGGCGGCGAGATCACCTCGTCGGTCAAACTGCTGCTTGATGGCGGCGTTGTGCCAGTCGCGCTTCTCGGCACCGAAGAGGCAGTGCCGATCTTCTCGAAGGACATGGAACTCAGCGGTCGCCTCACGGCACCGTGTCATCTCGGCCGACTGGAATGGCATGACCCGTATGACCAGGAAATCTGGCGCGGCTTCCTCGCCAATCTCGACCAGCGCTTAGTCGATGACGGCATCCTCGCGAAGACGATTGGACTCGACGACGAGGGGCTGGATCGGGCCCTGAACGAGGCATGTAACGGCATTATCGGCCAGCTGATGGGCACGATCCGCACTGCGGTTCGCAATACCGTACGCGACAGCCGGGATGCGGTCACGCTGCAGGACCTCATTACTGCTGTCGATAGCTGGAACGTTGATCACAAGTTCATCAGCTATAATCCGCTGAGGGACCTTTAAGATGTCGCGGCGGGCCCTCCGTGAAGCCGACCTCTCCCCCGGAGCATCGCTCCGGGGGATCGTGTTCGACGCCTGCTTGAAGAACAACATCCCCAATACGTTCGGCATGCTTCAGCATTTTGGAATGTCAAATCGCAACCGGGTCCTGGTGTCCGAGAGCGCAAACCTTAACACAGCCGGTCTTGCTGCAGCCCTGCGCATTGATGAGTCCGAAGTTATCGCGCGGCGCTACCCGGCACATGGACGGGGACATCGAGGCTTTTTTGGTCTGCATATCATGAAGAGCCGCATCGAAGATAAGGTCAGGCGCTTTTCACCCGCCGCGATTGCTCAGGGCGTCCTCTATCACCCAGCCACCCACGAGCTTCGGGATCTTCCGTTCTCAACGGTAGGCTGGGACCTGCTTCAGGATACATGCCCATGCACAGATGACGGTGTTCGTCAGAACTGGGTCACCGTCAACGGCTCAAGCCGCTGTCACTCGTGCGGTGGAAGCCTTGGTAAGATCCCGCCGGTTCCAGTGCCTCGTGATTTGCGTACCCCGCTCGAGCTGGTTGCTGGCCTCGTAGATCCAAACCCTGGGACGCAGCAGATTGCGCAGCGGATGCTACCCGCTGCGCTTCGCAACGTCAGTCGAAACCTGGTCTACGACATAATCATGAACCTAGCGCGAGCCACCTCGGCCCGGCGCGCTGAAGAGGCCCCTCCCCCCGAGCGAACGCAAGCAATCGCGAGCGCCGCTACGTCACTACTTGATTGGCCTCACGGCCTTGGTGAAATAAGCCGTTCGAACGAATGTCCAGCTTATGTCTGGGAATGGGTGACGCGCAACTATGCAATACTCGATGTTGTAGCGCCATCGACGGTCACAAGCTCGTGCTGCACGCCGTCGACCGCTGGTGCACAGGCGTCCACTCAGCCGGCATATATCCCCTCCGGTGCCGGAGGTCGCGTCCTGACCCATTTCGTCGGGGCCATGGCTGCGGCGCGTTTAGGTGGGGTCGATGAAAGCGCGCTCAAGGCAGCGTGGGACGACGAGAAGTTCACGCAGCACTCTTGGGCGAAAGGCTCGCTACGGGTTCGGGCTTTTGATCCGGCCGAAGTCGTTAAGGTTGCTCCATTCCTTAGAGTGATTGGTGCAAGGGCCCGGGTTGCCAGCCTCCTCGGATTGCCCGTCTATGGCGTAGAGCAGCTGCTCGCCCACTGCCTTCTCACTCCTGAAGCGCCAAGTGGCCAGCTTAAGCAATGCGCCTCTTACAAGGCTACGGCACTTGAACTGGTAGCCGACATAGAAGGTAAGGTGACCGACCTCGCTGACCCGATCCGGTTGGTCGAAGCTATCCGACATATTTCAGGCCGCCCTAAACCCTGGGGTGCGGTCATTGCCGGGATGCTCGACGGCACGTTGCCTTTCTCAGTGTGCGACGGCGGTCCGTACACTGCAATAGTCGACCGACTGCTTATCGAAGCGGACGCAATACCGATGGTTGTTCGATTGTCCGAACCTGACAATCCTAAGGCGATTATCGAAAGGGCGAATACTTGGAGCCAAGGCGACGCGCTCGAATGCCTTAACGGCAATGTCAGCGCCGGACAGTTGCTCACCGGTATCGTATTTACGGGCAGAAAGAAGAAGCGTTTCAAAGTCGAGGACATTCTGGAGCGGGCAGCTCTCGGTGTTACGACCTCCGATGTTGCCCGGCGCTCAGGGATTTCGATTATGCGAACTGCGATGATCCTTGAGGAACAGGCTGTTCCGCAGATTGCGCCTGGTCTCTGGCTCCGCGCCCGCGCTGAACAGGTTTTAGTTGGACCGATTCGGCTGGCGCAACCGTTAACTAACCTGAAGCTGCACGACGCGGTTATGCATTGTTAATTTGTTCAGAATCGCAAGTTGTGGCTTTGTTGATGCAGGAGAATAGATGCACATCTTCATATACATTTTACCGATCTAGATTTAGATAAGTCTTTTAGTTCTGAAGGAAAACCGATTATGGATCTATACTTTAATCTTGCCTTCGTCCTGCTTAACATGGCGAACGGGACTGAACTCCATTCTGAAACGAGCCCAAGCAAAATGCTCTCCTTGCATGTCCCGCGTGTGCACGACGAGCATCACATCATTGACGCCAGCGGCGGCGCTACGAGTGATGGAAATTTCCGAACCGGGCTGAACTCGAAAGTCGTCGATATCAGCCGATCGCGTGATCGCAGTCGCGGATGTTCCTGGGGGGGCTTGAACGACCGTAATATTGTCGATCCGCGCCTCCTCGTTTCCAGCATTGTATATGACCCAACACGGAGGACCGACACCAGTTTGGTAGTTTGGGACAATGATCAAATGCGAGCCGCCGATACGCGTAGCGTTAATACGGTCACTACGTCCTATGGCTGCCTGAGTGACAACGCCCATGGCCGCTATGCTCACGGTTATAGCCGCAAAGATGAATGCAACTTCCGAACCCGCCAAATTTGCCCGTGCGATAGCGTTGGCCTGGCACTCGACAGCGATAGATGGCTGGAGGGGCAGGGCTGGAACATATTGCTTATTCTCGTTGGAGCCATCCTTGCCGGCTTCGGTGCCGCGCATCTTTCCCCGCGCCAGCGTGATTCGGCCTTCCTGTTATACGTTTTTATTATCTCAAGCGGGTACGCCACCGCGATATCCGGGGCTTACCTGTTTATGATACGCTAGCGCTCCAACGATAGGCATCAGAACCGCTAAGAGACCTGCAATCCCAACCAGTATTCTATGTCTAAGCATAAAGAACCCCCCCATACGCCGGTGCTCTACGGAACGAATCCAACCGAACCGTGCATTTTTGAACCCAAGACTTTCGCTGAGGCTCAGGACCACCGCCTAGGTCGAGCAATGGCTCCCGCCGCGGTCCATCCGGACGAAGTACGATCCGACCCAACTTGATAGCCCTTAGCTCTGGTTGTCAGACCCACATCCCAAAGCGAATCGCGAATCATTGACGGCAAAGACGGCGGTTTAACCTAGCGGCCGGCGCTCGAGGCACCGGCGTCGCGGCTGAGCGGGTTGAATGAAATAAAAGGCGCTTTTGAGCGGCTAGAGTGAAAAATGGCTAACCGCTCATTTTGAAAAAAGTGTTCAATATCAACGTCGGTTTGAGCAGCTTATGTTGAAGCCTGACACTTTCTGCCTAGTTCAGCGCGAGTCGCGCCGCATCGACGGCTCGGAAAGCTACAAAAGCTACACTACGTACCCCCCCGGTTGCCCCTCTCCCCGGGTCGCAACGCGATTGCGGTCGAGCTTGGCGCGGGGGCGGTCATGGAATGAGCGTAGCAGGGCCGGTGCTTGTAGGACAGCGATGGGCGGCAGGGCTGTCGTGCGTCGCCGGGGCAGGATGCGGCGGAGTATGGCGTTGCATCCGGCGACCGCTGCCGCGCCTGGGGTTCAATCCCTCGCGTCGCGTATCGCTTCCAATTCGGCCAGCCGCACCGGATCGTCGGCAGCGAGCGCCTCTTCGAGGTAAAAGCTATATGCGAAATTGCGCACGACCTCCTGCGCTTCGCCGCTATATTCCGACGCAATTGCTTCGAAAGCATCGACCAGTTCGCGGAGAAGTTGTTTATCGAGTGCCTGAAGGTCGCCACCCAACCCCTCCATCATCTTGATCGCGACGTCGGCATCGAGCACGTCTTCATCTGCAAGATTGAAGAATACCAAAAAGTCTGCGATGATTCGTACAATTGGTAAAGCTATCATGGCTCAACAACCCTGACCTTGATCCTGGTGATTTTCATCTTCCTCAGCAGCTTGAGAGCAGCGGCTCGCTGTTTAAGGTTCGGAACCTCCCAGATTCCGATTTGACGATGCTCCGCCAATGCCTGGGCCTGCCGCAACACTTGCGCTCGCGCTCGCGGCGTAGTCCAGATACTCCATTTACGGTCGATCACATAGTCGCCGTCGATACCGTCGAATTTCACGGGCCGCTTCGTGCCGTCGGGCATGGTTCGCACCAATACTGGCGCCTGGCCGGGCCTTCCGCCGGTCGCGGAGTCGTTATACGCTTTCCACGGTTTGTCTGACGTGACGGTTTCCCTTACCCAGCCAATCTTGGGCGGGTCGAAAGTCGGGCGCAGCTGGGCTTGCCGCAGCCGGCGCGCCGACGAAATCCTGCCGAGCGCGGCCCCCGGTGCGGCTATCAACGCGGCGTTCGCTGCGACCGACCCAGTGGCACGGCCAATCTCGCGCGGCGTCGCATTGGCGATCGCATCGGCCGCGCGGGAGATTTGGACCCGGGCCGGCGTGTCTTCGGCGGCGATCGCGGTATCGATCGTCTCGGCGATCGCGCGCCCGGCGTTGCCGAGGGTGGTGAGCGGATTGGTCGTCAGCGCGGCATATGCCCCCGTCACCGTTCCTTCGGCGACATCGTACACGCCCTCGCCGACACCGGCGGCGAATTCAGTCACCGGGTTGGGCCGGTCCTCGCGCCGCGAGGCCGATCGGTAACTTGCCCCTCGCACCGGGCGCGGCGCTTCGGCCCGCGGCTTGGTTGCGGCTCTTGGCTTCTCAGGCTGATCGCGGTCGATCCTCGATCCGCGACCGCTCTGGCGGTTGCTTGGGCTCGTGCCTCCCGCGCCATAATAGCGTCCGGCACCGGCAAAGGTAAAACGGCCGTCGGCCGGATCATGCCAGGGATTGAACTTCAGCTCGATCCCGTCGGGACCCCGCACGGCCGGCATCCTGCCGGTGCGCAGCCAGTGTGAAAACGCGTGTCGCCGCTCACCGTCCGCTATCTGGATCATGCCGCCTCACCCCTGCTGCGGTGAGAACATTTGAGCAACATTTACCAACAAGTCAAGACGACGCAAAGCAGCCTCCTGGGCTGGCCGCCCGGCGTCTTGCATCAACCGATTTTCAGGAAAGTGGTGCGGTCGAGAAGACTCGAACTTCCACGGGCTTTCGCCCACAACGACCTCAACGTTGCGCGTCTACCATTCCGCCACGACCGCACGTGCATACCACCGGTGCGTCGCACCTGCAGTTGGTAGGCGCAGGCCCCTAGCAGCGCCGGACGGGCTGCGCAACATGCTATCGTGCGGCCTATCGCCGGAGCGGCGCAGCCAGTAGGGAAGCGCGACCATGGCCGCCCCCTCCCCCACCCTGCCGCCCGCCGACTCCGCGGCCAGCACATCGCGATCGGTGACGCACGAAACGCGGCGGCTGCTGGCGCTGGCGTGGCCGGTGATGCTCACCAGCCTCAACTGGACGATCCTCCACGTCACCGACGTGATCGTCGTCGGGCTGACGGGTACGCAGGAGGTGGCGGCGCTGGGGGCCAGCCGCGCGCTGACCTATATCGGCATCGTCGTGGTGCTCGGCTGGCTGTCCGGCGTGCTGGTGTTCGTCTCGCGCGCCGATGGCGCGGGCGATTTGCCCGAGACCGGGCGGGTGCTGCACGAGGGGCTGGTGCTCGGCCTGGTGCTGGGACTGGCGAGCGGAGGGATCCTGTTCGCCTTTGCGCATCCGCTGCTGCTGATGGTGGGGGTCGAGCCGGGCATCGCGCCGGCTGGTGCGCGCGTCGTGCAGGTGATGGCGCTCGCCTATCCGTTCCAGTTGCTGAGCATCGCCGCCAGCTTCTTCCTCGAAGGGGTGAGCCGGCCGCGGCGGGTGATGGTGGTGCAACTCTCGGTGCTGCCGCTCAACGCCGTCCTAGCCTGGGCATGGTCGGGGGGCCATCTGGGGTTTCCCGCCTGGGGCGCGGTGGGGGCGGCGGCGGCGACCGCGACCGCATCGGCCTTTGGCGCGGTGGCGATGCTCTACGCCGCCTGGACGCTGCCGCGCGCGCACGAACGCGGGGTGCGGCGGCTGCGCGACTGGCGGCCCGACGGGATGATCCGGTTGCTGCGCTTTGGGCTGGTGCCCGCGATCGCCTCGGGGCTCGAGCTCGCGGGATTCTCGATCCTGATCGCGCTGTCGACGCAATTGGGCGAGGCGAGCGCGCATGCCTTCCAGATCGTGTTCTCGGTCCACAACATCACCTTCGGCGTCGCGCTGGGGCTGGGGTCGGCGGCGGGGGTGCGCGTGGGCAATGCGATCGGCGAGGGACGGCCCGAACAGGCGGCGTGGCGCGCGGGCCTCGCGGCGGGGCTGGCGGCGCTCGCCACCGGGGCGATGGCGTTGGGCATCCTGATCGCCGCGCCGGGGATCGTCGGCGCGTTTCCGGCGATCAACGCGGTCGAGGCGATCGGCGTCGGGATGCTCGTCGCCTGGGCGCCGTTCATCCTGTTCGACGGGGTGCAGGTGGTGTTCGTCTATGCGCTGCGGTCGATGGGCGACCAGGTGGCGGCGGGGCTGAACGGGATCGCCAGCTTCTTCGTCGTCACCGGTGGGCTCGGCTGGTGGCTGGTGCACACCGGCTGGGGGTCGCTCGGGCTGGTCTATGCCTCGGGCGCGGGCATGGTCGCCGCGGCGTTGCTCAACGGCGCGCGGCTGTGGTGGGTCAGCGCGCGCTCTCGCCCGCGAAGCTGAGTTCGAGCCGCTTGGAATTGGCGGGCACGTCGAGCTTGCCGCTGCTGAACGCCAGCGCGCCGTTGGGGGCGAGGGTGCGAAGCTCGGGGGTGATGGTCCAGCTATAGACGATGCGCCCCTGCGGATCGCGCAGTTCGGCGCGGATGTCGGGGACGCGCTGCGCCGCGGTGCTGGGGTTGTTGATCTTGCCCGACACCACGAACAATTCGTTGCCGCTCGACAGATAGCGCCGCTCGATCGAGCGATCGACGAAGCGGAGCGGGGTCTCGGTGGTGCCGATCGGCAGCCCGAGCTGGCCGGCGATCCCGGGCGCGCCCGAATAGACGATCGCGCCGATGCCGAGCAGCATCGAGACGCCAGCGACCACCGCGGCGGCGGTCCAGCGGCGCGCGGGGTTGCGGCGCGGCTGGAAGGGCGGCTTGTGCGCGAAGGCATCGTAATGCGGCTTGTCGAGATCGGGATCGACATAGGAATAGATCGGGGCAGCGGCGGCGGGTGCTGCAGCGGCCGGGGCGGCAGTCGCGGGCGCAGGGGCCGTAGGCGCAGCGGCCGGGATCGGTTTGGGCGCGGGAACCGGCGCGGGCGCGGGCGCAGGCTCGGCGGGCGTTTCTGCAGCGGGCACCGGCGCGGGCTTGGGCGCCAGGTTCATCACCGTCGGCGGCTGGAACCAGCTATGCTTGCACTTGGCGCAGCGCACCGTCCGCCCGTCGCCGCCGATCGAGCTGTCGGGGACCAGATAGCGGGTGCGGCATTGGGTGCATTCGAGGATCATGTGGCGGGCGTCTTCGGACAAGCAAACGACCGGATTGGCCTGGGGCGAATCTAAACATGCAAATGGGTTCGCTGGCAAGAGTCTTGGGGCGCGGCGGCGGGCGCATCGGGCCACCGTCTTGAGCGCATATCGCGGACGTGCGATGGCAATTGCCGGGTGCAACGAAGGACAGGCCGCCGCCGGCACGAATGGCCAATATCGTACAGTTCGAGAATGTTGGCCTGCGCTACGGCACCGGGCCCGAAACGCTGTCCGACGTGTCGTTCACGTTGCAGGCGGGGGCGTTCTATTTCATGACCGGCACCTCGGGCGCGGGGAAGACCTCGCTGCTCAAGCTGCTGTACCTGGCGCAGCGGCCGAGCCGCGGGGTGATCCGGCTGTTCGGCGAGGATGCGGTGACGCTGCCGCGCAGCCGCTTGCCGGGGTTTCGCCGACGGATCGGCGTGGTGTTCCAGGATTTCCGGCTGGTGCCGCACCTCTCGGCGTTCGACAACATCGCGCTGCCCTTGCGCGTCGCCGGCATGCCCGAGGACGAGATCGACGAGCCGGTGCGCGAGATGCTCGCCTGGGTTGGGCTGAAGGACCGCACCGATGCGCGCCCGCCGACGCTGTCGGGCGGCGAGCAGCAGCGGATCGCGATCGCGCGCGCGGTGATCACGCGGCCCGAGATCCTGGTCGCCGACGAGCCGACGGGCAATGTCGACGCCGACATGGCCGAACGGCTGCTCCATCTGTTCGAGAGCCTCAACCGGCTGGGCACCACCGTCGTCGTTGCGACGCATGATTTCCATTTGCTCAACCGGATTCCCAACGCGCACATGATGCGGATCGAGGGCGGGCGGCTGCAGGATCCGACCGGATCGCTGCGCAACCCGCCACGGGAATTCGAGGGTTGAGCCTGCTCGCGCCGCACACCCCCGATCGCCGGCTGCTCGACGACGGCCGGGCGACGCGCGCGATGCGCTGGATCATGGCGATCATGCTGTTCCTGACGGTGCTCGCCGGCGCGCTGGGGCTTGCGACCTGGGCGGCGACGCGCGCGCTCGACAGCGACCTTGCCGGGCGGGTGACGGTGCAGATCGTCGAGGGCGACGCCGCGGTGCGCGACCGCAGCGTCGCGGCGATCGTGCGCGCGCTGCGCGGGCGTGCCGGGGTGCGCGCGGTCGCCGAGGTCGATCGCGCGCGGCTGGCGCAACTGCTCGAGCCGTGGCTCGGCGAGGCGGGGCTCGACGCCGACCTGCCGATGCCCGCGATGATCGATGTCGATCTGGCCGACCCCGGCGCCGCGCCGGGGATCGAGCGGCTGGTGCGCGGTATCGCACCGCAAGCGCGCGTCGATGCGCATGCGCAGTGGCTGGCGCCGGTGCGCGGTTTCATCGCGACGCTGGCGCTGCTGGCGGGCGGGCTGGTGCTGCTGGTGGCGAGCGCGACGACCTTCGTCGTGCTGCTGGCGGCACGATCGGGGCTGGACACGCACCGCGACACGATCGAAGTGCTGCACATGCTCGGCTCCACCGATGTCCAGGTTGCGCGACTGTTCCAGCGCCGGATCGCGATCGACACGCTGGTGGGCGGGGCGATCGGCACGCTGCTGGCGCTGGTGTTCCTGGTGTTCCTCGGCAGCCAGATCGACCGGCTGGGTGCCGAGATCGTCGGCGGGGTCGCGCTGCGACCGGGCGACTGGGCGATCCTGACGCTGCTGCCGCTGGGCTTCACGCTGATGGCGACGATCGCCGCGCGGGTGACGGTGCTGGCCGCGCTGGGGCGGCGGCTGTGATCCTGCGCGCTTTGTCCTTCCTGGCGCTGGCCTATGCGCTGGGCTTCGTCGTGTTCATGCTCGGGCTCGGCCAGCCGCTCGACGATCGGCGCACCGATGCGATCGTCGTGCCGACCGGCGGCGCGGGGCGGATCGACCGCGGCCTTGCGCTGATGGAAGACAAGCGCGCCGATCGCATGCTGATCTCGGGCGTCGACCCGAGCGTCCGCCCGATCGAGCTCGCGCTCGAATATCGCGTGCGCCCCGCCTTGTTCGAATGCTGCATCGACCTGGGGCAAGAAGCGATCGACACGCGATCGAACGGCGACGAGACCGCCGACTGGGTGCGCAAGCGCGGCTATAAGAGCGTTCGGCTGGTCACCGCCGACTGGCACATGGCGCGCGCGCGGCTCGAGCTCGACAATGCGCTCGATGGCGCAGTCGAAGTGGTGGGCGATCCGGTGCGCACCAATGCGCGCTTCGCGACCTTGTTCGACGAATATAACAAGCTGCTGATCCGCCGGGTCGCGCTGTGGGTGGGGTTTGCCGGATGATTGCCAGGCTGCGTGCGATCGCGTTCGACGTGCTGTTCTATGCAGGATCGGTGCCGCTGGTGCTGTTCGCCTGCGCCTGTGGCCTTGTGGGCGGCGCCACGATGCGGCGCGGGGTGCTGCTATGGTTCCAATATCATCGGCTGGTGTCGCGCTACGTGCTCGGCATCGAAACCCGGATCACCGGCGCACCGCGGCCCGAGGGCCCTGCCCTGTACGTCGCCAAGCACCAGTCCTTCTACGAAACCTTCGAGCTGACGCGGATCCTGGGCGCGCCGGTGGTGGTGATGAAGCGCGAGCTGGGCGACATCCCGTTCTGGGGCTGGATCGCCAAACGCTATGGCGCGATCATGGTCGATCGCGATGCCTCTTCGCAGGCATTGCGCGAGATGATGCGCCAGGCGCAGGCGGCGCGCGCGGCGGGCCGCCCGGTGCTGCTGTTCCCCGAGGGCACGCGGATCGAGCCCGGACAGACGCCGGCGCTGAAATCGGGCTTTGCCGGATTGTACCGTGCGCTCGGCCTGCCCGCAGTGCCGATCGCGCTCGAGACCGCGAAGGTGTGGCCGCGCAAGGGGATGAAGCGCGCCGGCGTGGTCGAGTTCCGCTTCGGCGAAGCGCTGCCGCCGGGGATGAAGCGCGAGGCGATCGAGGCGGCGGCGCATGCGGGGATCAACGTGTTCGAGGACGAGCGGTTGGTGGGGGGTGAGGCTGTTGGCGGGGGCGGGGACGGGGACGGGGACGGGCGATAGCGCTTATTGCGGGCATAGAGGCAAAGCGGCACTTTCCCATTATGCGGTTCATTAGGTTGATATATCGGGCATTCGTCGCAGCGCTGCTGGGCAGTCTCGCAGGAGCTGCCATTTCTGTTATGATCGAACCGCCCTCGGGAAAGACACTCACGATCTTGCTGGGGCTAACTTTGCTGATGGCGCTCATCGGGTTTTTCGTCAGTTTGGTTGCCCTTGTAACGATCGGCATTCCACTTAGCTGGCCATTCCGTGAAGCTATTTACCGGCACCCGCTGCCATTTGCTGTGCTTTACGGCTGTCTCGGCTCCTTCCTTGGCCTATGGATTGCAGTATTGATAGGATTAGCAGATCAAGCCACAGTTATCCCGGCGCTGTCGATCGGAGGAGCGACAGCTGTTGCGTGGATAGGGGTGATGTGTCGCAATCGGCCCGGCACCTTTTAGGTTGGCGCTGTTCGTGCCTGAAGAACGCCCGCTTTCCACCAAATTGCGGTAGCACGCGGTCGCTCGCTGGACCCCGGATCAAGTCCGGGGTGACGACGGGAGCATGGGGGCGACCGCCTACCCCCCCGGCCCCCACCGCTGCCTTCGGAAGCAGCGCGGCGGCGGCGGGTTTTTCGGGGGTTTCGAAGGGGCCTTTGGCGACCGGCAGCAAAGTCTTGCGCGCTTCGGCGCCGAGGTCGCGCGCGACCAGTTCCTCGCCGAGCTTGAGCCTTGGGCCGGGCGCGGCGGGGGCGGACTGCACGATCTTGTACAGCCCCTCGACCGCGACATCGGGGGCTTGTTCGCCGGCGGTGGCGAAGCTTTCGTGATAGGCGATCAGCGGCAGGCTGCTTTCGGGGTCCTGCCGGTTGGCCTTGACGATGAAGCTCCTCGCCACCTCGAGCCGCTGCCGGCGTTCGGCTTGGGGCGCGCGTGCGGCGAGCTGGGTCAGCGCGGTGCCTTTCCAGACCAGCGCGCGGGTTTCGGTCGGCGCCTGCGCGATCACGCGGTCGGCGGCGCCGAGACAGGCTTCGGGATTGCCGGTGCGGCATTCGGCTTCGGCCAAGAGCAATTGGTGTTCGATGAGGTCGGGGAACTGCCGCGCATTGCCGCGCAGCCGCTCGAGCCAGGCCGTGCGTCGGGCAAGTGCCCTCTCGCGGTCGGGGCCAGCGGCGGGCACCTCGATCCGCGCGCCGAGCTCGAGCCGGCCGCGGATCAGGCCGGCCTCGGCCCGGGTGAGGCGGCGGACGGTCGGTGGCGGCGCCCGCTCGGCGGGGAAGGTCATTCGCTCGCCCTGTAGCTTGCGTCCCTTGTAGCCGATCACGGCCCGTTGGAGCTCGGCGGGGTCGCCAAGCGCGGTCGCGGCGCTCTCCAGGTCGGCACCCCCTGCCAGGGCATCCAGATACTTGCCCAATCGCGGCTTCCATTCGTCCGAGAAATACAGAAGATGGGCGAGCCGCCACGCGTGATAGGGCGTCCAGGATCGCTTGCCGGAAAGATAGCGGCCGTCGAGGATGTGCGTTACCGGATAAGCGTTGTAATGCTCCATCACCTTGAAGAAGCCGCTCGGAAGGTGGCCGTATTCGACAAAGTCGTCGCCGGCGACCATCGTCGCGAACATCTCGCCGAAGCCCTGCAGGAACCAGCGCGGGTACGCAGCCGGCGAATAGGTCATCAGGTAGTTCTGCGCGAAGCCCGCATAGAGGCGCGATTCGGCCGACTGACAGAAGGCGAGCTCGTTCACGGGCATTTGCATATAGGCGTCGTTGGCATCTACCCCGCCCTGCTCGCCGCGCGGGGCCACGACGATCTGCGTCACCGGTGGAAAGCCGCCGTCGCCACCGTCGCAATTGCGGTTCGTCGGACGGCCGACCGACGGGCGAAGCACCAAATTCACGCCGTCCTGCGTGGTTGCGAGCACCGACCCTTCGTCGCGCGGATCATAGTAGATCGTCTTTGCGAACGCGCGGGGGAACGGGCCATATTGCCAGCGCAGATCGGTCAATCGCAGCTGCTCGAAGGTCCCGACATCGCCGATCATCGTCACCGCGACCTTAATCGTCTCGTCGGGCGCATCGACTTTCCCGGTCAGCGCCGAGAGGAGGAAGTGCAGCTTCTCGAGATTGTGTGCGGTGCGAACCAGATCCTTTTCGCTGCCCTGGCTGAACACGACGACGTGCGGCGTCTCCGCCATCCGCCAGTCGCTCATCTCGACCTTCGCGTCGCGGATCTTGGTGCCGGTGACGGTGATGGTCGTCTCGCCATTCTTCACCGGCGCGGTCAGCTGGGCGTACGCGGGGAGGCTGAGGGCGGTGCCGACGACGAAAAGCAACCATCGCATCATTTTTCGAAGCTCCACATCGCGCCAAAGCATTCGGAGCAACATGAAGCGCCCGATCGGACTCAAAATCAAGTCACGCCGAAGCAACGCCCGAACCGGCGACCGAGCGAGCCTCCTGCCTATTCGTGCGAGCGGCCGAAATCGGGGGCGGCGTCGTCCTGGCCTTCCTCGACGATCGAGCGGCGGACCGCGCGGGTGCGTTCGAACAGCTCGAACAATTCATCGCCCTTGCCCCAGCGGATCGCGCGCTGGAGCGCCGACAGGTCCTCGGAAAAGCGCTGGAGCATGTCGAGCACCGCCTCGCGGTTCGACAGGAACACGTCGCGCCACATCGTCGGGTCCGACGCGGCGATTCGGGTGAAGTCACGGAAGCCGCCCGCCGAATATTTGATCACCTCCGACCGGGTGACTTCCTCGAGGTCCGAAGCGGTGCCGACGATCGTATAGGCGATGAGATGCGGCAAATGGCTGGTGACCGCGAGGACGCGATCATGGTGTTCGGGGGCCATCGTCTCGATCTCGGCGCCGAGGTTGCGCCAGAACGAAGCGACGCGCTCGATCGCGACCGGGTCGGTGCCCTCGGGCGGGGTGAGGATGCACCAGCGATGGTTGAAGAGGGTGGCGAAGCCCGCCTCGGGGCCGCTCTGCTCGGTGCCCGCCACCGGGTGCGCGGGGACGATCGTCGTGCCGGGCAGCGCCGCCTGGAGCGCCTCGACCACGCTGGCCTTGCACGATCCGACATCGGTGACGATCGCGTCGGCGGGCAGGTCGGCGGCGAGCTCGGCGGCGACCGCGCCCATCGCGCCGACGGGGACGCACAGCACCACCAGGTCGGCATCGATCACCGACGCGCCCGCGGTGTCGGTCACGTCGTCGCACAGCTCGATCGCGCGCGCGGTGTCGCGCACCGAGGGATCGGCATCATAGCCGGTCAGCCGCACCGTGGGCATCCGCGCGCGCACCGCGCGGGTGACCGACGACCCGATCAGCCCGAGCCCGATGACGGTAACGCGCGCGAAGGGCAGCATCAGCCCGCGACGATCTCGCGCAGCGCCGCGGCGACGCCCTGCGTCTCCTGCGCGGTGCCAATCGAGATTCGCAGCGCGTTGGGCAGCCCCTGCCCCGGCAGCCAGCGCACGATGTACCCGCGGTCCATCAAGCCGTGATAGGCCTGCTCGGCGGTCACCTGGCCTTCGAACAGCACCAGCACGAAGTTCGCCTTCGACGGCACCGCGCGCAGCCCGGCATTGCCGAGCTTCTCGATCTCGCCCGCGAACCATTCGCGCCACTGCGCATTATGCGCGCGGCTGGCATCGACGAAATCGGTCGCGGCGAGCGCGGCGATCGCGGCGGCCTGGCCGGCAGTGGTGACGTTGAACGGCGCGCGGATGCGGTGCATCGCATCGATGATCTCGGCCGAGGCATAGCCCCAGCCGATGCGTTCGGCGGCGAGGCCGAAGATCTTGCTGAAGGTGCGCGTCACCAGCACGTTGGACTTGGTCTTGGCGAGTTCGAGCCCGTGATCATCGTCGGCGGCGTCGATATATTCGGCATAGGCCTGATCGATCACCAGCAGCACCCATTTGGGCAGGCCAGCATGGAGCCGTGCGATTTCCTCGCGGGCGATGAAGGTGCCGGTGGGGTTGTTGGGGTTGGCGACGAACACGACGCGCGTCTTGTCGGTGACCGCGGCGAGGATCGCGTCGACATCGGTCGCATAATCGCGATCGGGGGCGATCACCGGCAACGCGCCGACGCGCCGCGTCGCGATCTCGTACACCGCGAAACCGTACCGCACGAAGATCACTTCATCGCCCGGCCCGGCAAAGGCACCGGCGGCGAGATGGAGCACTTCGTCCGAGCCGGTGCCGTAGATGACGCGCGCGGGATCGAGGTCGCACGACGCGGCGATCGCCTCGCGCAGCTCAGCGGCGCCGGCATCGGGATAGCGCTCGAGGCTGCCATGCGCGGCGTCGAACGCGGCGCGCGCCTGCGGGGCGGTGCCGAGCGGGTTCTCGTTCGACGAAAGCTTGGCGACGACGCGGCCGTCGTCGGTCTTGGATCGGCCCGGGACATAAGGGGCGATGTCCATGATCCATGGCTTGGGGATAGGTGCGGTCATGCAAAAGGCGATGGCCGAGGCGCAGGCGAATGGCAAGCTGGCCCTCGCGCCGGCTTGATCCCCTGGCCCCCCGGCCCTACCGCGCTGCGCATGGAATCGGCCCTCGATCAGCGCTTTGGCCTCAACCGCCGCGTCACCCTGCCGGGGCCGCTCAAGCTCGACGGCGGGGTGCTGCTGTCGCCGCTCGATATCGGCTATGAGACCTATGGCACGCTCGCCGCCGATGGCGGCAACGCGATCCTGGTGTGCCATGCGCTGACCGGCGACCAGCATGTCGCCGCCAGCCACCCGATCACCGGCAAGCCCGGCTGGTGGACGCGGATGATCGGGCCGGGCAAGCCGATCGACCCGGCGCGGCATTTCGTGATCTGCGCCAATGTGCTGGGCAGCTGCATGGGATCGTCGGGGCCAGCAACGATCAACCCCGCTACGGACAAGCCGTGGGGGATGAGCTTCCCGGTCATCACGATCCGCGACATGGTCCGCGCGCAGGCGATGCTGCTCGACCATCTGGGGGTCGCGCGGCTGCAGGCGGTGGTCGGCGGATCGATGGGGGGGATGCAGGTGCTGTCGTGGGCGGCGACCTATCCCGAGCGCGTCGAGGCGGCGGTGGTGCTTGCCTCGACCGCGCGGCATTCGGCGCAGAACATCGCGTTCCACGAAGTCGGGCGGCAGGCGATCATGGCCGATCCGGCGTGGCGCGGCGGCGATTATTATGGCGCCACGCCGCCCGCCGCGGGCCTCGCGGTCGCGCGGATGGCGGCGCACATCACCTATCTGTCCGAAGCTGGCCTCACCGAGAAGTTCGGCCGGCGGCTGCAGGCGCGCGAGGCGAAATCGTTCGGCTTCGACGCCGATTTCCAGGTCGAGAGCTATCTGCGCCACCAGGGCCTCACCTTCAGCGACCGGTTCGACGCCAACGCCTATCTCTACATCACCCGCGCGCTCGATTATTTCGACCTGGCCGAGGAGCATGGCGGGGTGCTCGCCAACGCGTTTCGCGACAGCAAGGCGCGGTTCTGCGTGGTGAGCTTCGACACCGACTGGCTGTATCCGACGCGCGACAGCCGCGCGATCGTCCACGCGCTGAACGCCGCGGGGGCGCGCGCGAGCTTCGTCGAACTGTCCTCGCCGTTCGGGCATGACGCGTTCCTGCTCGAGAGCCCCGAGTTGAACCGGGTGATCGATGGCTTCTTGCGGGCGGGGGACCGGCGTTGACTGATTTGCCGTTCGTTTCGAGCGAAGTCGAGAAACCGACACCAGCGCCGACCCATGTTTCTCGACTTCGCTCGAAACGAACGGGTAGGAGCGGCGTGACATGACTGACCTTCGCTCCGATCTCGCGGTCATCGCGCGCAATGTCGCGCCGGGGACGCGCGTGCTCGATGTCGGCTGCGGCGACGGGGCGTTGATGGCGGCGCTGCGCGATAGCGCGGGCGTCGATGCGCGCGGGCTCGAGCTCGATCCGACCAATGTCGCCGCCGCGATGGAGCGCGGATTGTCGGTGGTCCAGGGCGACGCCGATATCGACCTGGCCGACTATCCCGACAACAGCTTCGACTATGCAATCCTCAGCCAGACGCTGCAGACGACGCGGCATCCCGATCGCGTGCTCGAGCATCTGCTGCGGATCGGCGGGCGGGCGTTCGTGTCGTTCCCCAATTTCGCGCATTGGCGGGTGCGCGCGTCGTTGCTGTGGGGCGGGCGGATGCCGGTGACGCAGCTGCTGCCGGTCGCCTGGTATGCGACGCCCAACATCCACCACGTCACGATCGACGATTTCCGGTCGTTCGTGCGCGAACGCGACATCGCGGTCGAGGGCAGCTGGTTCCTGTCGAAGGGCCGCCCGACGAGCGCGAGCGCCGCGAACTTCCGCGCCGAGCATGCAGTGTTCTTGCTGCGGCGGTGACGACTCCCCTCCCCGGAAGGGAGGGGTTGAGGGTGGGTCGAGTGTTCGCGATACGGTGCCTGGGGCTATTGCCGAGGCCGTAGCTTCAGGTCCCTACCCACCCCCGGCCCCTCCCTTTCAGGGAGGGGGGCAGGGTCAGAACGGTACGTCGTCGTCGAGGTCGTCGGGGAAGCCGCCGAAGTCGTTGTTCGACTTGGCCGGCGGGCTCGAGCGACCGCCGCTACCACCGCCGCGCGACGACTGGCCGGCGAACTCGTCACCACCGCCGCCGCCCCAATCGCCACCGTCGCGGCTGCCACCGCCCGCACCGCCACCGCCGCCGGCACCACCGCCCTGCGGTCCGTCGAGCATCGTCAGCACGCTGTTGAAGCCCTGCAGCACGATCTCGGTCGAATATTTATCCTGGCCCTGCGCGTCCTGCCATTTGCGCGTCTGCAACGCGCCTTCGATATACACCTTCGATCCCTTGCGCAGGAAACGCTCGGCGACGTTGGCGAGCCCTTCGTTGAAGATCGCGACCGAATGCCATTCGGTCTTCTCCTTGCGCTCGCCGGTATTCTTGTCCTTCCAGCTCTCCGACGTTGCGATGCGCAGGTTCACGACCTTGCCGCCGTTCGAGAAGGATTTGGATTCGGGATCGCGGCCCAGATTGCCGACGATGATTACCTTGTTGACGCTGCCGGCCATGATTCGCTCCGAAAGGTGGGGGCGCCCGATAGGCGGGCGCGCATCGCAGCGCTATAGCAAAGCGATGGCGCAAGTCACCAATCTCAACCGCTTCCGCAAGGCACGCGACAAAGCCGCGCGCGCCGCCGAAGCCGACGCCAATCGCGCGCGGTTCGGGCGTACCAAAGCGCAAAAGGCCGCCGAAACCGCCGACGCGGCGCGCCTGGCCACCGCGCTCGACGGGGCCAGGCGCGACGAATGAACGGCGCTCTAGGGAGCTTTAGTCCTCGGCGGCGATCCGCACGCGCATGCCGTCGAGCGCCTGGGTGAATTGCAGCTGGCACGACAGCCGCGACTGCGCGTCGCGCTCGAGCGAGCTATCGAGCAGGTCGTTCTCGTCGGGGCCGATCGGGGGGAGTTTGTCGACAAATTCCGGGTCGACATGGACGTGGCAGGTGGCGCACGAACAGCAACCGCCGCACAATGCCAGCAGCTCGTCGAAGCCGTTGTCGCGAATGACCTCCATCACCGAAAGGCCCACCTCGCCCATGACTTCGCGCTCTTCTCCACTCCGGGTCACGACGATCAGCTTGGGCATCGGGGTCTCCTGTACGATTCGCACCGTCCATGCCGCGCCGACGTGCGCTCCGCAAGGTGACCTTGGGTGGGCCTGAGCGGCGAGCGGCTGCGCGCCGACCTCGATTCGCTGGCGGCGATCGAGCCCGCGTTCGGCGCGGCGATCGCGCGCGCGGGCTACCCTGAGCCGCGCATCCGCGAGCGCGGGCACGAGACGCTGCTGCGCACGATCGTCGGCCAGCAGGTGAGCACCAAGGCGGCCGATTCGGTGTGGAAGAAGATCGAGGCGACGCTGGGGGGCGATGCCGGCGACACCGCCGCCTGGGCCGCGGCGAGCGACGAGATGCTGCGCGGCGCGGGGCTCTCGCGCCAGAAGATGGGCTATTCGCGCAGCCTGTGCGCGCTGGTGGCGAGCGGCGAGCTCGATTTGGCGAACCTGCCGGCGGACGACGAGGCGGCGATCGCGCAGCTGGTGAAGGTGAAGGGGATCGGGCGCTGGTCGGCCGAAATCTACCTGCTGTTCGCCGAGGGGCGACCCGACATCTGGCCCGCGGGCGACCTGGCGGTGCAGATCGAGGTCGGGCGGATATTGGGGATGGAAGCGCGGCCGAGCGAGCCGGTGACGCGCGAGGTTGCCGAGGCGTGGCGCCCGTATCGCGGAGCGGCGGCGATCTTCGCGTGGCACCATTATGGCAGCGACATGGTGGTGATTTGACTTAACTCCCCTCCCTGCAAGGGAGGGGCTGGGGGTGGGTGTGGTCCGGGGGATACTATCGTCCCCGAGAGATTAGGCGGGCCGTAGTCGAGCACTCGACCCACCCCCGACCCCTCCCTTTCAGGGAGGGGAGAATTGCGGCCCAACCCTCTCCCGCAGGCGGGGAGGACTTTTAGGAAGAAGTCGCCACCTTTGCCCGCCAACCCACCCCGGCCGCCGCCTTGCGCTGCCTGGCCGCATAGCTGTCGAGCGCGATCTGTAGGCCGAACCACATGTAGAAGAACGACTGGAACGCCAGGCTGAGGAACAGCGAGCCGACCAGGTAGATCACATGCGCCGCCTGCAGCGCCGCCGCGAGCTGCCAGATCCAGCGGTCCTCTGGCGGTGCCTTGGCGTAGCGCCAGCGCAGCATCTCCATCCGCACCAGCCCGATGAGGTTCAGCAGCGCCCACAGGATGAAGCCCGGCCAGCCGAGTTCGCCGAGCACCTCGAAATAGCTCGAATGCCAGGCGCGTCCGGCATCGACGGTCTTGAGCACTTCGACCGGCGCGGCGGCACCGGCTTCGGTCGGAACGCGGGTGTCGACCATCAGCCGGTTCTGGCGATACGCGCCGAAGCCGCCGCCGCTGGGATTGTCCTTCACGAACTCCCAGGTCCAGGCCCACACCATCACGCGGGTGTTGGCCGACTGGTCTTCCTCATAGCCCTGGATCGTGTCCATCCGCTTGGTGAAGCTGTCGGGCAGCAACGGCACCGCCGCCGCGCCCGCCGCCGCGAGCAGCCCGAGATACAGGATGCGCCGCTTGCTGTCGCGCAGCAGCAGCACCGCGAGCACCGCGATGCAGACCAGCCCGGTGCGCGCCTCGGTGCCGATCGGGATCAGCAGGCAGGCGAAGATCAGCGCCCAGCCAAAGGCCTTCACCTTCCAATCCTGGGGGAAGATCGTCTGATATTTCATCGTCCACAGGATCAGCGGGATCATCGCGATCGCGACGGCGCTGATCGTGCTGCCTTCGTACAGCCCGGCATTGTTGGTGACGCCAAGGTTGAGCACGCCATAGCCGCCGCCCGACCCCAGGGTCTTGATCCCGCCGGTGATGATGATCGATCCGGCGCCCAGGATCATGAAGATCAGCAGCGCCTCCATCCGCAATTTGGTGCGCAAGGTCAGCGGCAGGAAGATCGCGAAGACCAGCGTCTTCCACACCCAGTCCCATTTCTCGGCGGCATCGAGCGGGAAGTCCGAATCCTTGAGCGTCCACCCTGCCCAGCCGAGCAGCAGGGTCATCAGCAACTGGCGCACGCTGAAGCGCGTGCCGTCCTTGGGATCGACCGCGATCCAGGCGAGCAGTGCCGCGGCGAAGAAGATCAGCGAGATCGGGACGCTCGACAGCAAATGATAGGACAGCCGCTGCGGCGAGACGAGGTCGATATAGACATAGCCGAGCACGATGATGAACGGCCGCTTCAGCCCGAAGCCGAGCAACAGCGCGAGAAACCCGACAAAGGCGAGATCGCGCATCGCTCAGGCGATCGGAAGGGGGGCGGCGCGGCGCATCGCGGCGACGCTAGCGCGGCAGGCGTTGAGGGGGCGTTAAGCCTGTTGGCGCGACCTCACAGCCAGCGCACGCGCTTGAAGCGGACATAGAGCGCGGTGCAGATCACCGCGATCACCCCGAGCACGACGAAGTAGCCGTGGCGTGTCTTGAGCTCGGGCATATATTCGAAGTTCATGCCGTAGATGCCCGCGATCGCGGTCGGCACCGCCAGGATCGCCGCCCAGGCGGCGAGCTGGCGGGTGATCGCACCGGTGCGCTGCTGTTCGAGCAGGTTGCTGAATTCGAATACCGAGTTCAGCACTTCGCGCAGCCCGTCGACCATCGTCGCGACGCGTCGGATATGATCGAGCACGTCGCTGAAATAGGGCCGCGTCTCGGCATCGATGCACGGCAGGTCGAGCCGCACCAGCTTGCCCGCGACTTCGCTCATCGGCCCGAGCACGCGCTGGAAGCGGATCAGTTCGCGGCGCAGCGCGAAGATGCGGTTGATCTCGTGGCGCTCGAGGAAATGATCGACGGTGCGCTGTTCCATCGCCAGCACCTCGTCCTCGACCGATTCGACCACCGGCAGATAGCCGTCGACGATGAAGTCGAGCACCGCGTGCAGCACATAGTCGACGCCGTGCATCAACAGCGTCGGCGCCGCCTCGAGCTGGTCGCGCAGCGCGCTGTGCGCGCGCGCCGATCCGTGGCGGACGGTGATGATGTGGCTGTGCCCGACGAAGATCGCGGTCTCGCCATAAGCGATATCGCCGTCGATCAGGCTGGCGGTGCGCGCGACGACGAACAGCTGGTCCTCATAGATATCGACCTTGGGCAGCTGATCGGCCTTGATCGCATCCTCGACCGCGAGCGGATGCAGGCCGTAGCGATCCTGCAGGATGCGCAGCTCGTCATCGGTCGGGTCGGCAATGCCGATCCAGACGAATTCCGATTTCTCACGCGGGCTGTCGATCTTTTCTTCGATCGAGACCTCGCGGATGCGCTTGCCGTCGCGATAGAGATAGGCAGCAACGACGGTCATGGCGGGGTATCCCGGTTGGCGGACGGTGCGCTTTAATTGAATGGTGCGTCTGCCGCGATCCAAACCAAGCACCACGTGCCGCGCGCGTTAGCTGGGACCGGCGCCCGTACAGGTGCCCTGTCAGCGTTACATCGGTTGTGCCCGGGGGTCGTAGTTGCGATCGAGTCGGCTCCGCAAGCGCGACTGGACCCGGTTATTGATGCGGTTGTTGATACGGCCTATCGCCTGAATCCCGCCAATTTCTTGGTCGCGCGTTTGCCGACGCCCGGCCTCGCCGACCGCCGAACCCGCCACGGTACCCCGTGGCTGTCTCTGCGACAGAGATACGCTTGGTTGATACGGCGCGCTTGCCGCCTGCTCGGACATTTGCTCCTCAGCAACCGGAACGCGCTGGGCCACCGCCGGTCCCGGCAATACGATCCCGATTACGGCGGTCAACGCAACCCGTGCCTTGGAGTGGCTCATCGTGGTTTCAGCCTAACTTGATCGATCTGGCCCGATACGCCCCCGATAGCATCGGAAGGACGCGCCACCAGCATCAGCAATTGCGTCGAGCAATCGGTGGGCACCTGATAGTCACCGCCAAACCTGCCCTGGCGGTCCGCGGAGTTGGGAATTGTGACGCGGCCCAGTTCTCGTCCGCCGACACACGACAACTGCCAATATGGCAGGCTGTCGACCGCCAAGTCGATCCCGCTCGAAACGCCCTCCAATCGATATGCCCCGGGCGGCAAGAACTGCAGCTGCTGCAATAGCGGCCCGCCGACGCTGGTCGGCGCGCTGAACTGGAACGTGCCGAAACCATCCCCATCGCCGCGCTGCAGCGAGGTCACCACACCCCCTTCGTTCAACGTGACCCAGTCGAATGCTGTCGGCGACGAAAGCATCGCCGTGAAGCCCGGATCACGCGACGCCTGCCGATCGGTACCCGGCCGAAACGAAGTATAATAGGCCCAGGCAGCGGCGATGTCATTGGCGGCAAGCAGCCGCGCCAGCACGGTGGCCTGGTCCTGTTCGGATACCGGCACGCCTATACGCTGCGATCTCTCGAACAACTGCGCAGCCGCCCCCGGCGATCCGTTCTCCGCCACATAGTCGGCAAAGGCCGGGCTCCAACCAGGCTTGTCCACCAACCTTCGAAGCAACGCTTCACGCACCGTGGGATCATCAATGGCAGCGGCAAGAACCGGAAAAAGCAGCTCGGTAGCCGATCGCGACGCGCGTAGCGCTATGTCATAATGTCGCAACGCGCCCGCAACGTCGCCACGAGCGACCGCATCCTCGATTGCCCACAATTGGGTCATCAAATCGCGGCGGGAAAGCCGCTCAGCATAGGCAAACAGGCGGCGAGCACCCCGAGTGTCGCCCCGCACCTGTGCATTGATACCGAGCGCAGATACCGCCTGAACCGCTGTAGCGTCCTGCCGTAGCGCGGTACGCGCCAGCCTGTCGGCGCGGCTCCGATCGGCGGGCGTTGCTTCGCCGGCCGACAACGAAGAGGCAAGCAACGCGGCCCAGCGCCCATCGACGGGCGCCAGCCGATGCGCCTGCACAGGGTCCCGTTCCCGCACCGCCGCACCGATCGAGCCGGTCACCACGGCCAGACCCACCAATGCTGCGATGATGGCGCCCAGGCCGCGGATCGCCCACTCCATGGTCGATCGCCGCGCCATTGCGTCAATCCGCCTTGGACGCCTGGTCGTCCCGCCCATATCCATATCCATATTCGTAGCCGTAGCCGAAATGCGCCTTCTTGGCTTCGAACTTGGTCAGCACCCCGCCCAGAACGCGTGCATTGGCACTGGCCAATCGAGCAAGCGCCGTACGCACCATGCTTGAACGAATACCGTGCGATTCGACCGCATAGATCACGCCATCGACGCGGCTGGCGATGAGTGGCGCGTCGGCCAGCCCCATTACCGGTGGGCTGTCGATCACCACATGATCATATTCCTCGAGCAACCGATCGATCAGGAGCGAAAGTCGATTACCGGTCAACAGTTCCGCGGCATTGGGCGGGATTGGCCCGGCTGACATGGCAGTGAAGCCCAAGTCACTCATCTCGAACGTCAAGGGTGCGATATCCTCCTGTCCTGACAGGAAGTTGCTCAGCCCATGGTCGTGGCTCACGCCGCCCAAGTGATGCACCGAAGGCGAACGCATGTCGCCGTCGACCAGGATAACGCGACGCTTGGCCCGTGCCAGCGTGGTAGCGAGTGCTAGTGCGGTCGTCGACTTTCCTTCTGCAGGGCGCGTAGATGTGACCGAGAAAGAACGCGGGACGCCATGATCGGTGGTGAACGCAAGATTGGTCTGCACCGCCAAATAGGCATCGATGAGTTCCGACTTGCGATCGAGAAGCGCCTCTTTCGGCGTGCCGCTGGCGAGCTTGGGAACCGACCCGAGCAACGGCAAACCGAGCCGTCGCTCGACTTCGCCCGGATCGGCAATCGCCTCGTCGATCTGTTCGAGCCCGAAGGCCGCGAGCGCGCCGAGACCAAGCCCAGTCAACAATGCCACCGCTAGGTTGACCAGCAGCCGCGGACTGGACGGCCGTTGTGGGACGTCGGCAGGATCAACGACCGAGATATTGTTCACGCCAACCCCGCCAGCTACCCCGATTTCCTTAAATCGCTGCAACAAACCATCGTACAAGGCACGGTTGGTATCTACTTCTTGCTGATAGATATTATATTGAATGCTCCGGCGACGCAGGTCGAGATAGCTGCTCTTTAGTTGCTCTACCTTTGTCTGCAGCGCTTGTTCGCGCTCGCGTGCCTCGCGATAATCCGCCTCCAGTGACCCCGAGACCCGCCCTTCCTCTCGCACGATGGAACGGTCGAGTTGATCGATTTGTGACTGGACCGCCTGCGCTGCGGGATAACCCGGTTCAAACTGAACCATGAGGCGCTGATACTCAGCCGCAAGCTCGGCCCGTCGCTGGCGCAAATTGTTGATCGCGGGATTGCGCAACGCCTCGGTGGACGCACCGGCGCGGCCGGCCTGCTGGTAGCGCGCCTCGACCTGGATCCGGTCCGCCGTTGCCTGGCTCAACGCACTGTTCAGCGCTGCCAAATCGTCGGCCACGATAGATCGTTCGCTGGTCGTACGCCCGTCGCCGGTCGCCTGCGCTGGCAAATTGATAATCCTCTCTGCGGTGGCGTAATCGACCAACTGGCGCTGCGACGAGTCCAGCCGTTCCTTCAGCTGCCCGAGCTGGCGCTGCAGCAAGTCGCGACCGTAGGAAGTTGCCTGGACCTTCCGCTCCAAATTGGTTTGAATGAAATTATCGGCCCACGCATTCGTCACACGCGTCGACAGGATGGCATCGGGGCTGGTGAACCGGATATCGACCAAGCGCGACAGCCGAGTGGGAACGATCCCAAGATGTTCCACGAGTACCTCGCCCGCCTTGCGCTGGCGGGTCGCACGTCCGCTGACGGGATAGCGCCCGTTGACGAGCTGGAACGCGGGATCGCGATCGGACACGCCGAACATCTCGAAAAAGGACTTGTCGTCGACGAGCTTCAGTTGCGCCGCAACTCGCTCCGACAGCAACCGGGACTGCAAAAGACCATATTGAGTCTGGTAGAATTCCTGGTCCGCAACCCCGGCCTCACGATCGACACCCTGGAAATCCGTGATCTTGCTCGCTTCGCGCGAAATTTCGATCGTGGTCTGCGCGGTGTATTTCGGCGTCATCAGCAAGGTGGCGATAAGCCCCACCAATACAGAGGCTGCGACAAACCCGATGATGACATAGCGCCAGCGCAACGCGACACGCAGATATTGGCGAATGAGCGGCAGGCGCTCGGTGGTGATTACCGGCGTCGACACCGGCTGGCCCTCGCGCGGGTTGGACGTACCCAAGTTCATGTCGTTCATGGACCTTAATTCACGACGGCGATGAGCGGCGCCGCAAGCAGCGGAGAAACCGATACGAAGTCGCGGAACAGACGACGCTGTGGCGAATCGCCTACGATTATTACGTCATTCGCGAAAATCGGAGGGTCGTCATACACGCCCATCCGGATCGCCGCGATATTGTACAGGCCGGCCATGTGGCGGCCATCGACGGTGCGCAGGATCACCACATCATCCTGTCGAGCAAATTCCGCCAGTCCCTTTGCCGACGCAACGGCCCGCATCAGGGTCATTTGGTTGGTAACCGGGTAAAGACCTGGCTCCACCACCTGACCGTCCACGGTCACCACCTGGCTGACGGAACTCTTGATGTTGACCGTGACTTCCGGGTTGCGAATGTAGCGTCCCCGCAACGAAGCCTCTATCGCACTCGCCAGCTCCTCTGCCGTCTTCCCCCGCGCCTCGATCGTGCCGGCCAGCGGCATTGAAATGCGCCCGCTTGCATCGACCTGCATCTCGCGACCAAGGTCTGGTACATTGAAGACATCCACCAGGATGGTGTCGAGCGGCCCGATCAAGGACGGCCGGTCGGCGGCGGTCAGATCGGCACGACCCGGCGCCGGCAGAACAGCGCTTCCATCGATGACACTCAACCGCTCGGTCGACTGTATCGGGTTTCTGCTGGCACACCCAGACATCAGGGCAGCGCATGACAGGGCAAGGAAAACTCTACGCATTCGCTCGCAAATTCTTCCAAATTTCAGGGGAACGTCGCGGGCTATAGATGGCTGTCGTCCCGCCGTAAAGCCGTGCGCCGGCCACCGGCCAGCCAAACCGCCGCAAGAGTCACCCAGGCCATGATGATCGGCGTACGCGCGGGATAGTCGAAGGCGCTAGCGACGATCACCAACAGCAGCATCGCCCCGCCCAAACGTGCACGTGCGTAGCCTTCGCCCGCTCCGGCCCGCCAGGCGCGGACACTTGCCCACGCCCACCAGCCGAGCCCCCCCGCCAGCAGCAGGAGGCCGGGTAAACCCGCATCGAGAACAATCTCCAGCAAATCGTTATGGGCGTGATTAAAGTAGGTCGGCTTGAGCAGCCCAAAGGGCTCGGCGATCCGAAATATCGGATCGAAACTGCCTAAGCCTGACCCGAACGGAAAATACTCGCGGATCATCGCCAAAATGGTAGGCAGCGCGCGACCGCGCATGTCCTGCTGAATATCAATGGCAAAGCTGCGTTGGATACCGACCGCCCGATCGGCAGCGAAACTGATCAGCACCAATGCGATGAACAGGAGCGCGATGCAGGCGATAAGTAGGGGCAGAACCCAGCGCGGGGCATGCTGCAATTCGCGACGTACGCCGTTCCACGCCAACAATGTCGCCATCGCCAAAGCTAGAGCCCCTAACGCTATTCCCGCGCGCGAGCCGGTGCCGAGAATGGAGAGCGCAAACACCAACACCAAGCCAAGGCCGGCAACCCCACGCCACCGCGTTCGACGTCCATTTTGGAATACCCATGCCGGGACCAAGAGGCAGCCAAGCGCGAGCAGCAGGGCGAAGTGGTTGCGATTGGCAAAGGTACCGCTCATTACGCCGGGCGTTTCGTTGACGAACAGGTTGTTGACACCCGCGCCCGAGAACTGGAGCAGACCGAATAGCAATGACGCAACGACGAACGTCAGCAGGACCGCCGGCAGCCTGAGACGCTCTTCCGGTCGCAGCGCATTTACCAGAAGCAGCGTCAAAATAGGGACGATCAATGAAGCGGCCGCGTTCATTGTCGCGCCCGGAACAATCGACCAAGGACGCCAGGGCTGGACCTGTCCGCTAAGCTGCGCCGCCTGGGTAAAAAGCTCGCGACCCGGAAGCGCTTGCCACAGAGCGGGCGGCAACGGGACCAACTGGATCAATGCCAGTGCCAACGCCCCTACCAGCAGCAGCAATACCGGATGCGTGATCCCGACTTGCGGGCGTTTGCCAAACAGGATCATCACGATAAGGCAGACAAAAGCCGCCGTACGCACGAAAATTTGTCCTGCTGCGTCAGCACGCGATGCGCCGCCCGCGATCCAAAGCACGGCCAGAAATCCGGTCAGCAGAGCAAAGGGCAAGCTTGGCCGGAAGCGGACTAATGATGCGGCGGTGACAGACATCCGGCAGCCATTAGGAGATTTTTCGGGGGTGGGAAACCATCATGACGGCGCCATAGAGCTTCGAGGCCGCCCTGAAGCGGTGACTGGAGCAATTTAGCAGGGCATCGTAAGGAACGGTTGCGTATCTCCCAGCGGTTGCGCCAGCTGGTTTTGCAACACCGCATTCTGCGTTGCCACCCAATCAACGATCCCGCTCGATGGTGTAAATTCGCGGACCAGTTCGCACAGCAAGGTGCGTGCCCCCCCTACATCGCCGTTCTCGATCAGTCGCTCGAGCGCGTCCAATCGCGGCCGCAGATGCGCCCAAGGCAAATGGTGTTCAGAGGCCATCATGATGCGCGGGTGGGTCGTAGCACTCGGATTGTCGCCTATCAGCAACTCTTCATAGAGCTTCTCGCCTGGGCGCATGCCTACCGTAACGATTTCGATGTCGCCGTCAGGCGTGTCCGCCGATCGCACGGTCAGCCCGGATAACTCGATCATATTGCGCGCCAGATCGGCGATCCGCACCGGCTCCCCCATGTCGAGGACGAACACTTCGCCTCCCTGGGCCATCGCGCTGGCCTGCACCACCAGCTGCGCCGCTTCGGGAATGGTCATAAAATAGCGAGTGATATCGCGGTGGGTAATCGTCACCGGACCGCCCTGGCGGATTTGCTCGCGGAACAACGGAACCACCGATCCACTCGAGCCCAAAACATTGCCGAAACGGACCATCGAGAAGCGCGTTCTGGTCTGCTCCGCGGCCAGGCCCTGTAGAACCAGCTCGGCCAACCGCTTGGTTGCACCCATCGTATTGGTTGGGCGCACCGCTTTGTCCGTGCTGACAAGGACAAAATCCCTGACGCCCTGCTGCAACGACAATTCCGCGACTCGTAACGTGCCAATCACATTGTTGCGTAGCCCTTCCAACGGATTATGCTCGACAAGCGGAACATGCTTATAGGCCGCTGCATGGAAGACGATGTCCGGGTCCCAGGCGCTCAGGATTTTCGCCACGCGCTGGCCGTCGGTGACCGACCCGAGCAGCGGCACCACTTCGACATGCGATACCTCGATGAGGTTGCGATGCACCGCGTAAAGCGCGAACTCGCTTGATTCCAGCAGCAATATCCGCGCTGGCTCCATCGTTAGGATCTGACGGCACAACTCGCTGCCGATCGATCCGCCTGCCCCGGTTACCAGCACCGTGCGACCCGTGATCTTCTTGCGCACGGCATCCATTTCGGGTGAAACCGGATCGCGGCTGAGCAGGTCCTCGATCGTCAGTTCGCGCAGATCGCTGGCTTGGATCCGACCGTGCGCCAGGTCCATCAGGCCAGGGAGGGTGCGCACGCTTATCGGCAAGCCACGCAGCGCATGGATGATTTCGTTGCGACGCTGGCGGGGAGCCGAGGGGAGCGCCAACAACACGTCGGTGATCCCTCGACTCTGGATCAAATCGCGCAAGCTAGCGGGTGGATACACCTTAAGGCCGTTGACCCGCGTGCCATAGAGCGAACGATCGTCGTCGAGAAAACCGATTATATGGGATTCCCGACTGGTGCTCATCGCGGCGGCAAGCTGGCGGCCCGAGGAACCGGCACCATAGATCAGCATGCGCCCTTCCGGTCGCATTTCAATCATTCGCTGCATCTGCCCGCCCAGCACGTAACCCACAGCAAGCCGCACCGAACCAACCGCGAGAAAAAGCAGGATGGGCTGAATGATGCCGATCGTGCGCGGAATGTTATCAAACGCATACGCCGCTATGATCGTGACATAACACAGCCCATATACCACGCATGCCAAAGCCAAAGCTGGAAAGATTTCGCTGCCGGCGCGTCGGAATGCCATACGGTAAAGACCGACAACCTGGAATGCAGGCAAAGCAAGTCCGACCGATAGAGCAACGGCAAGGCTCGGCCGCCCGACCAGAGAAATAAAATATCCCAGCCGAAGATAATAGGCGATCCACACTGTTAAAGCACAGAGCGCGCCATCAATCGTCGCCGCCATAACTTGCTTGGAAACCCGTGGCAGTGCTAACAGCGGGCGCGCGACCTTACCGACGGGCATACAGAATCTCGATCAATACCGGCAATTGTGCCGGGTTGTTATTCACCAGGCGCTTCAATCCCCGCGACCAGGGCCTCGGCCACCCTTAATCGCGGTTGATTGCCCCGCGGCTAGCACGTACAGCACCGTCCGTCCACGCGCCGATCGCCACCACGGATCGCACGCTGTTCGATTAGGAATGTAGATGTTCGACAACAAAGTGTTATTGATCACCGGCGGAACGGGCTCGTTCGGATCGACCGTACTTGATCGGTTCATCGGCGAGCCTTTTCGCGAAATCCGTATCTTCTCACGCGACGAGAAGAAGCAGGAGGAGCAGCGGCTCCGTTATCGCGACCCGCGACTACGCTATTATATCGGCGACGTGCGCGATCTGCGCTCGATCTCCAGCGCCGTGCAGGGGGTGGACTACATCTTCCACGCCGCCGCCTTGAAGCAGGTACCATCGTGCGAATTCCATCCGATGGAGGCGGTGAAAACCAACGTCATCGGTACCGATAACCTGCTGGATGCAGCGATCGCGGCGGGGGTTGCGCGCGTCGTTTGCCTGTCGACCGACAAAGCGGTCTATCCGATCAACGCCATGGGCATCTCCAAGGCGCTGATGGAAAAGGTGATGGTGGCGAAATCGCGGTTAGCGTTGGGTACCCGAACGGTCATCACGGGCACCCGTTACGGCAACGTTCTGGCGTCGCGCGGCAGTGTCATTCCGCTTTTTATCGACCAGGTTCGCAAAGGCTTGCCGCTCACCATCACCGATCCGGCGATGACGCGCTTCGTGATGACGCTCGGCGAGGCGGTCGACCTGGTGCTTTATGCGTTCGAGCACGGCGAGAATGGTGATCTGTTCGTACAGAAAGCACCTGCAGCGACGATCGATGTGCTGGCCCGTTCGGTGCTCGAGGTGCTCGGCGCCGAAGACCACCCGATGAAGGTGATCGGCACGCGCCACGGCGAGAAGCTCTACGAAGCGCTGCTCAGCCGAGAGGAGATGGCCATTGCCGAGGATCGCGGCGACTATTTTCGCGTGCCGCCCGACAACCGCGACCTGAACTACGCGCAATTCGTCGAAGAAGGCGAGAAGGAGATCAGCGAAGCGCAGGACTTCAATTCGCACAACACCGCCCGGCTCGACCAGGCGGAGATGTGTGCGATATTGCGCGAGCTGGACTATATGCAGGCGGTTCTAGCGAGCCAGGATGGTGCAGCGAAATGATCGCAGGTCGAACGCCACGTCGCGTCGTGATAACCGGTGCGGACGGCTTCATCGGCCGCAACCTTGCGCTTCGGTTGGCTGAACTCGGTGACGTGGTGTTGCCGCTGACGCGTTCGAGTACGTCGGTAGCGTGGCATGCTGCGGTGGCAGAGGCAGACGCGGTGGTGCACCTGGCGGGCGCGAACCGTCCTGCTGATCCAGCCGACTTCGATGCCGTCAACGCCGGCACCGCCACCCTGCTGGTGACGGCTCTGGAAGCAGCCAATTGTGCGGTTCCGGTGCTGTACGCATCCTCGACCCGCGCCAGCGGCGATGACCATTATGGCCGCAGCAAACGGGCTGGGGAAAACGCGCTGCTCGATTATGGCAAACGCAGCGGCAACCCGGTATATGTTTTGCGCCTACCCAATGTGTTCGGGAAGTGGGCACGGCCGAACTATAATTCGGCGGTCGCGACTTTTTGCTACAATATTGCACGCGACCTGCCCATCACGGTCAACGATCCCGCCGCGCCATTGCGCTTGGTCTACATCGATGACGTCGTGACTACGCTGATTGCGGTGTTGGATGACAGACCTGCCGCGGGGTTCACCGAGGTCGCGCCGATTTACACCACTACCGTCGGCGCCGTTGCGGAGACGATCCGTGGCTTCCGAGCCGATCGAGCAGACAATTTCATTGACGCGGTGGGTGCCGGGCTTACTCGCGCGCTCTATGCCACCTATGTTGCCGCACTGCAACCGGCAGACTTTAGCTACGAGATCGCGAGCCACCGAGATCCGCGCGGCGCCTTTTCGGAAATGCTCAAGACGCGCAGCGCAGGACAGTTTTCTTATTTCACCGCACTGCCCGGCGTAACGCGCGGGGGCCATTACCACCATAGCAAGACCGAGAAGTTTCTGATCGTTCACGGAAAGGCACGCTTCGGCTTTCGCCACGTGCTGACCGGCGAAACGCATGAGATACTCGTCGAGGGCGAGACACCCACGATCGTGGAAACCGTGCCCGGCTGGGCGCATGACGTGACCAACATAGGCGATGGCGTCATGATCTCGTTGCTATGGGCAAACGAAATTTTTGACCGTACCCGCCCCGACACCATCGCCGCGAAGGTCTGACATGAATCGCTTGAAGGTAATGACGGTGCTCGGCACTCGGCCGGAGATCATCCGTCTATCGCGCGTGATGGCGCGGCTCGATGCATATACGGATCATTGTATCGTCCACACCGGGCAAAACTGGGACTATGAGCTTAACGAGCTGTTCTTCAGCGATCTCGGCGTTCGCAAACCGGACCATTTCTTGGGCGTCGACACGTCGAGCTTAGGCGAGGTGCTGGGCGGCATCCTGATCGGGACCGAACGGGTCATCCGGGCAGAACGGCCCGACGCCTTGCTGGTGCTGGGCGACACCAACAGCGCCATCGCGGCGATCATGGCCCGTCGGATGAAGGTGCCGATCTTCCACATGGAGGCGGGCAACCGCAGCTTCGACCGCAACGTGCCCGAGGAGACCAATCGCAGGCTGGTCGACCATATTAGCGATTTCAACCTAGTATATACCGAACACGCCCGGCGCCATCTGCTCTCGGAGGGGATGCAGCACCGCCGCGTGTATCTTACCGGATCGCCGATGCGCGAGGTGCTGGAACATTATCGATCACGGATCGATGCGTCGGATGTGCTTGCGCGGCTCGAGTTGGCCCGCGGAGGCTATTTCATCGTCTCGATGCACCGTGAGGAGAATGTCGACAGCAAACCACGGCTCTCTGCGCTTGTTACCACGCTCAACGACTTGGCAGCGCGGTACGATCTCCCGGTAATCGTCTCGACCCACCCACGTACCAAAAAGCGACTGGATGCGCTGACGAACGTGGAATTGGATGCACGGGTCCAGTATATGAAGCCGTTCGGGTTCCACGACTATAACCACCTTCAAATGCATGCGCTCTGCGCAATTTCCGATAGCGGTACGATCGCCGAGGAAAGTTCACTACTCGATTTCCCGGCGATTACCCCGCGGGATGCAATCGAGCGTCCCGAGGCGATGGATACGGGCAATATCATCGTAACGGGCATGGACCCCGACGCGATCCTGTCTGGCGTCGAGGCAGCCGTGGCGTTGCATGCCGAACGCATCGCAGCAGGCATCCCCGGCGTGGTTCCCGCCGACTATCAGATCGCCAATGTCAGCGAACGCGTCGTGAAGCTGATCCTGGGGACTGCGCGACTATCGAACGGATGGGACGGCATTCGATCGCACGATTATGTATAGGATCTTCCCCGGGCCGGACTGACGCCGGGCCGGCGACATATCGAGATGATCGAATGAAGATTAACCTGCTTGCGCGATGGCGGGCCGACGGGATCAACCTGGCCGCATTGACGTGTCTTCAGGCATCGAATGCGGTCATTCCGCTTGTGATCGTACCGTTCGCGATCGCACGCCTTGGCGCCGTTGCTTATGCCGATGTCGCGATCGCCGAAGCGGTATCGATGATTGCGGTTGCGGTGGTTCTTTACAGTTTCGAAGTCGACGGCGTGTCGCGGATAACGGGCCTGTCCCTGCATCGTGACCGGGAAGCGCTATCGGAAATCCTAAGTTCGATATTGTTCGCTAGGCTGATCATGTTCACGGGCGCGGCGATCGCGCTGCTACTGATAACGGCTGCGTTTACTTCGCTTCCGCTTGCGTTGGTGGCATGTTGGCTCCTTGTCCCGCTTGGGCACGTGTTTCATTCCTACTGGTTCTACCAAGGCGTGGAATTCAATATCCCCCCCGCCATTTTAACCCTGACAGCGCGGCTGACGAGCCTCGCTGCCGTCGTGATTTTCGTCCATTCGGCAGCCGACCGCCTTCTGGTCCCGCTCGCGGTCGGCGCACCATTCGCCGTCGCCGGGCTCGCTTCGACGATCTATAAAAGCCATATGCTTGGGGTGAAAATACGCTGGACAGGCGCGCGCAACGTACTGGCATATCTGGCGCACGGTCGTCGCATCTTTGTTGGAACCGCGGCGGTGATGCTATACCGGGAAATCAACGTCTTGCTCATGGGAGTGATCGGTGTCCCGGCTGCTGCGATCAGCAGCTACTCCTTGGTCGAAAAGAGCATCAAAATGATCCAAGCTGTCACCAGGCCACTCAACCAGATAGCCTTTCCAAAGGTACTACTGGCGCTCAAGCCTTATGATCGGCCAGACCGCGGCACACTTAAAATCGTCTTGCGATATACCGCCCCGCAGGTTGCGGTCGTCGCCATGGTAATCGTTGGACTGTGGGTGGGTTTCGATCGCCTCGCCGAATTGTCACCGTCGATTGCCCAGTTTCGAACGCTGCCGGACGTGACGACACTATTCATTATTGCTATCCCCGCCCCGCTATTTGGCTTGGCCAATTTCGTGTTGGGTTCAGCCGGGCTCAATTTTTTGAACGCCCAACGCTATTTCCTGGGTGCAATCTTGACCACCGGCGCCGTCAGCGTAACGGCTTGCCTCATCCTATCTCACTTTTTTGGAGCAGTAGGTGCCAGTATCGCTTTCGTAGGCGCCGAACTGACCCTGCTGCTCATGGTCCTTCACCGATATCGCGGCCACCCGGCCACCACCGTTTGCGGAGCCGAGTCGTGATTGATTGGCCCGAAAGAATAGTTTGCATCATCCTTAGCGTGGCAATTCTGTCCAACGCTTTGTTGGTTCGCAGGATGGTCAATGCATGGGCCTTTCCAGCGGTAATATTTTCGCTGGCATGGTTTTTGTACACCATCATTCCATTGGTGTGCTTCCCCAATGCTCATGTTTACCCGCTGGCGATGCTGTACATATTTGGAGCATCGCTAGCGGTTTCCATTGGTAGCATCTCCAATTGGCAATCGGCATTCAACCAGCGCCAAGGATTACGTGAGATAGACGGGAGCTATTCAAGCGGCAAGCTTTATCTATACTTCTATTTGGCTTATGCAGTTACGGTTGCCTGCCTGCTGCTAAACTCGATATCACAGGGCATTTCTATCGACCAGTTGGTAAACAACATCAACGACAGTGCGGCAGAATATGCCGGCCGTAGATATTCGTATGATATTGCCCCTAATGTCTATCAACAGTTGGGGAACGTTCTTGCTTATTCATGCGCCGGCTTGGGAGGTGTTTTGCTTCCGTCGCAGAATAAACGCTATATGAAGTTCGTTATCGTCTTCGTGTCTCTATCACCTGCGGTATTCGTCATGCTGTCGCAAAGCGCGAGAGGGATGCTATTTTTGTGCGCAGCAATTTTTTATGCCGGGGTGCTCGTGGCGGGATTGCTTCGCGGCAATACATATTTGTTGTCCAAGAAAGCGATCCCTACGCTTGTTGTCCTAGCGATCTTGGTAATTCCGCTGGTGACCATCTCCTTTGTCGCTCGCGGTGTGTCTTCTGGAGCCGGGCAAAGTTTTATCGATGCGGTTGCGCCGTTGTGGGCCTCATATACCTCTGGCCACCTTTTTGCGTTTTCTGATTGGTTTGGCAATTATATCGGCAGCGCGTCGATACAGCCTTATGATGATCCCGGGATGACAAACGGCTTCTACACTTTCATGTCCGTGTTCAAATTGTTCGGTGACGATCGCCCGGTCCCTATCGGCGTATACGGCGAGTATCTTACTATACCGCCCTATATTGGAACGAACATCTATACCGCATTCCGTGGAATGATACATGATTTTGGGATAGCTGGCTCCTTGGTTATGCTATCCATTCTCAGTTATCTTTCGCACATTGCGTTCCGAACGATGCTGCGATCGGCAAGTCCGGCGCTTTCGGTTTCCGCTTTCCTATTTACCGTATCCTTCATCTATCAAAGCTTTATTATCAGCGCGATCATGTGGAATACGTTGATGATAGGACTGGCATTTGTCGGCGTTGTCCTTGCCCTTTCACGGTCCAATCCGGCTCCCGACTATGCCGGCAACATGGTCGGCACGACGTCATCCAACTAGGCTAGCGTAATGAAATACGTATTCATCTGCACGAACTATAATAACTCTCACTATACCGAGGGGGCGGTAAACACGCTCATCGATGGGGAGAACCCGCCTGCGCTGATCGTGGTGGTAGACAACGATTCCAAAAAGGATCAACAGGATGAGCTCCGACGGCTTGTCGGCGGCAAGGCAGGCGTTCATCTGCTGTTTTCCGAGACAAATGTCGGCTATTTTGCCGGGCTGAATCTTGGACTGCATCGGGCGCTAGAGCTTGTTGCCGACGCCGATGCCTATATCGTCGGCAACAACGATCTCGAGTTCCCCGCCGATTTCGGAACGCAGCTTAGTCTTCGAAAGCAAACCATCGTCGCGCGATTGGTGGTTGCTCCCAATATCGTAACAGTCACAGGGCTGCAGCAAAACCCTCACGCGATCCGACCGATCAGCCGTTTCCGGGGCCTCATCCTGGATGGATACGCCGCCTCTTTCAACCTTGCGCGGCTATTGACGTGGGTTGCTAAAGTCACGCAAAACAAGACACGCCGAAAAGACGTTGACCAGTATCAAGCCGAAGGCTTCATTTTCATGGGTCTCGGCGCATGCTACATCCTCTCGAGAAGGTTTATCGACCAAATTGGCGAACTTCCGGCCGAGGTATTTCTGATGCACGAGGAGTTTTTTCTCAGCCGCAAGATCGCTGAGAAGGGAGAGGTGGTTTATTACGTTCCCCAAATCACGGTTATCCATCACGACCATGGATCGGTCGGCACCGTATCGTCGCGACTGATATGGCAATATTGGCGGGCTTCACACAAAGCTTACAGACGCTATGTCCCGCGGTTTGGGCGCCATCCAGTGGCAGACGTCCTAGACACGCTGCAAAAGCGTTAGAACGAGCGGGGCATGGTGCTTGACGCAAATAGCTTCACGATGGCTGCAGGCCGGTGGTGCCGCCTGCCTGCGATCGTTGACCGTGTGGACCGCGTGAAAGGTGCCGCATGTGGCGGAACCAGTATTGCCTGAGCCATCGCGCCGACTAGAGCTACCTCGGCGAGTCGTTCTCGGCGCCGCGTTGGGCTCGCCGGTGGCACTTGCCGTCTTCGCGGGAGCAAACGCCGCGCGGAGCGATTCGGCGGCTGGCACGATCAGCGTGTTCGATTTCATTCCCCGCGACTTACAGGCCGATATCCGCGCACGACGGATTGACGATACGCACGAGAAGGCGGCGACACTCGCCGGTCATATACAATGGGCGATCGACGCGGCGGCTGCCCAGCGTCTGCGCCTGACCGTACCGCCCGGACTTTACAACATCGCCCCTCGAGAATTCTTTGCGTCCGAGGCCGGGGCTTGCAAGCGGTGCTTTGCGATACGCAGCCATATGCAGATCGACGCAGAAGATGGGGCAACGTTCCGTATCGTCGATGACATAAGCACCGATGCTGCCGTAGTTTTCATGTGCATGTTCGGGTCCAACGAGCAGCTTGTCAGCCTGTCGTGGCGCAATCTTACGATGGACATGAACGGCCAGCGCAACCCGATAAGCCCGAGCCGCGGCAGCGGGGAATATAGCCTGCTTAATCAGGCACATATTTTCATCAGCGGAACGCCCGATGGGAATGCAGCACGAGTAGACAATGCTTATGTCGAAAAGTGCCGGTTTCTCAACGCACCAGGTGCCTCTTGCCTTGTATTGGCGCAGTCGAATACGCGAAACGTCAAACTAGGCCGAGGATGGCTGATATCCGAATGCGAATTTATCGATGGGGGACTCGATTCTCCCGATCATAGCGCGGTCTACGCATGGGCCACCGATGTAATCTGTAAAAGGTGCATATTCAGAAACACCTTGGCAAAGACACAAGTGGGCGGGCAGGTGGCGTTTGAGGTCCACGGGTCTCGACAATTATTTTCGGGCAATCGTGTCTACAACTATTATCAAGGTGTATGGGTCGATGGTAACTTTTCCGAGCCCGTTTCGCAAGATATAACAATCATTGAAAATGTATTTGAGGAAATACTTGCGTTTGGAATAATGTTTTATGGCATAGAGTGCCAAATGCGCCGAGTGCATATTGTATCAAACACCTTTTCTTTCAACGACAACATCTATGCGGGCTTAGACTTAAAGACGGCGATTGGTTGCCTGTCACCTGTTGGACAGCAACAGGTAGTAATCCGCGCAAACACCGTGTCGTCGGCTAGCGTCAGGACTGCGACCTCAGGCGTAACCTTGCAGTCCTCGTTGGTCAAAGGTGAGATGCACGACGATTTCGTCATTGATCAAAATAACTTTTATGGAACAACGTTCGGCGTCTACCTTATAACCAATGCTATTTGTGCTATTGGGACGGTGGTAATAGACGCCAATCGATCGTTCAATCTTTCCAAGGCCGGTGATTTTCGGTTACCTCAGGGTGTCGCGGTCGACTTTCAATCGGCCCCTTCACCAATCCGAAAGCTGAGTCTAACCCGGAACAGGTGTGTCGATACACGTGGCGCCGCCGCCGAATGTGCGTTCGGCATTCGTGTGCAAGGTAGGATAGACGAACTTGTCGTACGCGATAATTTCGCCGCCGGGATGTCCGTCGCGGATTATGCCGAGGGTAGTGTTACGATACGCTCGAGAGTGGGAACGTATGGATAGGCATTCGCTAGCGGACCGAACGGGTGTCCGGCGCGCGGGTAGCGCAAGCGTCGATTTGACCGCGCGCCACGCGATGGCAGAAGACACGTTCCTCGGCGCGCGCGGGAGTCAGCGAGGGACTTGGTGAAAGCCATTCGTCGCGCTGATGCCAACAGGCTGGAATGCGGGCCGGTTATATCCAGCAGCCTAGAAGGGCACGACATCTCCCGACCGCCGGCGACATATCGCGGACAATTTTGGCTACACGATAAGGTTAATACTGATCATCGCCGGGCGAAGATAATTTTTGACCGTAGACGGGCTGCCACGGCGATCGTCGGCATATTTAGTGCGTGCGCCAATCCGCTGTCGGCTGCTATTGGTCACCCTTTCCACCGTGCCAATCATCGTTCCGATCCATGCTTCCAACGCACTTTTGCAAGAGTTTGGGAAAAGCAGAGAGGCTAAAGGGTTGTCGCTTCTCGCAGCGGGACCTACTGGTGCGCGAAAATGCGCATCCTCTACCTCACCCAATGGTTCGAGCCGGAACCTGCGTTCAAGGGCATCGATTTTGCCAAGGCGCTTGCGGCAAAGGGACATGACGTCGAAGTCGCCACCGCGTTCCCCAACTATCCCGGCGGCAAGCTGTATCCGGGCTATCGGCTAAGGCCATACCGCCGCGATACGATGGGCGGATTGGCCATTCATCGGCTTTTCGTATGGCCGTCACATGATCGCTCATCCTTCGGCCGGGCGCTCAATTATATCAGCTTTTGGCTGAGTAGCTTGGTTTTCGGCCTAGTCCGTGGGTGGCGGTACGATGCGGTCTATGTCTATCATCCTCCGGTCACTCCTGCGTTGGCGGCGGCATTGTTTTGCGGGCTTTGGCGGCGCCCGTTCGTGGTCGAGATTCAAGATCTCTGGCCCGACAGCATCACATCGTCGGGAATGGCACCTGATCGCCTGGTAAACATCCTGGGCGCGCTGTGCCGGTTCACCTATCGCCGTGCGGCATTCGTCGTCGCCCAATCCGGTGGCATGAAGGCGCGTCTCGAGACTCGCGGCGTACCCGCCGCAAAGATGCGCTGCATTCGAAACTGGTCCACCTACACCCCTGCCCGACACCCAGCCGATCTGCCTGCGGAGGCTGTACGAACAGCATTCGCGGGTCGAATCAATGTCGTTTATGGCGGAAATCTGGGCCAGGCGCAGGGACTAGGCACGTTGATCGACGCGGTCGCCGCGGCTGTTCGCGACCATCCCAATTTGCCGCTGCATCTGCATGTGTTTGGGGGCGGCATCGAACGCGAGACGCTCATTGCGCGCATCCTCGCCCTGGGAATGGGGGCGCGGATAACCATGCATGACCCGGTATCCCGGCAGATGATGGACCGCGTTTTCGATCTTGCCGATATTCTGGTCCTGCACCTTAAGGCAGATCCGCTTTACGAAGTGACCATCCCTTCGAAGACACAGCACTATCTATCGTGCGGCAAGCCGATTGTGGCGGGCATATCGGGTGAGGCAGCCGAACTATTGCAGGCATCGGGCGCCGCAATCGTAACCGCGCCCGAGGATATCGCCGCGATGACCGCCGCCATTGTCTCGCTTGCCCAACTTGCTCCGAACGAACGCGACGTCCTAGGCAAAAACGGTCAACGCTATTACGACACGAATCTCTCCTTTACCCCTGCAATCGATCAGACGGTCGCCATTCTCGATCACGTCGCCAGCACTCGTCCGAGGTAATCATGCAAACCACCCCTTCCCGCTGGCCATGTTTTTCCGAGGAGGAGGCAAGCGCCGTCGCCGAGGTCATCCGGTCGAACAAAGTAAATTATTGGACGGGCGACACAGGCCGCCGATTTGAGACCGCCTTCGCCGATTGGGCTGGCTCTGCCCGAGCTATCGCGCTCGCGAACGGCACGCTGGCGCTTGATGTGGCGCTCAAGGTGCTTGGCATCGGCCCCGGCGACGAAGTGGTGGTCACGCCGCGCACCTTCATCGCTTCGGTTTCAAGCGTCGTCAGCGCTGGAGCGACACCGGTGTTCGCCGATGTTGACCGCGATAGCGGCAATATCAGCCCGGCAACGATCACTCCGGTGATAACCGCGCGCACCAAAGCGATCATACCGGTCCATCTTGCCGGTTGGCCGTGCGACATGGATGAAATCATGGCGCTGGCGAAGCAGCATGGCTTGGCAGTCGTCGAAGATTGCGCGCAGGCGCACGGTGCCAGGGTCGGCGATCGCGGCGTCGGCAGCATCGGTCATGTCGGTGCCTGGTCGTTCTGCCAGGACAAGATCATGACCACCGGCGGTGAAGGTGGGATGGTGACGACCAACGACGAGACCTTGTGGTCGCGCATGTGGTCATACAAGGATCATGGCAAGGATTGGGATGCGGTCTACAATCGCGCGCACGCGCCCGGATTTCGGTGGGTCCACGACAGTTTCGGCACGAACTGGCGGATGCTTGAGGTACAGTCAGCGATTGGGCTGATCCAGCTTGGACGAATGGCTGACTGGACCGCGCGTCGGACCGCAATTGCCCAGAGGCTGGGCGACGCGCTTGGCCCCTTCGCCAGCGCAGTACGTGTGCCTCGGCCGCGCGCGCAGGACACCCATGCCTATTATCGCCTTTATGCCTATGCTCGCCCTGAAGGTCTGCGCGACGGGTGGGACCGCGACCGGCTGGTTGCCGAATTGTCGGCGGACGGGGTAGCAGTGCTGCACGGGACCTGTCCCGAAGTCTATCGCGAGCGCGCTTTCGACGGCACGGCGTTCCGCCCTAAAGAACGCCTACCAGTCGCGCGCGAACTAGGCGAGACCAGCCTTATGTTCCTCACCCATCCGACGATGACCGACGGCGAAGTCGACTCCGCTTGCGCTGCGATGGCGAGGGTGTTCGCGGCTGCGACGCATTGAGGACAAGTTACGTCGACGACCCGGTGAACGGCGGCATGGTTGCCTCACCCGCAGACGAAATGCCTTCGCGCCGCACCACTTTGAGCATCGTTTGCCATAGAATACGAAGGTCAAGCAGGAAGCTGCGATGATCAACATACCACAAGTCTAGCGCGAACTTCTCGTCCCAGCTCAGCGCATTGCGGCCGTTGATCTGCGCCCAACCGGTTAAACCCGGGCGCACTTCGTGCCGCCGCGCCTGTTCCGGTGAGTAGAGCGGAAGGTAGCGCATCAGCAGGGGGCGCGGGCCCACCAAGCTCATATCGCCGCGCAAGATGTTCAGCAGCTCGGGCAGCTCGTCCAGGCTCGACGCGCGCAGCCAGCGACCAAATGGCGTCAGTCGCTGCGCGTCGGAGAGCGGCTGCCCATCGTCATCAACCGCTTCGATCATCGTCCGGAATTTCATCATGATGAAAGGCCGGCCGTTAAGTCCCGGGCGCTCCTGCCGGAACAGCACCGGGCTTCCCAGCTTCACACGCACCAGCAATGCCACGGCCAGCAGCGGCACCGAGAGCAATATAAGGGCGAATCCCGCCACCAAGCAGTCCAATATTCGCTTCACGGGCACCCTTTTATGCTGTCACTCATGCGCGGCGTTAATCGCTCAGGCAATGGGTGACAAATGCTTTGCTGCGCCGGTTTTGGGCGTCGGCTGAAGCACTCACCAGTGGCTACGGAGCTCCAAGCGGCGCGCCTCGAGCGACTTTCCTGCCGGCTATTCGCTGCGCTATGTTACCCAGCCCGGTTGCACGATCCGAGCGGTCCAAGGCTCCGGCGGGCGCCACGAGCAGGATGTCCTATGCCCGCTGGTCGCTGCGCGTTGCGACGCTTCGAGTGCTATCGCCGGGAGACCATTGGTCGCGCCGGATTGCCGATAACGGTATCTCCGGCTGCGACGTCCTTCGTGACGACCGCACCCATTCCAATGAACGCACCGCGTCCGATCCGCAGTGGCTTTTGGGGCGTGCCCTGCCTCAGGATCGCACCCGCTCCAATATAGGCATGATCTTCGATATGGACGTTGCCATTGCAACGCACGCTGGGTGCGAAGGTAACAAAATCGCCAATCACGCAATCGTGCGCAACATAGGAGTAGAAGTTTGCGTGGAAGTACCGGCCGATACGGATCTTCGAGGTTAGATGTGCGAACGATGCCAATATCGAACCTTCGCCAATTTCGACATCATCAAGCATCACGAAATTGGGTGCTTTGACATCCGCAACACCAAATCCAGCGTCAGCACACCGCAAGGCAATTTTTTCCCGAACTTTAGAGTCCGCAATCGCAATTGTTACCAACTTCTCATCATATGGTAAGGCCGCGAAAGAATCGAACGAAAAGATATGGTCACCATCAGCCATACCATCATCGATAAAAGTAATATTGGTTTGATCATCCCCATATTGAGCACGAACAAGAGGCAACACCTCTTTTCCAAATCCGCTCGCTCCGTAAACACCGATACAACGCATAATTCTACTTTCCCCGCCAACTGGCATACGCAGAAAATATTGCAACAAAGCAGTACCAGCCATCATGCTTGAAAGCGAAGCTACCCCTGTTGCAGCTGGGCGCATCTCACCTCAAGGGACTGTGGCATAGCGCATCAAGAAAGTGGATGCGGGGTCATATCTATCGACTACCGCTGATTGTGTCCGTCAAAGGCGCCAATTGGATATTCACCCCGGACAAAATCGAAATGCGTTGCCCCTGCGTCCACCGGGGCAACGGGCAAGCCGCAACGGCCCTCGCCCAGGACGCTTGTAGATGCCCGAGCCAAGAGCTAGCGAGACCATCATGGTCATCTCCCCCGTCCAACTTGTTCGTCCGCAGCGCTTCGGCGACACCCGCGGCTGGTTCACCGAGGTGTATTCCGAGCGGGCTTTTACCGCGCGGGGCATAGCTTGCCGGTTCGTGCAGGACAATCATTCGCTCTCCGTCCACCCCTTCACCCTGCGCGGGCTCCATTTTCAAACGCCACCGCATGGGCAGGACAAATTGGTGCGTTGCATTCGCGGGCGCATCTTCGACGTGGCGGTCGATGTCCGCAAGAGCTCGCCTACTTACGGCGATTGGGTCGGCGCCGAACTCAGCGCGGAGAATGGCCACCAGCTGTTCATCCCTATCGGCTTCGCGCACGGGTTCGTAACGCTCGAGCCAGATTGCGAAGTGACGTATAAATGCTCTGACACCTATGCGCCAAACGCCGACGGCGGCGTTCGCTGGGACAGCGCGGGTATCGATTGGCTGATGCCTGCCGGCACCATGCCCGAACTGAGTAGCAAGGATACCCTTCTTCCCCGCCTTGCTGATTTTGACAGCCCGTTCGTTTACGACGGCTGCCCGCTTGCCCCCCTAGCCTGAAGGACCGATCGCATGCGTATCTTCGTCACCGGCGGGGCCGGCTTCATCGGTTCGGCGCTTATCCGGCATTTGATCGAAAACACCGATCACGAGGTGCTGAATTTCGACAAGCTGACCTATGCGGGGACGCTGTCCACGGTCGAGCGTATCGCGCAGTCTAATCGCTACCGGTTCGTGAAAGGCGATATCTGCGACGCCGAAACGCTACGCCACGCGCTCACGGAATTTCGCCCGCAAATCATCACGCATCTCGCGGCAGAAAGCCATGTCGATCGTTCGATTGACGGCCCGGGTGCCTTCATCCAAACCAATGTTGTGGGCACCTATACGATGCTCGCCGAAGCGCGCAGCTACTGGCAGGGCCTCGAAAGGGAAGACGGGCAGGCCTTCCGTTTCCACCATATCTCGACAGACGAGGTGTATGGTTCGCTGGGCGACACCGGCCTGTTCACCGAAGACACACCCTATGATCCCCGCTCTCCCTATTCGGCATCCAAGGCTGGTAGCGACCATCTCGTTTCGGCGTGGGGGCATACCTTCGGTCTGCCGGTCCTGATCACGAACTGTTCGAACAATTACGGCCCCTATCATTTCCCCGAGAAGCTTGTCCCGTTGATGATCGCCAAGGCACTGGATGGGGAGCCTTTGCCGGTGTACGGCGCTGGCGACCAAGTCCGCGACTGGCTGTTTGTCGAGGATCATGTACGCGCGCTGCAAGCCGTGTTCGAGCGCGGCCAGCCCGGCAGAACCTATAATGTGGGCGGCAATAACGAGAAGCAAAACATCGAAGTAGTCGACACGATTTGTGCGATCCTCGACCGCCTGCAACCGCGGGCAGACGGCAACTCGTACGCAAGCCAAATCACATCCGTCGCCGACCGTCCCGGGCACGACAAGCGTTATGCGATCGACGCTAGCCGCATACGCGATGAGCTCGACTGGACGCCTGCAGAAACCTTCGAGACGGGAATCGAGAAGACCGTGCGCTGGTATTTGGACAATGAAGCGTGGTGGCGCCCGCTGGTGGCCGCCAAGGCGTCAGAGCGGCGTGGGGTAGTCGCATGAGAGCGATTCTCATCACCGGCGGTAATGGCCAGCTTGGCAACGAGCTACGACGCTGCTCCTGGCCCGAAGGCTATGAGATCGTCGCGATCGACCTGACCGACCTTGACCTGACAGACACGGGCGCCATCTTCGCCAAAATAGCCGAACGCGATTGGGCCGGCGTCATCAACGCGGCTGCATATACTGCAGTGGACAAGGCGGAGGAGGATGTAGTTACCGCTTGGGCCGTCAATGCCATGGCCCCCGCAGCCTTTGGCGAAGCCTGTGCCAAGGCCAACATCCCGCTGGTGCATGTATCGACCGATTATGTGTTCGATGGCGACAAGACCGGCGCATGGGAGGTCGGCGACCCTACCACCCCCCTCGGCGTTTACGGCGCGTCAAAGCTTGGTGGCGAATTGGCAGTACGCACAAGCGGCGCTCGCCACGTCATCGTACGGACGGCTTGGGTCGTTTCGGCACATGGTCATAACTTCGTAAAGACGATGCTGCGCGTCGGTGCCGATCGCGACACGCTGCGCGTTGTTGACGACCAACGAGGCGCACCGACCTGCGCCGCTGATCTCGCGCAGGCACTTATGACTATTACCGTCCAACTTGTCGGAGACGTCGCAGCCCCCACGGGAACCTATCATTTCAGCAACGCCGGCGAGACAAGCTGGGCAGGGTTCGCAACCGAGATCTTCCGCCAGTCCACTATGCGCGATGGGCCGACGGCGAACGTCATGCCGATCGCCACTTCGGACTACCCTACCTCCGCCACCCGTCCCGCCAATTCCGTGCTCAGCCACGCAACGATACGATCCGACTACGGCATTCAGCCGCGTCCTTGGCAGGACGCCTTAAGCGACATCCTCGACGAACTTATCGGAGCAAAAAAGTGAAGGGCATCATCTTAGCCGGCGGATCCGGCACTCGGCTCCATCCAGCCACCCTCGCAGTGAACAAACAATTGCTGCCGGTCTATGACAAACCAATGATCTACTACCCGCTGTCGGTGCTGATGCTGGCGGGCATTCGCGAGGTGTTGATCATCTCAAGCCCCGAATATCTTGGCAACTATCAGCGGCTGTTCGCAGATGGCGCGGCCCTAGGCATGGAAATTTGCTACGCCGAGCAGCCTAAGCCCGAGGGCTTGGCCCAAGCCTTTACGATCGGCGCAGATTTTATCGGCGACGATAACGTGGCGCTGGTACTGGGCGACAACATCTTCTTCGGGGCACATTTGACCGAGCTCCTCGCGAGTGCGGTCCAACGCACCAGCGGCGCCACGGTGTTTAGCTACCGCGTCGAGGACCCCGAACGCTATGGCGTCGTGGAACTTGCCGAAGACGGCCGCGCGTTGAACCTTGAGGAGAAGCCCGCGGTGCCGAAGTCGCACCACGCGGTTACCGGCCTCTACTTCTATGACAATCGGGTTGTCGAATACGCCCGCAACCTTAAACCTTCCCCACGAGGGGAACTCGAGATTACCGATCTTAACCGCCTCTATATGGAGGCTGGGGACCTTTACGTGGAACAGATGGGCCGTGGCTATGCCTGGCTCGACACCGGCACCCACGATAGCCTTTTGGAAGCTTCGGAGTTCGTTCGCACGCTTCAGCATCGACAAGGCATCCAGATTGCATGCCTTGAAGAGATTGCGTTTGAGAAGGGGCTTATCTCCGCCGAGCAGGCATGCGCGGCCGGCGAGCGCTTCAAGAAAACCGCATATGGACGTGCGATCCTAAAAGCAGTGAAGGGCCATTAGCCGCCAGTGGTCCACGACTGATGTGACCCGACCTTTCATCCAACAGAATCAACCGTCGAGTGGTTTGGTTCCGGAGGAGATCGCGGGAAGCAACTGGCTGGGTTAACCCCGCACGTTGCCTCTAGCGTTCGGCGGCAAGTGTTCCGCTTGTCGCTCAACCGTGCGGGCCGTGCAGACACTCGGGTTGTGGCTACCGTCCTAAGCTGCCACGCATATGGACTCGGCCGGTACGACACGACACCGCCGTGCGACGGCCGACGCCCCGGAGTTTCCCAGCGCCAATCTGTCAGATCAGCGTGTTGGGCATTGCTTGCCGGTAGCCGCGCCGAACGATTATTTTCGCCTTCGTCTGGGCGCCTCGCTACCCCGCTCAACCCCGCGCAAATAGACGATGCTCGCCGCTCCTAAACCGAAATAGGCCTTTCAAAGATTGAAAACGGGGGGAATACCTTCGACCGTTTTAATGACCGTAATGCTTGATACCCCGGCGACGAAGTTTTTCCCTTTTGCGCCGCTTCTGAACAACGAATGCCATTCCCCCACCGACCAGTAGCATGATCGACAGCAGGCCATAGGCAATCACTTCACGTGAAACATCGAGCACAGCACGCCTTTCTCCATATTGTAACAATCAGGTGATCTCGGTTCCCACCATCGTCAAGCCTTAACGTTGAGATATGGCGCTTCGTCGCGCCATCGCCTGCTCCGACCACTGACCGGCCAATAAAGCACAGCTTGACACAGGTTAGGGGGCGCCGATGGTACCAGTTTTCTACCCGAATGACGCCGAGAGCGAAGGCTCATGATGTGCGGGCCACACGGATTTCTAGCCCTATGGTCAAGGCTAGGCACGCCACACGCAAGCAGCGTGGGCACCCATTGTCCGGGGTACCGTTTCACGGCCCCCTGTTGTCTGTTGCCTGTTGCCTGTTGCCGCTCAATGCAAAACGCTGTTGGATGCGTTATAAGCTGCGGTACAGATCGGGCGCGCCGCCGATCATGGCGGCAGTGATGCTTCACTTAGGCTGGATCCGCACCTCGACTTTCACCGCTTCGCCGACCCATTCCACGAACCACGTGCGTATCGGGCACCAGTCTCGAACGCTCGTCCCAACGACGAGACAACACCAAATGCCGATGTAAAGCGCTACTGGCGAGCAGCAACGCCCGCTCTTGGTGACTTTACAAGATCCGGAAGGGATGGTGCCGCCTACAGGACTCGAACCTGTGACCCCCGCATTACGAATGCGATGCTCTACCAACTGAGCTAAGGCGGCGCGATGGCCAAGGCCGTCGTGTTGGCGGCGCTTAGCAGTCGCGGTTATGGCTGACAAGCGTTGCCAAAGCGTTGCCGCCGATCGCGCAGCGATCGCGCAGGCGGCTTTACGCATCGTTTACCACGCATGCTGCACAAGCAGCGCAACCGGCATTGCGAACGGGCCGCGTGGGGATACGACGACATGGACATGGCGCATAGCGGAGCGGGCCGGATCGAGGGCGATGGCGTCACCGAATCAGCAACCGATGGCGGCAGCGACCGGCCACCTGAGATCGGCACCGATGAGCGGCGGATGCATGTACGCGCCTATAATCACTGGGTCTCGCTGCTCGACGGGCGCGCCTATCCGTCGATCGAGGATCTCGATCCCGCGAACATCGCCGATTTCGGCCCCAACAGCGTGCTGCTCGATTTCTCGATGGGGATCGAGGATCCGGCGATCCAGTATCTGGGCCGCGCGCTGCGCGACGAGACGCTCGTCGATTCGTCGATCACGCATATCAGCCAGGTGCCCAGCCGATCGCTGCTGTCGCGGCTGACCGACCATTATCTGCAGATCATCGCCAACCGCGCGCCGATCGGCTTCGAGGCCGAGTTCGTCGGCCAGCGCGGGCACAACACGCTGTATCGCGGCATCCTGATGCCCTTCTCGTCCGACGACGACACGATCGACTTTATCTATGGCGTGATCAACTGGAAGGAACTGGTCGACGCCGAGACGCAGGAGCGGTTGAACGCCGAGCTCGACGCCGCGCGCCGCGAGACGCCGCGCGCGCCCGCCGCCGCGCCCGTCTGGGCCGACGGGCCGAGCGGCGGGTTCGAGCCGGCGGCGCAGGAGCCGCCGGCCAAGCATGACGACCCCGATCTCGACGGCGATCTAGACGCCGACGCCGAGCTCAGCGACTATCTGGCGCATGCGCGCGCCTGCGCCGAGGAATTGCGGGTATCGAGCAATCGATCGCGCGCGGCGCTGTATCGCACGCTCAACCACGCCTATGCCTTTGCCGCGGCCGCCGACAAGGACCCCGAGGGCTATGCCGGCCTGCTCGAGGATTGGGGACTGAAGCCGCAGGCGCGGGCGCCGATGACGCCGGTGATCAAGCTCGTGCTCGGCATCGAATATGACAAGACGCGGCTGACCGAATTCGCCTGCGTGCTGATGCATGCGCGGCGCAACGATGTCGCACCCGCCGACTTCGCTGCGTTCCTGGCGGGAGCGGCGGGGGGCATCAAGGGACTGGTCGCCGCCGAACGCGCGGCGCGGCGGCCGGCGGCCAAGCCCGACACGCTCGACAAGGCAGCCGCCACGCTGCGGACGCGTGCGCCGATCGCGCAGGTGGCGATCGCGGCGGGCGACGACGAGTTCGTGCTGCTGCTGGCGCGCGCGGGCAGCGACGGGATGCTCGACGTCGTCGCGCGGATCGACGATTCGGCTGGGCTTACGCAAAAGGCGATCCGCAGCACCGGCGGCTGATTTCCGGCCCTGCCGAGCAGGTCGGGGCTGCCACAACGCTTGAGTGCCGCGGAAACGGGGCGCATACGCAGGCCCATGTTGAAGCAAGCAAGCAAATCGCTGACCAAGGCGATCGACGCGCGACTGTTCGAACACGCGCTCCCAGGAGAACTCGAAGGCTTCGGCGCTGCCGACCGCGCCGATGCGGTGCGCTTCGTCGTCGAGACCGCGAGCCAGCGACCGCCCGGCACGCCGACGATCGCGATCGAGACCTTCAACCGCGGCGAGCTTCGCCGGATGCGGCTGGCGATCGTCAACGACGACATGCCCTTCCTGGTCGATTCGATCGCCGCGACGATCGCCGCGCACGACATCCCGATCGAGCGGATCATCCACCCCGTGCTGCCGGTCGTCCGCACCGAGGACGGCACGCTCGACAAGATCGACGCGGCGGGCGCGCGCGAATCGATGATCTATATCGAGACCGACCGGATCGACGCCAAGCCACGCCGCGAACTGATGGCCGAGCTCGAGCGCAACCTGCGCCATGTCCGCCAGGCGGTGAACGACTGGCCCGCGCTGCAGGCGGCGATCGCCGCCGATGCCGACCAGACCGCCGATGACGAAGGCGCGGCGCTGCTGCGCTGGTTCCTGTCGGGCAAGATGACGCTGCTCGGGAACGAGACCTGGTATCGCGACGGCCGCGCGACCACGCCGCTGGGGATTGCGTCGCAGCAGTTCGACGTGCCGCTGCTGGCGCAGGCCTCGCGGCTGTTGGCGATCGAATGGTTCGAGCGCGGCGGCGCGGCGCCCTTGTTGCTGAAGTCGAACTGCATCGCGACGGTGCATCGCCGCGTCCCGCTCGACCTGGTGCTGCTGCCGGTGCGGGAAGGTGACAAGATAGTCGGCCTGTCGATCCATGCCGGGCTCTGGACCAGCGCCGCGCTGCATGCGAGCGCCAACGAGGTGCCGCGGCTGCGCACGAACCTGCGCAGCCTGGTCGACCGGTTCGGCTTCGATCCGCGCGGGCATACCGGCAAGGCGATGGAGCACGCGCTGACCGCGCTGCCGCACGACCTGACCACCGCCTTCCCGGTCGAGGCGCTCGAGCAGCTCACCCTCACCTCGATGTCGGTCGCCGATCGCCCGCGCCCCAAGCTGGTGCTGGTCAAGAGCGCGCTCGGGCGGCATCTGTTCGCCTTCGTCTGGTTGCCGCGCGACGAATTGTCGACCGCGCGGCGCACCGCGATCGGGACGATGCTGACCGATGCCGCGAACGCCAGCCTGCTCAACTGGACGATCAGCGTCGACGATGGCGAGATCGCACTGATCCGCTACACGCTCGATCTGCGCGGCGAGGGGCGGATGCCCGACGTCGCGGCGCTCGACGAACGGCTGGTGCGGATGATGCGCGGCTGGAACGCCGCGGTCGAATCGGCGCTGACCGAGGTGGCGCCGAGCCGCGCAACGCGGCTAGCCCTGCGCTACGCCGCCACCTTCCCCGCAAACTACCGCACCACCACGACCGCCGAGCAGGCGGCGCAGGACGTGTTGCGGCTGGCTGAGCTTGGCGATCACGACGCGCGGCAGGTGCGGATCATCGGCGACGACGATCTCGACGACAATATCTTCCGCATCAAGATCTACCGCACCGGCGGCGCGCTGCCGCTGTCCGATGCGGTGCCGGTGCTCGAGAATTTCGGCTTCCGCGTGATCGAGGAGGTGCCGACCGATCTGATCGACGACAGCTCGCCGGTGATCCACGACTTCCTGGTCCAGATCCCGCGCGCGCCCGATGCCGAGCGCAATCTCGATGCCCCAGTGGTCGAGGCGGCGATCCGCGCGGTGCTCGAAAACCGCGCCGAGAACGACTGTTTCAACCGGCTGATCGTCGAGAGCGGCATGGCGCCGCAATCGGTGGTGCTGCTGCGCGCCTGGTTCCGCTATCTGCGCCAGACCGGGCTGCCTTATGGCCTGGCGACCGTCGTCGACGCGCTGCACCGCGCGCCCAAGGTGACGCGCGCGTTGATCGCGCGCTTTGCCGCCGCGCATGATCCGGCGGCGCGCAAGGGTGCCGAGGCCGCAATGGAAAAGGCGACCGCGGCGATCGACGCCGGGCTCGATCAGGTATCGGCGATCGACGACGATCGCATCCTGCGCACCTATCGCGGCGTGGTGATGGCAACGCTTCGTACCAACGCCTGGTCGCCCGCCGCCAATGAGGCGCTGGCGTTCAAGCTCGACAGCGCGCTGGTGCCCGGCCTGCCGCAACCGCTGCCGTGGCGCGAAATCTTTGTCTACAGCCCGCGTGTCGAGGGTATCCATCTGCGCGCCGGGCCGGTCGCGCGCGGCGGGCTTCGCTGGTCCGATCGGCGCGACGATTTCCGCACCGAAGTGCTGGGGCTGATGAAGGCACAGCGCGTGAAGAACGCGGTGATCGTGCCGACCGGGGCCAAGGGCGGATTCTATCCCAAGCAGCTGCCGTCGCCCGCGAACCGCGATGCCTGGCTGGCCGAGGGCACCGAAAGCTATCGCATCTTCATCCGTTCGCTGCTGTCGATCACCGACAATATCGTCGAGGGCGCGGTAGTGCATCCAGAGGGTGTCGTCATCCATGACGGCGAAGACCCCTATTTCGTCGTCGCCGCCGACAAGGGCACCGCGACCTTCAGCGACGTCGCCAACGCGCTGGCGCAGGAGCGCGGCTTCTGGCTGGGCGATGCCTTCGCCAGCGGCGGGTCGAAGGGCTATGACCACAAGGCGATGGGCATCACTGCAAAGGGCGCGTGGGTTTCGGTGCAGCGGCATTTCGCCGAAATGGGCGTCGATGTGCAGGCCGATCCGGTCACCGTCGTCGGCTGTGGCGACATGTCGGGCGACGTGTTCGGCAACGGCATGTTGCTGTCGAAGACGATCCGATTGCAGGCGGCGTTCGATCATCGCCACATCTTCCTCGATCCTGCCCCCGATGCGGCGGCATCGTGGGACGAGCGCGCGCGGCTGTTCGCGCTGCCACGGTCGAGCTGGGCCGATTATGATCCGGCGCTGATCTCAAAGGGCGGCGGCGTGTTCGCGCGGTCGGAAAAGAGCATCAAGCTGTCGAAGCAGGTGCGCGAGATGCTGGGGATCGAGGATGAGGCGCTCGATCCGACGACGCTGATCCAGGCGATCCTCAAGGCACCAGCCGACCTGATCTGGTTCGGCGGCATCGGCACCTATGTGAAGGCGGCGCATGAGAGCCACACCGATGTCGGCGATCCCGCCAATGATCGCACCCGCGTCAATGCCGAACATCTGCGCGCGCGGGCGATCGGCGAAGGCGCCAATCTGGGCGTCACCCAGGCGGCGCGGATCGCGTTTTCGGCCAAGGGCGGGCGGATCAACACCGACTTCATCGACAATTCGGCGGGCGTCGATTGTTCGGACAACGAGGTCAACATCAAGATCGCGCTCAACCGCGAAGTGACCGAGGGCCGGCTTAAGCTCGCCAAGCGCGACGATCTGCTGGTGTCGATGACCGACGAGGTCGCGCATCTGGTGCTCGAGGACAACCGGCTGCAGACGCTGGCGCTGTCGTTCATGGAAGCCGATGGCCCGGTGACGGTACCGAGCTATTTGCGGCTGATCGAAATCCTCGAGGCATCGGGCAAGCTCGACCGCGCGGTCGAGGGGCTGGGCAGCAACGAAGATCTGCTGCGGGTGGCGCAGGAAGGGCGCGGGCTGACGCGGCCCGAGCTCGCGGTGCTGCTCGCCACCGCCAAGCTGGCGCTGCAGGAAGCGATCGAGCAATCCGCGCTCGCGACCGATGCAGCGACCGAGCCCGATCTGATCGCCGCCTTCCCGTCGCAGATGCGCCGCAAGTTCGCGACCGCGATCCGCGAGCATCGGCTGCGCGGCGAGATCGTCGCGACCAAATTGGCCAACCGAATCGTCAACCGGCTGGGCGTGCTCCACCCCTTCGAGCTCGCCGAGGAAGAGGGGGCGGCGATGGCCGACATCGCCGCGACCTTCGTCGCCGCCGAACAGCTGTTCGGGCTGCCTGGGCTATGGGCCGAGATCGAGACCGCCGCGATGCCCGAGGCGGCGCGGCTCGCGCTGCTCGAGGAGGTCGCGGTGGCGGTGCGATCGCAGATGGCCGATCTGCTGCGCACCGCGCCGAGCGGCACCAGCCCCGCCGACCTGGTCGCACGGCTGAAGCCCGGCATCGCCGACCTCGACAAGAAGACGCGCGAGTTGCTGCTCGACGAGGCGAGTGCGCAGAGCAGCCGGATCGCCGGCCGGCTCGAGGGCGTCGGCGCGCCCAAGCCGCTGGTGCGCAAGGTGGTGCGGATCTTCGAGATGGACGGCGCGGTCGGTCTGGCCGACCTGAGCGCACGCCTCGGGATCGAGGAAGCGGTGCTGACGCGCGCCTTCACCCATTTGGGGCGCGCGCTGGGGCTCGATTGGGCGCAGGCTAATGCGGCGCGCGTCAGCTCGGGCGATCCGTGGGAGCGGTTGCTGATCGCGGGGCTTGCGCGCGATTTCCAGCAATTGCGGCTCGATTTCATCGGCCGATCGGGCGGCGCCGATCCGCAGGCGGCGGTCGATCGCTGGCTGCGCGCGAACAAGCCACGGGTCGAGCAATTCGCCGCGCTGGTGCAGCGCGCGCGGCGTGCGCCGGCACCGAGCGCGGCGATGCTGGCGCAGATCGCGGGTCAGGCCAGGGTGCTGCTGGGGCGGTGATCTTCTAAAGCCCTCTCCCCTTTGGGGAGAGGGTTGGGAGAGGGGCAGTGAGGAAGCGCTCCAACTGCCCCTCTCCCGGCCTCCCCCCGGCCTTCGCCGGGGTCAGCCACCCTCTCCCCAAAGGGGAGAGGGATAATGGGTCACACCTCGGCCCAGCGTCGCAGGAGGTTGTGGTACACCCCGGTGAGCTCGATCACCGAGCGGTCGCCCTGCCCCAGCTGGCCGCCCAGCCGCTGCACCGACTGGTCGAGATCGAACAACAGCCGCCGCGCGCCGTCGTCGCGGACCATCGATTGCAGCCAGAAGAACGACGCCACCCGCACACCGCGCGTGACCGGCTCGACGCGGTGGAGCGACGATGCCGGGTAGAGCACCATATGCCCCGCGGGCAGCTTGACGCGTTGTTCGCCGAAGCGATCCTCGATCACCAGCTCGCCGCCATCATAGTCGGCGGGATCGGCGAGGAAGAGCGTCGCCGACAGGTCCGAGCGGATGCGAAAGTCGCTGCCGCGCTGGATCCGGATCGCATTGTCGATATGCGCCCCGAACGCCTGGCCGCCGGCATAGCGGTTGAACAAGGGCGGGAAGACCTTTGCCGGGAGCGCGGCGGCGATGAACAGCGGCGAACGCCCCAGCGCATCGAGCACCAGCCCTCCGGCCTCGCGCGCCGCGACGCTGCCCTCGGCGAGCTGTTCGTTGCGTTTGGCGAGCGCCGATTGCGGGCCCGAGGTGGCGTTGCCGTCGATCCAGTCGCCTTGATCGATCAGGTTGCGCAGCCGCGCGACCCCGGCGGCGTCGAACAGGTCGGGGATCGCGATCAGCATGGGTATTCCTTAGCCGTCATAGCCTGAAGCATAACCGTTCGTCCTGAGTAGCCGCTGAGCTTGTCGAAGCGGCGTATCGAAGGAAGCCCGCTTGGGGCATGTCCTTCGATACGGGCCTTCGCCTTCGCTCAGTCCCTACTCAGGACGAACGGACGGGGGCTGTCTCAAAAGCTGTAGAATACGCTCAGCACCGCCGACCGCGCATCGCCCGGCGTCGCCCAGCCATTGTTGCGGATGCCGGTATAGTAACGCTCGTTGGTCAGGTTCTGGATGTTGACCTGCGCGGTCAGCCCGCCGGCAAAGGCGTAGGACAGGAAGGCGCGGTGGGTGAGGAAATCCTCGCCCTCGAGCTGGATCGGCGCGGCGAGCGACGACTGGTTGAGCGCGAAGCTACCCTGATAGGTCAGGCCATAGCCGAGCTGCAGCCCGAACGGCAGCGTGTAGGTGGTGAACAGGCTGCCCGAATGATCAGGGGTCTGGATCAGCACGTTGCCAGCCTGTGGATCGGGTAGGCCGGCCGAATTGCCGCAACCGGTCGCGCCGGGGTTGGCGAGGCAGAAGTCCGACACGCTCTGCAGGATTTCGCCGTCGAGGTAGGTGTAGTTGGCGAAGATGCTCCAGGCGGGGGTGATGTTGCCCGACGCACCCAGCGCGATGCCATCGACGCGCGAGCGGCCATCGAGCACTTGCACCGAGGGAGCGACCGGATCGTTCGTATTCACGCGGAAATTGGTGCGCTCGTTGCGGAACACCGCCGCGGTCAGCTGGAGCCGGCGCCCGAACAAATCGGCCTTGGCGCCGATCTCGTAGCTTTCGCCGGTTTCGGGAGCGACGTCGCAGGCGGTGGTGCAGCCCAGCCGCACCGTCGCCGAACTCGGCGTCTTCGAATTGCCGTAGCTTGCATAGAGGCTGGCATTGGGCACCGGCTTGAAGACGACACCGCCGCGATAGCTGAACAGGTTCTCGTCGCTGAGCTGGTCGACGCCGCGGGTGATCGCGCCACCGGTTGCCGGTGTGGCATAGGTGTCGGCGCGGAACACCGCGTCCATCTGCTCCCAGCGGACCCCGGCATTCACCTCGACCATCTCGCCGATCTCGAGCGTGTCGAAGGCGTAGACCGCGGTCGACCGGCTATCGCCCTGCGACCGGCCGGTGACGATCCGGTTGATCGGGCCGGTATAGTCGGTGTTGGGATCGCCGATCGCGATCGGCGGCAGCGCGGGATTGGGCAAAGCGCCGCCCGGATTGCGCAGCAGATTGGCGGTCACCAGCACATAATCTTCCTGCGCATAGGACGCGCCGACCACCAGGGTGTTGCGCAGCCGGCCCGCGGTGCCCGAGACCAAAGTCAGGTCGGTCTGGTTGTAGAGCAGGTCGTTCAGCTGATCGCGCACCAGCCCGCGCGGGCCGCTGGGATAATAGAAGCCCGGTGTGTTCTGCGCGGCAGTGGTCTGGGTGGCGGCAGGGCATGCGACGCCGAGCGGGGTGCGGCCGGTCGACAGGCAGAAGGTCCCCTGCGGCGCGCTGGTGACGGTGGGTTGCAACACCCGCTGGTAGCGCGTCAGATTGCGCACCGTCAGCGCGTCGCTCAGTTGGTGGGTGAAGGTGGCGGTGAGCCGATCGACCTCGCTTTGCTGCGAATCGAGGTTGGCGATGCCGAAATAGTCCGAATCGTCGATCCCCTCGGGCACCCCGCCCGCGGCGGCATAATAGGGGCTGCCGAAGATCGGCACATTGTCGTCCTGCTGGTGGACATAGGCGAGCGTCAGGCTGGTCGGCCCGTCGACGCCGATCGTGATCGACGGTGCGACGCCCCAGCGCTCGAACTTTTCGACGTCGCGGCCGGGCACGTCGTTGCGATGGACCATCGCGTTGAGCCGCACCGCGACCAGATCGTTGACGCGCACATTGCTGTCGACCGAGGCACGATAATATTGGTCGGTGCCGATGCCTGCCGACACGATCGTCAGGTCGCGCGCCTGCGGCACTTTCGACACCAGGTTGATCGTCCCGCCGACCGATCCCGATCCGTTGAAGACGGTATTGGCGCCGTTATACACTTCGATCTGCTGCAGGTTGAACGGATCGGTGCGGCTATATTGCGCGGTGTCGCGCACGCCGTCCTGGGTGATGTCGTTGTTCGCCGAATAGCCGCGCAGGTTGATGCTGTCGCCATAGCCGCCGCCGCCTTCGCCCGCACCGAAGGTGATGCCGGGGACGGTCTGCAGCGCGTCGCGCAGCGTCAGCAGGTTCTGCTTGCGCAGCGTCTGGTCGCTGATGACGGTGATCGTCTGCGGCGTATCGAGCAGCGGCGCGGTCGCCTTGGGGCTTTCGAGCGTGTCCTTTTCGTGGAGGCCCGTCACGACGATGTCGTCGCGCTGCGGATCGTCGCGGCGCTCCTGCCGCGTTTGCGGGCGATCGTCGGCGACGGGGTCGGCAGCATAAGCGGGACTGGAAACCAGTGCGCCGACACAGGACAGCGCGAGAAAGGCGGGCAATGCCGCGCCCGAGGAAGATGAAACCAAGACCGAAACCCCTTGTCGTTTCGGCGATGGTTATTGCGAGTCATTCTTACTGTCAATGCAAATGCGAATAGGTCGCAACGTTGTCGCGGTGGTTCGACGAATGTTTTCGATCGACGGCTTGGCGCACCGGCGCGGGCCTCGTATCGATCGCGCAACCCAACCGAAGCACGGACCCCTGCCCCATGACCGTCACCATCCGCAGCGCCGACCTGATCGAAAGCGTCGCCGACGCGCTGCAGTTCATCAGCTACTACCATCCGATGGATTACATCCGCGCGCTGGGCGAGGCCTATGCCGCCGAGCAATCGCCCGCCGCCAAGGATGCGATCGCACAGATTCTCACCAATTCGCGGATGTGTGCCGAGGGGCACCGGCCGATCTGCCAGGATACCGGCATCGTCAATGTGTTTGTCAAATGGGGCATGGACTGCCGGCTCGACGACACCTCGCGCAGCTTGCAGGAGGTCGTCGATGAAGGCGTGCGCCGCGCCTATCTCCACCCCGAAAACCGGCTGCGCGCCTCAATCCTCGCCGATCCCGCCTTCACCCGGCGCAATACCAAGGACAACACGCCAAGCGTCCTGCATGTCGAAATGGTGCCCGGCACCACCGTCTCGATCGACGTCGCGGCCAAGGGCGGCGGGTCGGAGAACAAGTCGAAGTTCAAGATGATGAACCCGTCGGATTCGATCGTCGACTGGGTGCTCGAAATGATCCCGCAGATGGGCGCCGGCTGGTGCCCGCCGGGGATGCTGGGCATCGGCATTGGCGGCACCGCCGAGCGCGCGGTGCTGCTGGCCAAGCAATCGCTGATGGAGCCGATCGACATGGGCCAGCTCAAGGCGCGCGGCCCGCAATCGGATATCGAGGCGCTGCGGATCGAGATTTTCGACAAGGTCAACGCGCTGGGGATCGGCGCGCAGGGGCTGGGCGGCCTCTCGACGATCCTTGACGTCAAGATTTATGACTTTCCCTGCCACGCGGCAGGCAAGCCGGTGGCGATGATCCCCAATTGCGCCGCGACCCGCCACGCGCACTTCACGCTCGACGGATCGGGGCCGGCCTATCTGGAGGCGCCCAAGCTCGACCAATGGCCCGACGTCAATTGGACGCCCGACAAGGCGGCGATCCGTGTCGATCTCGACACGCTGACGCCCGACGTCGTGCAGGGGTGGAAGCACGGCGACCGGCTGTTGCTCAATGGCAAGATGCTCACCGGGCGCGACGCCGCGCACAAGCGGATCAAGGACATGCTCGATGCCGGCGAGCCGCTGCCCGTCGATTTCAAGGGCCGCGTGATCTATTATGTCGGGCCGGTCGATCCGGTGGGCGAGGAAGTGGTCGGCCCCGCCGGCCCCACCACCGCGACGCGGATGGACAAGTTCACGCGGATGATGCTCGACCAGGGACTGCTGGCAATGGTCGGCAAGGCCGAGCGCGGGGTCGATACGACGCAGGCGATCGCCGAGGCCAAATCGGCTTATCTGATGGCGGTCGGCGGCGCGGCGTATTTGGTGGCGCGCGCGATCAAGGGGTCGAAGGTGGTTGGCTTTGCCGATCTCGGCATGGAGGCGATCTACGAGTTCGAGGTGCAGGACTTCCCGGTGACGGTGGCGGTCGATAGCGCAGGGCAGAATGTCCATCATCTGGCGCCGTTGGTGTGGCGCGAGAAGATCGCTCGGGAAGGGTTGCTGGCAGGGGTTTGAACGCGGGTCTGCCTCGGGCCGTTGCGCGTCACCCCGGACTTGTTCCGGGGTCCACGGCGCCCCAGGAGCGGCACCTTTGCCATTGCCGTCGGTTGAGGCCCAACCTTTCATGGCAGCAAGGTTTGTGATGGCGTTGGGTATGCGGTTGCTGCGCTGGGCGGGGGTCGTGCTGTTGTGGTTGGTGGTCGCCGCCTGCCTGGCGGTGACGATCGTGCCGCGCTTTCTCGACCGCATCTATTATCGCGGGCCAGCCAGCGGGCATTTCGATGGCGCGCGGTTCTTCAATCCCGATGGCGAAGACCCCGCGCCGCCGGGCGGCGGCAATCGCGGGCGGTTCCTGATGAAGCGGATCACCGGCGAAGGCGATGCGGCATGGCCGGCCAGCGTGCCGGTGCGACCGGCCAAGCCCGCGCCGCGCGTGGCGGGGCAGGCGATGGTCGCCACCTGGGTCGGCCATGCCACAGTGCTGGTGCAGACACAGGGGCTCAATATCCTGACCGATCCGGTGTGGAGCGACACCGCCGGCCCCTTGGGCTTCGGGCCGCGCCGAGTGACGGCACCGGGCATCGCCTTTGACGATTTGCCCAAGATCGACCTCGTGCTGGTCAGCCACAATCATTACGACCATCTCGATCAGGCGACCCTCGAGCGGCTGTGGCAGCGTGACCGGCCGGTGATCGTCACCAGCCTGGGCAATGACAGCGTCATCGGCCAGGTCGGGGTGCCCGCGCGGCGGCTCGACTGGGGGCAGCGGATCGCGTTGCGGCCCGGCATCGAGGTTGCGGTGACTCGCAACCATCATTGGGGCAGCCGCTGGTTCACCGACCGCAACCGCGCCTTGTGGTCGAGCTTCGTCGTCACGCTGCCCGGGGGGAATTTGTTCTTCGCCGGCGATACCGGCTTTGGCGACGGACGATGGCCGAGCGAGGCGGCGGCGCTGGGGCCGGTGCGCTTCGCGATCCTGCCGATCGGCGCGTTCCGCTTCGCGCCGGGGCAGATGGCGACCGACAATCATATCGGCCCGCCCCAGGCGATTCAGGTGCGCGATCGGCTGGGCCAGCCCTTTGCGCTGCCGATCCATTGGGGCACGTTCAAACTGTCGAGCGAGGCGCGCACCACCCCGCCGCGCATGCTGTCCGCGCTGATGCAGTGCAGCGGCCTCGACCCCGCGCGCTTCGCACCGGTGGCGGTGGGCAGCGCGGTTGCGGTGCCGCCGCTGACCCCAACGGCGGCGGCGCTCGACGAGGCGCGTTTGGCGCACTGTGCGACCACGGCGGCGGTAACGGCGCTCCCGTGAAGCCGCCCTCCGTGCTACCATCGCGGCTCGGGTCGGGGGAGCGGGCAGGATGTTTCACGGCAATGTCAGCCTGGAGATCGCCGAGGGGCTGAAGCTGCTGCGCAAGCGGATCGACGCCGCCGGCATCCCCCCGTCGAAGCTCGACGAAACACTCAACATCGCGACCTGGAACATCCGCGAGTTCGGCAAGAAGCGGCGCACCCAGGCGGCGATCCATTACATCGCCGAGATCATCGGCCAGTTCGACCTGGTCGGCATCGTCGAGACGCGCGACAATCTGCAGGATTTGCAGCGGATCCTGCCGATCTTGGGGCCGTATTGGGATGCGGTCTATTCGGACGCGATCGCCGATCCCGGCGGCAATCGCGAGCGCATCTGCTACGTCTTCGACAGCCGCGCCTGCATCTTCAACGGACTGGCGGCCGAGGCAAGTCCGCCCCGCACCAAGCGCGGTACTGAGTATCTGAGCGATGCCAGCTGGTGGCGGGCACCCTATTATGCCTCGTTCCGCGCGGGCAATTACGATTTCATCGCGCTGACGGTGCATGTCCGCTGGGGCGACGGCATCGCCGCGCGCGCCGCCGAAATCCAGGGGCTGGCGAACTGGATCGACGGCAAGATCAAGGACAAGACGCGCGAGGATATCGACTGGATCGTGATGGGCGACTTCAACATCCCCAGCCGGCAAAGCGCCGCCTTCGCCGCCCTGACCTCGACCGGCCTCACCATCCCCAAGGCGCTGCTGAAGGACGAGTTCGGATCGAATCTGGCGCGCGACAAACGCTATGACCAGATCATGCACTTCGCCCACCATGGCGATGATTTCACGCTCGCCGGTGGGGTGCTCGATTTCTACGCCAGCGATCACAAGCCGCTGTTCCCCGACCTGACCAAGGACCAGTTCACCTACCAGCTGTCGGACCACCTGCCCTTGTGGGTGCAGATCAATACCGACATCGACGGCGCGGTGCTCGACCAGCTGATCCAGCGCAAGCGGGGGGTGTGAGCCCCCGCCCGGCGCCGGTCGCTACGCCCCCGGCTTCATCAGGTCGAGCACTGCGGCGGTCATCGCGATCGTGCCGGTGACGATCGCGGGTTCGGGTTCTACCTTGAATTCGGGGCTGTGGTGCGAGCCGATCTTGGGGCCGCCCGCCTTGGCCGCGTCGAGCGCCGCTTGGGGGGTGCCGCCGACCGCGAAATAATAGCCCTTCACCCCGCTGTCGGGCTGGACGAAATAGGCGAAATCCTCGGCGCCCATGCCCTTTTGTTCGAACGGCTCGACATTCGCCTGCCCCAGCGCCTGGACCATCACCGCGTTGAGCCGCTCGGCGAGCGCCGAATCGTTGATCGTCGTCGGCGTGCCTTCGATCACCTTCACCACCGGCATCTTGTCCGCCGCCATCCCATTGAGTTCGCCGACCCCGCGCGCGACGCGGCGGATGCCGTCGAGCAGCCGCTTGCGCTCCTCCTCGCTATTGGCGCGCACCGTCACCTGGAGCTTGGCCTCGTCGGAGATGATGTTGTGCTTGAGCCCGGCGTTGAACGCGCCGACGGTGATGACGCCGGGCACCAAGGGCTGGCGCTCGCGGCTGATCAGCCCCTGGAGCGCGATCACCAGCTGCGACGCCATGTAGATCGGGTCCTTGCCCTGGTGCGGGCTGGCACCGTGCGCGCCGATGCCTGGGACGGTGATGTCGACCGAATCGGACGAGGAATATTGGATGCCGGTCGACGCCGTCACCTTGCCCGAGCCCAGTTCGGCGCCGACGTGGAGTGCGAGCGCATAATCGGGCTTGGGGAAGCGGGTGTAGAGCCCGTCGGCGACCATCGCGCGCGCGCCACCGACGCGCTCTTCGGCGGGCTGGACGACGAACACGACGGTGCCCTGCCAGCGATCCTTCATCGCCGCCAGCCGCCGCGCGGTGCCGACCATCGAGGTGATGTGGGTGTCGTGGCCGCAGGCGTGCATCACCGGCGCTTCGACCCCGTCGACCCCGACCTGGCGCACCTTCGATGCGTTCGCGAGCCCCGATTTCTCCTCGACCGGCAGCCCGTCCATATCGGCGCGGATCATCACCACCGGGCCGTTGCCGTTCTTCATGACGCCGACGACGCCGGTGCCGCCGACCTTCTCGGTCACGACGATGCCGGGGATCGCGCGCAATTCCTGCGCCATGCGCGCCGAGGTCTTGACCTCCTTGAACGACAATTCGGGGTTGCGGTGGAACCAGTCGAACAGGCTGGCGAGCTGCTTGTCATAATCGGCCTTCACCGCGGGGGCGTAATCGGGCTCGGCGAGCGCAGGCGTGGCGGCGAGCGCGAGAAAGGCGGTGGCGGCGAGCAGATGACGCATGTGGATTCCCCCGGTGGTTGTGGGCCGAGACTAGCGCGCGATCGCGGGCTGTCGAGGGGCGGCGATTCGGCGAGTCGCGGGAGTGGTGCGGGCTCGGAAGGCTACAAAAGCTACACTACGTCCCCCATGGATTGCCCCTCTCCGGGTGATTGCAACGCGATGCCGGTCGGGGATGAGGGCGCGTGGTCATTGGGGGGAGCGTATCAAGGCGGGGGCTTGTAGGACAGCGGGGGTTTGAGCGGTTGGGCGTCGCGCTTGGCCAAGGTGGTTACCGCCAGGTATACAGTAGAGGTTAATGCGGCGGCGGGCAGTGCCGCACCGATGCTGAAAACGAGTTTGCCCCATGGTGTATGAAGTCGGCGCGAGGGCGCGGCGCGAGATCGGGCCGTCGGTGGCGGACGATATGGCTGCCATATTGGGAACCGAAATTCAGGTAGCCCCGCAGGCGTCGGCAGCCGCCTTACCAGATGAGGCACGTGGAAGGTCGCATGGCTGGAAGGTCGCGATCGCCGCGACCCTATTGATCACCACCGTGGGTGCAGGGGTACTGGTCGGGAAAACCACGCTCGACGTACCCGAGCAGGTAGCGGCATCCGATCGGACGATCGCTCGCCAGCAAATCGGCCAGCTTGCGCGCAACAGGCCAGCCGATACCGCAGCGAGCGGGGATACTGGCGCGACGGCTACCCTGGTTGCGGATTCTTCGGGGGCCGAGTTGCCAGCGGATCCCGAAGCATCACCGCCGGCAGTCCAGCCTTCGGTCGCCGATCAGCCATTGGCGGTTGCCGACGCGCCCCCTGCCAAGCCACCCACCAGCGTGCGGCGTGCGCCCTACCGTTTGGCGCCGGACCTTGTAACGGCGCCGGCGGCGCCCCTGGCCGATCGTCCCGCGTGCGACGACCGCAATGGCGCCTGCATGGCATCGCGCGTCGCGGCTGCCGAGCAAGCGCTGGTCGAGGCGTTCGACCGGGCCGATGCGGCCGGTGTCCGACAGCGGACCCTTCGCGCGTACGGACGCGATTGGGATCGCGCGGCCGACGAAGCGGCTACCAGCCCCGACGATGCCTTGCGCTTGTACCGCGAGATCACGCTCGATGTGCGCAGGCTAGCCGACGACGCGGTAGCGCGCGATCGCGTGCGGCAGCGGTGATCGCGCTCGAGCGCGAGGTACACGCCGCGCCAGCGGGTGCGCGTACCGACGGGCAACCACTTTATGCCATTGGCGACGTTCATGGTTGCTACGCACTGTTGCGCGCGTTGCTCGAGGAAATCGTTCGTGATGCGGCAGCGCGATATCACGGCGTCACGCCCACCATTATCTTGTGTGGCGATTATATCGACCGGGGCCCCTGCTCGTCCAAGGTGATGACTGCCCTGGTTTTGCTCGAGCGGTCGGGCGCGGTGGATGCACGCTTCCTGGACGGCAACCACGAAGCGATGCTTCGGATGTTCATCGAACACCCCGAACGACATGGCAAATGGATCGATTTCGGAGGACGCGAAACCCTCGAATCCTACGGCATCGCGGTTCCCGCCGACTCCGCGAGCGATGCGACCTCGCTCGTCATGCTGCGAAACGCGCTGCTCGACGCCATGCCGGCAGCGCATCACCGGCTTTTGAACAATTTGGAGCCGATGGTTGAGATCGGAAGCTATGCCTTCGTCCATGCCGGGATTCGGCCCGGCATCGCGCTGAAGAAGCAGGTGCCGGACGATCTGCTATGGATAAGGGATGATTTCTTGGACCATCCGCGGCCCTCGCGGTCGGTGATCGTTCATGGCCACACCTGGATCGGCAATCGGCCAGAAATTCTCGGTCATCGTATCGGCATCGACACCGGGGCATATGAAACGGGCGTATTGACCGCCATCCGAATAGATGATCGCGAGATAGAGGTCATTCGCGCGAGCGACCACCGCGAGCAAGATGTCGCTTAGAATACGGCTGAACTGCTTGGCAGCGATATAGAGACTGTGCTGGCCAAGGTCGCATGCTAGATCAATCGGATAAGTAGCCTGCAAATCGCGAATTACGCTTCCGCTTTCGCGTGTTATAGGCCCAGATCGTCAGGCCCAGGCCCAGGGCCGGCCCCACCAACACGAAGGCAGCTTCAAACATGGGGTATGCCGACAAGACAACTGCCGACGAAAAAAGTGCCAAGATCGTGTAGATCGCGCATGCGAGGAACACCCGCATCCGCCCTTTTAGATCGTACGCTTTAAAGGGAGCTACGGCAGCAAGCGCGACTGCTCCCAGAAACGATGGTGCTAAAGCGCCGTTCGAAACGCCATTCGCGCGCAAAACAAACAGCAGGCCTAGAGTCAAAAGGGCAGTGATCAGGCAGCATATTCGCAGTCTTCCCATTCACTTACACCCTGTCTTGCCATCACCCGCCATAGATGGCTCGGCGTCCACTATTCCCCGAAGCACGTGATCTATCGCCAAAGCGGAAAGGGTAGCGCCTGCCTCCTTAACGCCAAAGCGTCCGATCGGAAAAGGGGTATTGGCCGGATGGACCTGAGGCGCGGTCGCTGGCTTCGGCAGGGGCGATCATCGGGGCGGGACCGATAGGCGGTGGGCCGGCACTCGCCGCGGCGCGCTTCGCTTGGCGGCACTATGCTCGTTGGCATTGGGCCGCGAATAACCACCGCTTCACGCAGGGCGCAACAACCCCGCCCCTCCATTGTCCTTGCCCGCCATCGCCCTCATATATCGGAACATATGGCGATCCAGATCCGTACCAATTTGGCCGAACCCGATACCGGGCAGAGCTTCGTCCCCCATCGTCCCGCGCGCCCGCCCAAGGCGGAAGGGGGGCGGCCCTTCAAGCTGGTCAGCGAATATGAGCCGGCGGGCGACCAGCCCGCGGCGATCGCCGAATTGGTCGCGGCCAATCGGGCGAACGAGCGCGATCAGGTGCTGCTGGGGGTCACGGGTTCGGGCAAGACCTTCACCATGGCCAAGATGATCGAGGAATTGCAGCGCCCGGCGCTGATCCTGGCGCCGAACAAGATCCTGGCCGCGCAGCTCTATGGCGAGTTCAAGTCGTTCTTCCCCGAGAACGCGGTCGAATATTTCGTCAGCTATTACGACTATTATCAGCCCGAGGCCTATGTGCCGCGGTCGGACACCTATATCGAGAAGGAAAGCTCGACCAACGAGGCGATCGACCGGATGCGCCATTCGGCCACGCGGTCGTTGCTCGAACGCGACGACGTGCTGATCGTCGCGTCGGTGTCGTGCATCTATGGCATCGGATCGGTCGAGACCTATTCGGCGATGATCTTCGATTTGAAGAAGGGCCAGGTCGTCGACCAGCGCGAGATCATCCGCAAGCTGGTGGCGCTGCAATATAAGCGCAACGACGCGGCGTTTTCGCGCGGGGCGTTTCGCGTGCGCGGCGACAGCCTGGAGGTGTTCCCGTCGCATTATGACGACACCGCGTGGCGGATCAGCTTCTTCGGCGACGATATCGAGGAGATCGTCGAGTTCGATCCCTTGACCGGGGCGAAGGTGGCGAGCCTCAATTCGATCCGCATCTATGCCAACAGCCATTATGTGACGCCGGGGCCGACGCTGAAACAGGCCACCTTCGCGATCAAGCACGAGCTCGAAGAGCGGCTGAAGGAACTGCATGCCGAGGGGCGGCTGCTCGAGGCGCAGCGGCTCGAGCAGCGGACGCATTTCGACCTCGAGATGATCGCGGCGACGGGGTCGTGCGCGGGGATCGAGAATTATTCGCGCTTCCTGACCGGGCGGATGCCCGGCGAGCCGCCGCCGACGCTGTTCGAATATCTGCCCGAGAACGCGCTGCTGTTCGTCGACGAGAGCCACCAGACGATCGGCCAGATCAACGCGATGGCGCGCGGCGATCACCGGCGCAAGATCACGCTCGCCGAATATGGCTTCCGCTTGCCATCGTGCATCGACAACCGCCCGCTGCGCTTCAACGAATGGGACGCGATGCGGCCGCAGACGGTGTGCGTGTCGGCGACGCCGGGCGGGTGGGAGATGGAGCAGACCGGCGGCGTCTTCGTCGAACAGGTCATCCGCCCCACCGGCCTCATCGACCCGCCGGTCGAGATCAAGCCGGTCGAGGAGCAGGTGCAGGACCTGATCGTCGAGGCCAAGAAGACGACCGAGGCGGGATATCGCACGCTGGTGACGGTGCTGACCAAGCGGATGGCCGAGGATCTGACCGAATATATGCACGAGGCGGGGCTCAAGGTCCGCTACATGCATTCGGACGTCGAGACGCTCGAGCGGATCGAGCTGATCCGCGATTTGCGGCTGGGGGTGTATGATGTGCTGGTGGGGATCAACCTGCTGCGCGAGGGATTGGACATCCCCGAATGCGGGTTGGTGGCGATCCTCGATGCCGACAAGGAAGGATTCCTGCGCAGCGAAACGTCGCTGATCCAGACGATCGGGCGCGCGGCGCGCAACGTCGACGGGCGGGTGATCCTCTATGCCGACCGGGTCACCGGCAGCATGGAGCGCGCGCTCAACGAAACCGATCGGCGGCGCGAGAAGCAGGTGCTGTACAACACCGCGCACGGCATCACCCCGACGACGATCAAGCGCAACATCGGCGACATCATCGCGCATGTCGCATCGAAGGACGGCGTGCTGATCGAGATCGACGAGGACCGCCCGCACATGGTGGGGCATAATCTGCGCGCCTATATCGAGGACCTCGAAAAACAGATGCGCAAGGCGGCGTCGGACCTCGAGTTCGAAACCGCGGGCCGGCTGCGCGACGAAATCCGCAGCCTCGAGGCCGAGGAGCTGGGGCTGCCCGATCACCAGAAGAAGGCGCCGGTGATGGGCCGATCGAACGAGGGCAAGCCGGGGACTCGCAAGACGCGCTATGGGAAGCAGGCGAAGACCAAGGCGGGGTTGCCGGGCCAGGGGCGGCGTTGACCTGCGAGCGATAATGCTCGCAAGCTTGCGCGAAGCATCCGGATCAACGACCAGTGGCGGATCAGCTTTCGCTGGCGGGACGGAGGCGCGGTCGATGCCGCGATCGACGCGCGGCTTACGCGCTATCTGCAGATGTCCGAGGGGTTCTTCCTGCGGTTGCAGAACCGCTATGACCTCGAGGAAGTGCGCCGCCGCGACGGCGCCGACATCGACCGGATCGTTCCCCGCGCCGCCTGAAGCCGCGACGCCTGATAATTCGCCTATTGCGGTGCGGTGCGGTAAGAACCGATCGGATCGCCGCTACGGCGTTCGGGTTTGTGATTGGGGGACGTCTTGCACGGCACCGCGCCTTTTGTCGATGAAGCGATCCGTCAGGCGACGATCGCCGCGCATGACTTGCATCGCTTCGATGGCGACGAGCGGTTCGATGCGATTACCGCGTTCGCCGCGGCGCTGATCGGTGCGCCGGTGGCGCTGGTGACCTTGCTCGATGCCGAGCGCCAGCGGCATTTGAGCCGCGTCGGCACCGACGTCGATGCGCTGCCGCGATCGGCGTCCTTCTGTGCGCATGCGATCGAATCGCCGGGGATCATGATCGTGCGCGACGCGACGCTCGATCCGCGCTTTGCCGACAATCCGGTGGTGACCGGCGACCTGCATGTCCGCTTCTATGCCGGCGCGCCGTTGCTGAGCGCCGAGGGGTTTCCGCTGGGGGCGCTGTGCGTGCTCGATACCGAGCCGCGCGACGGACTGACGCCACTCCAGGCGCAGGGGCTGACGACCTTGGCTGCCAGCGTCGCAGCGATCCTGCATGCGCGGCGCGAGAACAAGGCACTGCGCGACAGCGAAATGCGGCTGCGTTCGCTCGCCGATGCGCTGCCGCACCTGGTGTGGGCAGCCGACCCCGATGGCGTGCCGCTGTGGATCAACCAGCGCTGGGTCGAGGCGACCGGGGTCGCGATCGGGCTCGACAGCGCCGAAGCGTTCCTGCGCGTGATCCATCCCGACGATCATGCGTTGATCACCGAGCGCTGGCGCACCGCCAAGGCGAGCGGCGAGGCATTCGAATGCGAGCTGCGCATCCTCAACCCCGCGGGCGAACCGCGCTGGGCGATGATCCGGTCGGTGCCGTTCCGCGACGATCGCGGCGTGGTGACGCACTGGTTCGGTACCGCGACCGATACGCATGGCTATCGGCTGGCGATCGAGGAGCGCGAGCTGATCTCGAACGAGCTGAGCCACCGTATCAAGAACATCTTCGCGGTGGTGTCGGGGCTGATCCATGCGGCATCGCGCGGGGCCGACGATGCCGCGGCGCTGCCGACCAGCCTGATCGACCGGGTCGCCGCGCTGGGGCGCGCGCATGATTTCGTGCGACCGCGCGCCGCCGATGGCAGCGGCAAGCCGGTGACGCTGCACGGGCTATTGGGGACGCTGTTCGATCCGTATCGCGCGGGCGAGGTATCGCGGGTGCGGGTGGCGGGCGCCAATCCGCAGATCGACGATCGCGCGACCACGCCGCTGTCGCTGCTCTACCATGAGCTGGCCACCAACGCCGCCAAATATGGCGCGCTGTCGGGCACTAACGGCTGGGTGACGCTCGACTGCATCGCCGCCGACGATGGCGGGTTCGAACTGCTGTGGCGCGAACAGGGCGGGCCGCCAATCCATCCGGGCGATCGCCCCGCGGGGTTCGGATCGAAGCTGATCGAGAGCAGCGCGATCCGCCAGCTAGGGGGCACGCTCGAGCGGACCTGGCACGAAGGTGGGCTGGCGGTGCGGCTGGTGCTGCCCGCGGGGGCGCTGGCGCCGGCCTGAAACGCAAATAGCCGGCACCGCCCTGGGGGCGATGCCGGCCATTTGTGTTCAGCGGTGGGAGGCGATTAGGCCAGTTGCGCCTTCAGCGCGTCGATCAGGTCGGTGCGCTCCCAGCTGAAGAAATCGCCCTCGGCCTTGCGACCGAAATGGCCATAGGCCGCGGTCTTGCGATAGATCGGCTTGTTGAGCCCCAGATGCGTGCGGATGCCGCGCGGGGTGAGGCCGCCGAGCGCCTCGATCCGGCCGATCGCCGCTTCGAGCACGTCGTCGCCGACGGTGCCGGTGCCGTGGGTGTCGACATAGAGCGACAGCGGCTTGGCGACGCCGATCGCATAGGCGAGCTGGATGGTGCAGCGCTGCGCGAGGCCCGCGGCGACGATGTTCTTGGCGAGATAGCGGGTGATGTACGCCGCCGAGCGATCGACCTTGGTCGGATCCTTGCCGCTGAACGCGCCGCCGCCATGCGGGCTGGCGCCGCCATAGGTGTCGACGATGATCTTGCGCCCGGTCAGGCCAGCATCGCCGTCGGGGCCGCCGATCTCGAAGCTGCCGGTGGGGTTGATGTGATAGACGGTCTCGTCCGACAGCAATTCGGCGGGGATCACCTCGGCGATCACCGACTTCACATAGGCGTGGAGCTCGGCTTCCTTGGCGCCGGTGTCATAGCCCGGCGCGTGCTGGGTCGACACCACGATCGCGGTGCATGCGACGGGGGTGCTGCCCTCGTAGCGCAACGTCACCTGGCTCTTGGCGTCGGGCTCGAGGAAGGGCGCCTTCTTCGAATGGCGATCCGCGGCCATCTGCTCGAGGATCTTGTGGCTGTAATACAGCGTCGCGGGCATCAGATCGGGGGTGTCGTTGGCGGCATAGCCGAACATGATCCCCTGGTCGCCCGCGCCCTCGTCCTTGTTGCCGCTGGCATCGACGCCCTGCGCGATGTGCGCCGACTGGCCGTGCAGGTTGTTCTCGAAGCGAAGCGTTTCCCAGTGGAAGCCGTCCTGCTCGTAGCCGATTTCCTTGACGGTGTTGCGCACCGTGCGTTCGATCTCCTCGAGCGCACCATCGGCCCATTGGCCGTCCTCATACACGCCCTTGCAGCGGATCTCGCCCGCCAGCACGACGAGCTGGGTGGTCGTCAACGTCTCGCACGCGATCCGCGCCTCGGGATCCTTCGATAGAAACAGATCGACGATCGCGTCCGAAATCTGGTCGGCGACCTTGTCGGGATGGCCTTCGGAAACCGATTCTGACGTGAAGAGATAATTGGCGCGCATAGGGTTCCTCGATCGTCTGACCCGGCCCAAAGAGCCGGACTTCAAGATATAAAGCTATCGTTATATGAGTCCTTATCGCTCCCGCCGCCGGATGGCAATCGCGAGCAGCAGCAGCAGCGCGGCAACCAGCAGCGCCATCGCGTTGCCGACGCGCGAAAAGAGCGTGGGTGGCAGCGGGCGCGGCAGCGGGACTTCGGCGGCGCCCGCGGTCTGGTGCGGGACGCTGGCGAGCAGCCGGCCCTGCGCGTCGATCACCGCCGAGATGCCGGTGGGGGTCGAGCGCAGGATCGGCAGCCCCTCCTCGACCGCGCGCATCCGCGCCTGCGCCAGATGCTGTGGCGGCCCCCAGCGCCCGAACCACGAATCGTTCGAGGGGTTGAACAGGATGTCGGGGCGGTTGGCGCGATCGACGACCTGCCCCGAGAAGATGATCTCGTAGCAGATCTGCATCCCGACCTTGCCGAAGCCCGGCACCGCGAGGCTGCGCGGCCCCGGCCCGGGCAGATAATCGATCTCGCCCTGCACCAGCCGCGCGATGCCGAGCGGCGCGAGCAGATCGCGCAGCGGCAGATATTCGCCATACGGCACCAGATGCGCCTTGTCGTAGCGCTTGGGGCCGAGCGACCCGTCGGGGCCGACCGCGTAGATGGTGTTGCCGATATTGGCGAGCTCGCCGCGGGAATCGAATTCGAGCGCGGTCGAGCCGACCAGCGCCATGTCGCGCGGGCCGAGCACCGAGGCGATCGCGGCGCGGGTGTCGGCGGGTTGCCCCTTCCAATACCAGTCGCGCGGATAGCCGTCCTCGAGGAAATAGTTCACCGCGCCCTCGGGCCAGACGACCAGCCGCGGATAGGATTGTGGCTGGCCCGATTGCGCGATCATCGCCGCGAGCAGCTTGGGCTCGAAATCGCCGTCGCCCATCCGCTCCTGGCCGATATTGGGCTGGACGACGCGGACGCGCGGCGCGGCGGGGCCGTCGGGCGCGGGGGGCGGCTCCTGCCACGCGACCAATGCGGCGATAGCGATCGCCGCGACGGTGGCGGCGGGCATCCGCCAGCGGCGACCGCCAAGCAACACCAACGCGCCCGCAAGCACGACGGTGACCCCCGACAGCGCATAGGTGCCGATCAGCGCGGCGATCTGCGCGATGCCGAGCAAGGGCAGCCACACGACGCCGATCGGGTTCCAGGCATAGCCGGTGAACATCGTCGCGCGCAGCCATTCGGTGGCGATCCACGCCGCGCCGAACACCAGCACATAGCTGCCCCCCGGCGGGGTAGCGGCATCGCCCACCGCGCGCGGCGATGCCAGCCGCCAGGCGACCCCCGCCGCCATCATCGGATAGATGGCAAGGTACAGCGCGAGCACGACCACCGCGATATAGCCGAGCTGCGGCGGCATCTTGTCCTGGAAATCAAAGGCGTGCTGGATCCAGTTGCCGTTGACCGCGAAATGGCCGACGCCGAACATCCAGCCGCGCCACAGCGCCGCGCGGATCGTGCGCGCCTCGTGGACCAGCCAGAGCAGGATCGCGAGACCGAGCAGCGTCAGCGGGAAGAGGTCGAGCGGCGCGAAGCCGGTCGCGGCGATCGCGCCGGTGAGCAGGAGGATGAGGCCAGGGTAGCGGGCCACTATCCGCTTCATGCTGGCGGTTGGCCCCGGTTCCTTCGTCACCCCGGACTGGATCCGGGGTCCAGGCGCGGCATCAACCACAAGCGAAACCCCGGTGACGAAGCAATCGCATGGATGCCGGATCAAGTCCGGCATGACGAAGGAGAGCGGACGATCTTTGCGTCACGCCGCCTCCTCCACCCCCAGCTGCCACAGCACGAAGGCATTCTCCTCCGCCGCCTCGCGCAAGCTCTCCCAGCGGCCCGATTTGCCGCCATGGCCCGCGCCCATATTGGTCTTGAGCACCAGCACGTTGTCGTCGGTCTTGGTCGCGCGCAGCTTCGCGGCGAATTTGGCGGGCTCCCAATAGGTCACGCGCGGATCGTTGAGGCCGCCGCCGATCCACATCGGCGGATAGGCTTGGGGGCGGATATTGTCGTAAGGCGAATAGCTGCGGATCAGCTCGAACGCTGCCTTGTCCTCGATCGGATTGCCCCATTCGGGCCATTCGCCCGGCGTGAGCGGCAGGCTGGCGTCCATCATCGTGTTGAGCACGTCGACGAACGGCACGTCGGCGACGACCACGCCCCACAGATCGGGGTCCGAATTGGCGACCGCGCCCATCAGCTCGCCCCCCGCCGAACGCCCGGCGATCGCGATATTGCCAGGCGACGTGAAGCCCAGATCGATCAGCCCCTTGGCGACATCGACGAAGTCGTTGAAGGTGTTGGCGCGCTTTTCGAGCTTGCCGTCGAGATACCATTGCTGGCCCAGGTCATCGCCGCCGCGGATATGCGCGATGGCGAAGGCGACCCCGCGATCGAGGAACGACATCCGGCTGGTCGAAAAGCCCGGCGGCACGGCATAGCCATAGGCACCATAGGCATAGAGATAGAGCTTGCCGCTGCCGTCGCGCGGGAAATCGGCGGGATAGACGATCGAGCACGGCACCTGCGTCCCGTCGCGCGCGGTGATCTTGAGGCGTTCGGTGGCGTATTTCGCGGGATCATAGCCGCTGGGGATTTCCTGAACCTTGAGCGTGGTCAGGCTGCCGCTGGCGATGTCGTAATCATACACCGTCCCCGGCGTGACCATCGATTCATAGCCCAGGCGAAGCACCTGCACGTCATATTCGGGATTGTCGCCGACGCCCGCGACATAGCTTGCCTCGGGAAAGGGGATCCGCGTCGGTTCGCTGCCGTCGTAGCGGTGGATCTCGATCACATCGAGCCCGTCCTCGCGCCCCTCGACCACGAAGAAACCCGCGAAACATTCGATGCCGGTCATATAGAAATCGCGGCTGGGCGCGATCCGTTCGGTCCATTCGGCGGGTGCCTCGAGCGTGGCGGTGACCAGCCGGAAATTGGGATCGGTATCGTTGGTGTGGATGAACAGCGTGCCGTCATGCTCGTCGACATCATATTCGCGGCCGACCTGGCGCGGCGCGACCAGCAGCAGCGGCGCGGTGGGATCGGTGGCGGGGAGCAGATAGACTTCGCTGGTCACATGATCGCCGGTGGCGATGACGATGAAGCGGCGCGACTGGGTCTCGCCAACGCCGACGCGAAAGCCTTCATCGGCTTCGTGGAACAGCATCGTGTCTTCGGCCTCGCCCAGCCGGTGGAGCATCACGCGGTCGGTGCGCCACTGGTCGTTCGCCGGCGTGTAGAGGAAGGCCGAGGAGTCGGCGGTCCAGATCAGCTCGCCCAGCGTCCCCTCGATCACGTCGGGCAGATGCTCGCCGGTGGTGAGATCCTGCACCCGCGCGACGAAGCGTTCGGAGCCGTTGTCGTCGATCGCATAGGCCATCAGCCGCGCATCGGGGCTGATCGACAGCGCACCGAGACGGAAATATTCCTTGCCCGCCGCCAGCGCGGGTTCGTCGAGGAACAGGTGCGGCTCGCCGCCCGCGACAGGCTTGCGCCACCAGCGCCGATATTCGCCGCCTTCCTCATGATCGGTCCAATAGAGCCAGTCGCCGTCCTTTTGCGGCACGGTCGATTCGTCTTCCTTGATGCGCGCGCGCATCTCGGCGAACAGCGTGTCGGCGAGCGGCTTGAGGGGGGCCATCACCGCGTCGTGATAGGCGTTCTCAGCCTCGAGATAGGCGAGGACGTCCTTGTCGGTGACTTGCGGATAGCCGGGGTCTTTGAGCCAGGCGAAGCCGTCGTCGATGGTGTGGCCGTGGGCGGTGAAGCTGTGCGGGCGCTGCGGGGCGATAGGCGGCGTGGGGAGTTCGGTCATGCAAGCGGCCATAGCGCGGGCGGGGGAGAAGAAGAAAGGCCCTCACCCAACCCTCTCCCGCAAGCGGGAGAGGGCTTAGGAAGAAGAAGGGTGCGCGAGGCGGAGCGAGCGACAGAGCCCTCTCCCGCTTGCGGGAGAGGGTTGGGTGAGGGTCTGTCGTGCGGTATGCTGCGCCGATGCCCGCGATCCGCCCCACCAATCCGCACGCGCGGACGCTGCGGCTGAACGCCACCGATGCCGAGAAGCGTTTCTGGAACGCGGTGCGCAACCGGCAGCTCGGCGGGTTCAAGTTCAGGCGGCAGGTGACGATCGGACCATATATCGCCGATTTCGTCTGCGCCGAACGGCACCTGATCGTCGAACTCGATGGCGGGCAGCATGGCGATGCCGCCGATGCAACGCGCACTGCCTATCTTCGCGGATGCGGCTACGAAATCATCCGGTTCTGGAACAACGACGTGATCGGGAATATCGAGGGGGTTCTGGTTACGCTGTTATCGCATCTCGAAGCCGACGTGCCCGTTGACGGACCCTCACCCAACCCTCTCCCGCAGGCGGGAGAGGGCTAAAAAGAAGAAACCCCATGTCCAGCTATCCCCACCGCCTTGCCGCGCTGCGTGCGCAACTTGCCACCGATGCGCTCGACGGGTTCGTCGTGCCGCTGACCGACGAGCATCTGTCCGAATATGTCGGCGCCTATGCGCAGCGGCTCGCCTGGCTGACGGGGTTCGAGGGGTCGGCGGGGACCGCGGTGGTGTTGCCGCAGGAAGCCGCGATCTTTACCGATGGGCGCTATACGATTCAGGTGCGCGAGCAGGTTTCGGGCGAGCATTGGCACTATGTGCCGGTGCCGCAGGAGAGCGTCGCGGGCTGGCTCGCCGAGCATGCGAGCGGCGGCGCGCGGATCGGCTATGATCCGTGGCTGCACACCAGCGCCTGGGTGGCCGAAGCGTCCAAGGCGCTCGCGGCGCGCGGCGCGGCGCTGGTGCCGGTCGAGGCCAATCCGATCGACCGGGTGTGGGCCGAGCAGCCCGCGCCCTCGGACGCCAAGCTTACGCCCTATGCCGATGCGCTGGCGGGACGCTCCTCGGCCGACAAGCGTGGCGAGATCGCCGGCTGGCTCGAGGCGCGCGGGGCCGATGCGGTGGTGCTCTCGGCGCTCGATTCGATCGCGTGGACCTTCAACATTCGCGGCGGCGACGTCGACAATACGCCCGTGGCGCTGGCCTATGCGATCGTTCATGCCGATGCGACCGCCGACCTGTTCGTCGCGTCGGACAAGTTGACCGACGACGTCCGCCGCCACCTCGGCAACGCGGTGCGGCTGCACGAGCGCAGCGACTTTGCCGCCGCGCTGGCGGGGTTTGCGGGCAAGCGCGTGGTTGCCGATCCGGCGGGGTCGGTCGCGGCGATCTTCGATGCGCTCGCGGCGGGCGGTGCCAAGGTGATCGCGATGCGCGACCCGGTGCTGCTTGCCAAGGCCTGCAAGAACGCGGCGGAAGTCGCAGGCCATGAGGCGGCGCAATTGCGCGATGCCGGTGCGATGGTGCGCTTCCTGCGCTGGATAGAGGCCGAGGCACCCAAGGGCGGCCAGACCGAATTGTCGGCGGCGGCGAAGCTTCGCGAATACCGCGAAGCCACGGGTAAATTGATGGACCTGTCGTTCAACAGCATCTCGGCGACCGGCGCACATGGCGCGATCCCGCATTATCACGTCACCGAAGAATCGAACGCGCCGATCCTGCCGGGGCAATTATATCTGATCGATTCGGGTGGCCAATATCTCGACGGCACCACCGACATCACCCGCGTCGTGCCGGTGGGCGCGCCGACGCCCGAGATGCGCGACCGCTTCACCCGCGTGCTACGCGGGCATATCGCCATCGCCACCGCGATCTTCCCCGAAGGCACCGTCGGCGGCCAGCTCGATTCGTTCGCGCGGCGGCCATTATGGGAAGCAGGGCTCGATTTCTCGCATGGCACCGGCCACGGCGTCGGCGCGTATCTTGCGGTGCATGAGGGGCCGCAGCGGATCGCCGCGCCGAATTATCCCGGCGGCGGGCCGGCCGAGCCGTTGCTGGCGGGCATGCTGCTGTCGAACGAGCCGGGCTATTACAAGGCCGGTGAATACGGCATCCGAATCGAGAATCTGATCCTGACCGAGCAGCGCGAGGTGCCCGATGCCGATCGCGCGATGCTGGGGTTCCGCACGCTCACCTTCGTGCCGATCGAGCGCGAGCTGATCGAGCCCGCCTTGCTGTCGCCCGCCGAGCGCGAATGGATCGACAGCTATCATGCCGAGGTGCTGGCGAAGGTCGGCCCGACATTGGAGGGCAAGGATCGCGCGTGGCTGGCGGCGAAATGCGCGCCCTTGGGGTGAATTAGTCGGTAGGCTCGCGCGGCGGGGCGGACGGCACAGCGGCGGGCTCCGCGCCGCGCGCCTGCGCCTTGCGCCGCCGCAGATTGTCGCGCAGCGCCTGCGCCAGCCGCGCCTTCTTCTCGTCGTCGGTACCCATGGGCGTTGCTGTACGCCGGGCACGCCGCGCTTGACAATGACCCGCTCGCCTGCACATAGGCCCCTCCCCGCCCGCAAGGCCGCGGGGAATGGCTGCTGTAGCTCAGTGGTAGAGCGCGTCATTGGTAATGACGAGGTCGGGAGTTCAATCCTCCCCAGCAGCACCAGGTTCCACCAACTAGCGCCGGGCCGGTGCCCGTGGCGCCCGGGTTCCTGATCGGACCCGCCATTGGCTGCGATCATCCGCCCCGCGGTCGCGCCGGGTCGTCGCTATTCGTTAGCCATAGGTTAACTACGCCGCGTTAGCATCGTCGCCATGCGTATCCGTACCCTGCTTCTTGCCGCGACGCTGCCCGCTGCGCTCGCCGGCTGCGTCTTCGGTGGCGGCGGCGATCGCGCCGATCGTCGCAGCGCGCCGCCGCGCGCGCGTGCCAGTGCGCCGGCGGTATTGCCCACGCGGCCGAGCGCCGAGGCACTGCAGTGCCAGGCCGATCTCAATCGCGACCGCGTCGAATATCGCACCCTGCCCAACCAGGATTTCGGCGGCGGGTGCATGGTGGTCGGCGCGGTGCAGCTGCTCGACATCGGGGTGCCGGTGGCGGGGCTCAAATCGATGCGCTGCCCGCTGGCGCGCAATTTCTCGAACTGGGTGCGCTATGCGGTCGCGCCGGCGGCGCGCCAGATCCTCGACAGCGATGTCGTGCGGATCGAAAGCTATGGTACCTTCGCCTGCCGGCCGATCGCGGGGAGCGCGCGATTGTCCGAACATGGCCGCGCCAACGCGGTCGACGTCGCGGTGTTCGTGCTCGCCGACGGGCGGCGGGTGAGCGTGCTCGAAGGCTGGGACACCGGCGACGATCCCGAGCAGCGGTTCCTGCGCACGATCCACCAATCGGCGTGCAAGCGTTTCACCACGGTGCTCGGCCCCGACTATAATGCCGCGCACGCGAACCACTTCCACTTCGACATGGCGGGGCGCAATTTCTGTCGGTGAGCGCGCGAGCCTAGGGCTTCGCGTCGGTCAGCCGCGCCAGCCATGCCTGCGCCTGTTTGGGTTCGCCCACCGCCTGCGATGCGACCGGCCCGCGCGAGGCGAGGAATTCGCGGTGCAGGTCGAACGGCTCCAGCCCGAGCTGATCGCGCGCCGAGTCGATCGCGTCGGCAAGGTCGGTGAGATCCTCGACCACCGGCGCGGTGGCTGCGCGCGCATGGCGGTCGCCTTGATGGTCGAACAGCCCCCATTTGCCCGCCGCGGTGGTGCGCAGCGCCGCGATCAACGCCGCGGTATATTCCGCCTCGAGCTCGAGGCGCCGCGCGTCGAGACGCGCCAGTCGGTCAGCTTTTGCCATGACGTGGCCCTATCGCCCGGCCATCCCGCGGGCAATCGGTCGCGTGTTGATGACAAGCGCCGAACCCGCGGCTAAGGCCCCGCGCGTGCACCCCCTCCGCCGCCTCGTTTCGCGCCACCGCGCACTTGCCGCATTGCTGCTTGCAGCGGTGCTGGCGATGAAGATGCTGGTGCCCGCCGGCTACATGACCAATGTGTCGGGCACGACGATCACCGTCGCGGTGTGCAACGGCAGCGGGCCAATGACGATCACGATCCCGATGGAACAGGGGCATGACGAAGCCGATCGCGGCGACGATGCGATGCCCTGCGCCTTTGCCGGCGTCCCCGGCGCGATGCTCGCGGCGACCGATCCGGTGCTGCTGCTGGGCGCGATCCTGTTCGTGCTGGCGCTGGGGCTGTCGCGAAGCCGGATCGTGCTGCCGCGCGCCGCGCCGTATCTGCGGCCGCCCTTGCGCGGTCCCCCCGCCCCCACCTGAACCAGCGAAGCGCCGCCGGCACGCCCGGCGGCATCTGATCCGCGCGACACGAGCGCGCCGCTTTTCCAGGTAAATTCCCATGTCTAGCCGTTGCTGCGCGCCGATCGGCGCGCCCTTGCTGCTGCTCGCCGCCTTCCCGGCTCATGCCGATGACCGCGAGGACCAGAATCGCGACACGATCGTCGTTACCGGCCAGCGACTGGCCGACGAAGCCGAAGCCGCGCTTCAGCGCACCCCCGGCGGGGTCGATGTCGTTGCCGCCGAGGCGTTCGAAAACACGCTGGCGGTGTCGCTGCGCGATGCGCTCGCCTTTTCGCCGGGCGTCTATGCCCAGCCGCGCTATGGCCAGGAAATCCGGCTGTCGGTGCGTGGATCGGGGATCAGCCGGGGATTTCACATTCGCGGGCTGATGCTGTTCCAGGATGGCGTGCCGCTCAATCTGGCCGACAATAGCGGCGATTTCCAGGAGCTCGACCCGCAGGTGTTCGAGCGGATCGACGTGCTGCGCGGCGGCAATGCGCTTCGGCTAGGCGGATCGACGCTGGGCGGCGCGATCGATGCGATCACCCCGACCGGGCGGAGCGCGCCGGGGATCGAGGCCAGGATCGACGGCGGCAGCTTCGACACGCTGCGCGGCAAGGTCGCGGCGGGCTTTGCGACCGCGCGCGGCGATGCCTATCTGGCGCTGACGCAGGACAGCTCGGACGGCGACCGCGAGCATGCCACGCGCCGATCGACCCGGCTGAACGCCAATGTCGGCATCCGGCTGACCGATACGATCGAGACGCGCTTTTACGGCACGATCAGCGACATCGACCAGGATTTGCCCGGCACGCTCAATCGCACACAGGCCCTCACCGATCCGGGTCAGGCGCTGCCGGTGCTGATCCTGGGCGATCAGGCACGCGACGTGAATTCGATCCGGTTACAGAACCGCACCACCATTGATCTGGGGCGCGGCACCTTGTCGGGCGGCGTGTTCGCCAATGCCAAGCAGCTTTATCACCCGATTTTTCAGGTGCTCGACCAGAAATCCTTTGATTATGGCGCGTTCGTCCGTTTCGATCTGGCGAGCGAGATTGGCGGGATGCCACTCGATCTGGCGATCGGCAGCACCGCCCGGCTGGGATCGGTGAATGCGCGCCAATATATCAATATCGGCGGCAAGCGCGGGGCATTGACCGCGCGATCACGCCAGCAAGCGCAGACGATCGACAGCTATGGCGAGCTGCGCGTCCAGCCGCTGCCAGCGCTGTCGCTGATCGCGGGCGGGGTGCATTCGCATGGCCGCCGCGAGGTGACCAATTTCCTGAACGGCGCGCGTAGTGGCGAGGCGAGCTTCGATGCCTTTTCGCCCAAGCTGGGGCTGTTGTACGAGCCCAACGCCAGCATCCAGTTCTTCGCCAATGCCAGCCGGTCGATCGAGCTGCCGGGCTTTAGCGACCTAAATCAGACGCCGTTCGCCAGCGGCGGCGTAATCGCTCCCGGCTTCGTCGATCTCGACCTCCAGCGCGCCTGGACCTTCGAGGCAGGAACGCGCGACAGCGCGGGCATCGCCAAATGGGACGTCACCTTCTACCGCGCCGACATTCGCGGCGAGCTGTTGCAGTTCAACCAGGCGCCCGACATTCCCGCCGCCACCTTCAACGCCGATCGCACCCGCCACCAGGGGATCGAGGCGGGTATCGACCTCGATCTCGCGCGCTGGCTGCGGCTGCGGCAGGTGTACCAATATAGCGACTTCAGCTTTCGCGGCGACGCGCAGTTCGGCGAGAACCGGCTGCCGGTGGTGCCCGAGCATCTGTACCGCGCCGAACTGACGCTGGGCACCGAGCGTGCCAGCATCGCGCCGGTGGTCGAATGGGTCCCGCGCGGGGCGTTCGCCGATTATGCCAACACCATGCGAGTGCCGTCCTATACGCTGCTGAGCCTGCGCGCGCAGACGACGCTGCGCGACGGGCTGACGCTGTTCCTCGACGCGCGCAACCTGACCGGCGAGAGGGCGATCGGCGATATCTCGGCGGTGGTGGCGGCGACGCCGGCGTCGGTGATCTATTATCCGGTCGAGCGCCGCGCAGTCTATGGAGGCGCGCGTGTCCGCTTCTGATCGACGCGCCTCGCTGTATCGGTCGGTGTGGCGCTGGCATTTCTATGCCGGGTTGATGGTGCTGCCCTTCCTGGGCTGGCTGGCGATCACCGGCGGGCTGTATCTGTACAAGGCCGAGATCGAGCGGCTGGTCTATGCCGACTGGGTCGCGGTTGCGCCCGCCACGCCGCTGCCCGCCACGACATTGGTGGCGCGCGTGAGCGCACAGACCGGAGCGAAGGTGACGCAGATCGCGCGCCCCGCCGCGGCGGGCGAAAGCTGGCGGATGACGGTGCTGCAGGATGGCGAGCGCCGCACCGCCTTCGTCGATCCGGGGAGCGGGCGGGTGCTGGGCACCACCAGCCTCGGCGGGATCATGGCGACGGTGCGGTCGCTACACAGCCTGGCGATCACCGGGCCGATCGGCAACGCGCTGATCGAGATCGTCGCGGGGTGGACGATCCTGCTGGTGGCGACCGGCGTGTATCTGTGGTGGCCGCGCGGGCGCAGCCCCGGGCTGGCGCTGCGCGGTACGCCCAAGGGCCGGTTGTTCTGGCGCGACCTCCATGCCTCGACCGGGATCGTCGCGAGCGCGCTGATCCTGTTCCTCGCGCTCACCGGCATGCCTTGGAGCGGGGTGTGGGGGCAGGCGCTGGGGCGGATCGTAGCGGCGCAGGAGCTGGGCCGCCCGCAGCCGCCGGTGCCGAGCGACCATCATCCGCTGCCCTGGTCGCTCGACCATGCAGCGGTCCCGGCGTCGAGCGGCAGCGGCGATGTCGGGGTCGATCGGGTGCTGGCGATCGCCGCACGGCGCGGGATCGGCGCACCCTGGACGCTGTCGCTACCCGCCGCGCCGGGCGCACCCTATCTGGTGTCGCCGGTAGCGCGGCAGGCAGGCGACGCGCGCGCGCTCTATGTCGATGCCGGTACCGGCCATGTGCTGCAGGACGCGCGCTATGCGCAGTTCGGCGCGGGGGCGCAGGCGATCGAATGGGGGATCGCGGCGCATGAGGGCCGGCAATATGGCGAGCCCAACCGGCTGGTGATGCTGGGCGGCTGCATCGCGATCCTGCTGCTGGTGATCAGCACGCCGGTGATGTGGTGGAAGCGGCGGCCGTCGCGCGGGCTGGGCGCGCCGCCGGCGCCGGCGAACCGTGCGCGCGGGCTGGTGGGGCTGATGCTGGCGGCGGGGCTGGTGTTTCCGCTGACGGGGCTAACGATGCTGGTCGCGCTGGCGGGCGAGCGGCTGGTGCGGCGGCGGATGAGAAACGCCCCTCGCTGAAAGGGAGGGGTTGGGGGTGGGTCGCGTGGTCGTGGTGCGGGGGGCCCAGTGCGGTAGGCGTCCGTAGCTCCAGGCCTCGACCCACCCCCGGCCCCTCCCTTTCAGGGAGGGGGGAGGTTTTTGTTTAGGCGCGCTTGCCGATCAGCGGGAAGCTGCCGAAGGCGCCGGCGGTGACCTTGCCGTTGAGTTCCTCACCCTCGACCGTGGCTTCGCAGTCGAGCGTCATCGGCATCGGCACGGTGATGTCCATCTTCCACGTCAGCGTGTCGCCATCGACCGCGCCGGTGACGTCCGAGGTGCCCATCCCGCCGGCGAAATTGCCGGTGAAGCTGTCACCACCCGAGGTCACCAGCAAGGTCGCCTTCTGGTCGCCCATCGGCGACTTGACCACCACGTCCCAGTTTCCGTCCACATTCGCCATGTCGTCTCTCCAAGCCGGTTCGAAAGTCACTGGGCCGCGACGGGTGCGCCCGTCGGTGCCGCCGATATCACCTCGACAGGCAGGCCGAGACTGTCAAGCTGGCTGCGCACCTTGCTCGCGTCACCGACGACCACCCAGACGAAGCCCTTGGGGTCGATCGTCGCGCGTGCCGCAGCGTCAAGCTGGGCCGCGGTGAGCGCGCGATATTTTTGCGCGATGCCGTCATAATAATCGTCGGGACGACCGAAGAGGTCGTTGCCTTCCATCGCGCTGAGCACCTTGCCACTGGTTTCGAAATTGCCCGCGAGCTCGCGCGTCTCGCCGTCGATCGTGCGGCGGAACTCGACATCGGTGACCCCCTGCGTCGACAGGAAGCCCGCCACCTGCTCGCGCAGCGAGGCGAGCGCGGGGCCGGTCTTGTCGGCCTGGACCGGGGCGTTGATCACATAGGGCACCGCGCCTTCGAAGCGCGAATAGCCGCCGCGCGCGCCATAGGACCAGCCCTTGGCCTCGCGCAGGTCCATGTTGATCCGGCTGAGGAAGCCCGATCCGAGCACTTCGTTGGCGGTGAGCACCGGCAGCAATTCGGCCTTGGGGTCGAGATCGGTCAGCTGCCCGCCGGCGATGATCGACTGCGGCGAATCGGGGCGATCGACCAGCACGATCCGCTCGCCGCCAGCCAAAGGCTTGCTTTCGATCGCCTTGGTGCCCGCCGGCCCCTGCGCGCGCCAGTCGCCCAGCGCGGCTTCGAACGCCGCCCGGACTTCGGCGAGCGGGCGATCGCTGACGACGAAGATCTTGGCCTTGTCGGGGCGGATCCAGGCGCGGTGGAAGGCGACCAGATCGTCGCGCGTCGCCGCCTTCACCGTGCTCAGGTCGCCACTGCCTGCCGCGAGCTTGCGATACGACGAACCCTCGGCATAGAGCAGCGGCGGCAGCGTGCGCGCCGCGATCGCGCCGGGATCGTTGAGCTCGGCGGCGATCTGCGCCATCCGCTGGCCGCGTACCCGCTCGATCTCGCTCGCGCCGAAGGCGGGGTTGCGCACGACATCGCCGAGCAATGCCACCGCCGCGGCAAGGTTGGGGCTGGGCACGAACAGGCTAAGCCCGCTGCGATCGGCATCGTTGCCCGAACCGATCCGCGCGCCCAGCCGCTCCTGCGCTTCGGCCAGCGCGATCGAATCGAGCGTGGTGGTGCCTTCGTCGACGACCGCCATCGTGAAGCCCGCAATCCCCAGCTTGGCGGCGGGGTCAGCGACGATGCCCGCGTCAAAGCTGATGCTCGCCTGCGTCGTCGGCGCCGCGGCCTGGCGCGCATAGACCAATTCGATCCCGTTCGAGAGGCGCGTGCGCTCGACCTTGGGGAAGCTGATGTCGCGCACTTCGCCGATCGCGGGCAGCGCGCCGCGGTCGATCTTCGCGGGGCCTTGCGCCGCCGCGGGGGTTGGCGCGGCTTCGGCGCGCGCGGCGGTGGTCGCCTGCGCTGCGGCGGCGACCTTGGCGCCGCCGGCGGTCGCGGGGGTCGCCTCCTGATACGCCTCGCGCTTGCCGGGCTCGATCTTGAGCGCATAGACCGGGCGCGACAGCCATTTATTGGCCGATGCCTTCACCGCGGCGGGGGTCGCCGCCGCCAGCAGCGCGAGCTGCTTCTTGAAATAGAGCGGATCGTCGGCGAACAGCGCGCCCGAGGCGAGCGTGCCCGCCTTGCCGCCGCCGCCGCCGACCGCCTCTAACCCCGCGAGCCGGCCCGAGATCGCGGTGGTGGCGACGCGCTGGACCTCATCGGCGGTGGGGCCGGTGCGCAGGAAATCGGCGATCACCGCATCGAGCCGCGCTTCGGCCTGCGCGACATCGACCCCGGGGCGGACGTCCATCTGGACGCCGAAAAAGCCGACCTGCGTCAACGCCTGGCTGAACGCCGCGACGCCGACCGCCAGCCGCTCCTTGCGGACCAGGATATTGTCGAGCCGCGAGCTCGAAAGCCCGCCGAGCACGCGCGCGGCGACGTCGAGGTTCGCGGTTTCGGGATCGCGCAGGCCCGGCACTGCCCACAGGCGATAGATTCGCGTGGTGGCGACGCGATCCTGCATGGTCTCGCGCACCGGGGCGGGCAGCGTCGGCACCGGCGCGGGGGGCGCGACGCTCTCGGGGCCGCGCGGGATCGCGCCGAAATATTTCGCCATCAGCCGCTTGGCGGTGGGGACGTCGATATCGCCCGCCAGCGCGACGATCGCGTTGTTCGGGCCGTAATAGCTACGGAACCAGGTCTTCACATCCTCGAGGCTGGCGGCCTGGAGATCGGCCATCGAGCCGATCGTCGAGTGATGATAGGGATGCCCCTTGGGAAACAGCCCCTCGGTCAGCTTGTAGCGGAACAGGCCATAGGGCTGGTTGTCGCCCTGGCGCTTCTCGTTCTGGACGACGCCGCGCTGGTTATCGAGATTTTCCTGCGTCACCGCGCCGAGCAGATAGCCCATGCGATCGCTTTCTAAGAACAGCACGCGCTCGAGCCCGGCGGTCGGGACGGTCTCGAAATAATTGGTGCGATCCGAATTGGTGGTGCCGTTGAGATCGGTCGCGCCGAGCGTGCGCAGCGGTTCGAAATAGTCGCCGGGGGCGTTTTCCGACCCGTTGAACATCAAATGCTCGAACAGATGCGCGAAGCCGGTCTTGCCCTTGGGCTCGTGCTTCGACCCGACGTCGTACCACACCGACACGCCGACCACCGGCGCCTTGCGATCGGTGTGGACCAGCACGCGAAGCCCGTTGGGGAGGGTGAATTCCTCATACGGAATATCGACCCGCGCGATCAGCTCGGAAACCGGCGCGGGCGCCGGCGCGGTGGTTTGCGCGGCAGTCTGGGCGAGCGCCGAGGTGGCGAGCGCGGTAAGGGCGACACTGGCAAGAACGCGGGAGACGAGGCGCATAAGCGGGCTTTCCGAATGGTTTCAGGCGTTACGATAAGCATCGCCGCGCGCGGAGCAAGCCCCGTCCGGAGGCGGTAGGCGCCCCAGGCCGGTGCGGCGGTCTTGCGGCCAACCACGCTTGCGCTAGACCCTGCGCATTCTGTTCGGAGATCGGCTTTCCATGCGCACCCTGACTTTTGCTGCCATCTTGATGCTTTCTACCGCGGTCCAGGCGCAGACCGCGCCGACGCCGGCGATCACCCCCGAGGGGGTGCGCGCGCATGTCGAGTTCCTGGCCGACGACCTGCTCGAAGGCCGCGACGCGGGGACGCGCGGGCACGAGATCGCCGCGCGCTATGTCGCGACGCAGTTCGCAGCGCTGGGGCTCAAGCCCGCCAATGGCGACAACTGGTACCAGCAGGTGCCGCTCGAAATGCGCGCCTTGGGCGAGCCCGCGACCTCGTTCGTGACGATCGGCGGCACGCGCTACGCCAACGGGACGCAGGCGATCGTCCGCGCCAACGCGCCGGGGGCGCAAAAGGCGAGCGGCGAGGCGGTGTTCGTCGGCTATGGCATCGCCAGCCCCGAGAACCGGATCGACGATTATGCCGGGCTCGACGTGGCGGGCAAGACCGTGGTGATGCTGTACGGCGCGCCCAAATCGCTGCCGAGCGACGTCCGCGCGGCGCTGGGCCAGGACAAGGGCAAGGCAGCCAAGGCGCGCGGTGCGGCAGCGGTGATCACGCTGTTCGACAGCGAGATGGTGAAGCAATATCCGTGGGAGGTGGTGGTCGCCGAGGCCGGCGGCCCCGCCACCCGGCTGGCGGAGCCGAGCGACAAGCCGCAGGAACTAACCCCGGTATCGGCGCTGCTGAGCCCGGTCGCCGCCGAAGCGCTCTTCGCGGGCGCGCCGAGCAGCTACAAGCAAATACTCGCCGCCGCCGACAAGGGCCGGGCGCTCAAGGGCTTCGCGCTCAAGCCGGCGGTGGCGATCGAGGGGACGAGCAGCACCCGCGCCTTCACCAGCCCCAATGTCGTCGGCGTGATCCCCGGATCCGATCCGGCGCTCGCGGGCGAAGTGGTGCTGCTGATGGCGCATCTCGACCACAACGGCACGCGCCCCGACGCCAAGGGCGAGGACAAGGTCTTCAACGGCGCGATGGACAATGCCGCGGGCACCGCATCGATGATCGAGGTCGCGCGCGCCTTCGCCGCATCGGGCAGCCGCCCCAAGCGCACGGTGATGTTCGCCGCGGTCACCGCCGAGGAGGACGGGCTGCTCGGGTCGCAATATCTCGCCAAGCATCCGGTGGGTGCGGGGAAGGTGGTGTCGGTGGTCAATCTCGACATGCCGATCCTGCTGTACGACTTCACCGACGTCGTCGCGTTCGGGGCCGAACATTCGACGATGGGGCCGCTGGTCGCCGCGGCGGCGGCGAAGGACGGGGTGAAATTGTCGCCCGATCCGATGCCCGAGGAAAATCTGTTCACCCGCTCGGACCATTTCAGCTTCGTCCAGCAGGGGGTGCCCTCGGTATTCCTGGTTACCGGCCACGCCAATGGCGGGGCGGCGGCGTTCAAGACCTTCCTGGCGACGCATTATCACAAGCCGAGCGACGACCTGAAGCTGCCGTTCAACTGGGCGGCGGGGGCCAAGTTCGCGCGGGTGAACTACAATATCGCGCGCGACCTGGCCGACGCGGCACAGGCACCGCGCTGGTATGCCGACAGCCCGTTCGGGAAGCAGTTCGCGGCGGATGCGCCGAAGGCGGTGCGGGCGAAATAGGGGGCGAGGGATCCCATACCCCCGTTCGTCCTGAGTAGGGGCTGAGCGAAGGCGAAGACCCGTATCGAAGGACCTGCCCCAAGCGAGCCGGTGCTTCGATACGCCGCTTCGACAAGCTCAGCGGCTACTCAGCACGAACGGTGGGGTGCGAGGGGGAATGCCCCCACTCCGTTCGCACTGAGCTTGTCGAAGTGCCGTTCTTTCTTCGCCGCGGGCAGAAAGAGAAGAACGGTGCTTCGACAGGCTCAGCACGAACGGCGATGGATCAGTCCGCCTTTGCGGTAGCAGCCTTCTTCGCCGGGGCCTTCTTGGCCGCAGCCTTCTTGGCAGGCGCCTTCTTCGCCGCCGCCTTCTTCACCGGCGCCGCGTCCTTCGCCGCCGCAGCCTTGGCCGGCGCCTTCTTCTTCACCGCCGCCTTCTTCTTCCCCTTGGGCGGGCCGAGCGCCGCGCGCGCGTCGATCAGCGCGGTGGCTTCCTCGAGCGTCAGCGCGTCCTTGTCGGCGGTCTTGGGCAAGGTCGCGTTGGTGGTGCCGTCGGTGACATAGGGGCCATAGCGACCCTCCATCAGCTTGATCTCGCCGCCACTCGTGGGATGTTCGCCGAATACCTTGAGCGGCGCCTGCGCCCCGCGCGCCGCGCGCCCGCCGCCCGCCGCGGCCTCGGCCAGCTTCACCACCGCGGCGTTCATCCCCGTCTCGAACACATCGGCGGTCGTCGTCAGCCGGCCATATTTGCCGTTGTGCGCGAGATACGGCCCGTAGCGGCCGATCGAGGCGGTGATCGGCTCGCCGGTTTCGGGATGGATGCCGATGGTGCGCGGCAGGCTCAGCAGCTTGACCGCCCAGTCGAAGTCGAGATCGATGTCCTTGGGGATCGACGCGCGCGCAGCCTCCTTGCCCTCGCCCATCTGGATATACGGGCCGAAGCGCCCCGAACGCCGGACGATATCCTCGCCAGTATCGGGGTGCTTGCCGAGCGTCTCGGGGCCGGTGTCGTCGCCATCGCCGCCGCCGGGCTGCGCGAAGCGGCGGGTATATTTGCAGTCAGGATAGTTCGAACACGCCACAAACGCGCCGAACTTGCCGCCGCGCAGCGCCAGCTGCCCCGCGCCGCAATTGGGGCACAGCCGCGGATCGCTGCCATCGGCCTTGGGCGGGAACAGATAGGATTCGAGGAACTTGTCGAGCTCGGCGGTGACCTCGCTCGGCTTGAACTCCATCACTTCGGTGGTGCGCGGCTTGAAATCGCGCCAGAAGGCGTCGAGCACGGTCTGCCATTCGGCACGCCCGCCCGAGACGTCGTCGAGCTCTTCCTCAAGCCCGGCGGTGAAATCATAATTCACATATTTCTGAAAGAAACGCTCGAGGAAGGCGGTGAGCAGCCGTCCGCTTTCCTCGGCAAAGAAGCGGTTCTTTTCGACGCGCACATAGGCGCGATCCTTGATGACCTGGATGATCGAGGCATAGGTCGAGGGGCGGCCGATGCCGAGCTCTTCCATCCGCTTGACCAACGACGCTTCGGAAAAGCGCGGCGGCGGCTGGGTGAAATGCTGTTCGGCGGTGACGCCGTGCTTGGCCGGCGCATCGCCCGAGCGCAGCAATGGCAGGCGGCGCGAATCCTCATCCTCGCTGTCGTCGCGGCCTTCCTCGTAGAGCGCGAGATAGCCTGGGAAGAGCACGACTTGCCCGGTAGCGCGCAGCGCCACCGAACCGGTGCCGTCCTCCAGCTCGACCGCGGTGCGTTCCATCCGCGCCGATGCCATCTGACTGGCGAGCGCGCGCTTCCAGATCAAGTCGTACAACCGGCCATGATCGCCCGATCCGGCCCGATCCTTGGTGAAATCGGTCGGGCGGATCGCCTCATGCGCTTCCTGCGCGTTCTTGGCCTTGGCGACATAGTGGCGCGGCTTTTCGGGGATGTAGCCGCCGTCATAGCGGTTCACGATCGCCTTGCGCGCATCGTCGATCGCGCTGTGATCCATCTGAACGCCGTCGGTCCGCATATAGGTGATCGCGCCGTCTTCGTAGAGCGCCTGCGCGATCCGCATCGTGTGGCTCGCCGAAAAGCCCAGTTTGCGGGCTGCTTCCTGTTGCAAGGTCGAGGTGGTGAAGGGCGGCGGCGGATTGCGCGTCGCGGGCTTGGTCTCAACATTGGCGACGCTGAAGCGACCTGCCTCGACCGCTGCCTTGGCGCGCATCGCGGTGCCTTGTTCGCCGATCGTCAGCCGGTCGATCTTCTTGCCCTCGAACTTGGCCAGCCGCGCGGTGAAGCGCGTCGAATCATGCTCGAACTCGGCGGCGACCGACCAATATTCCTGGGGATCGAACCCCTCGATCTCGCGCTCGCGCTCGACGATCAGCCGAAGCGCGACCGACTGGACGCGGCCTGCCGACTTGGCCCCGGGCAGCTTGCGCCACAGCACCGGCGACAGCGTGAAGCCGACGAGATAATCGAGCGCGCGGCGCGCCCGATAAGCGTCGATAAGATCGGTATCGAGCTGGCGCGGCGCCTTCATCGCGGTGAGCACCGCCGCCTTGGTGATCGCGTTGAAGGTGACGCGCTCGACCTCCTTGGGCAGCGCCTTTTTCTTGGCGAGCACTTCCTGGACGTGCCAGCTGATCGCCTCGCCCTCGCGATCGGGATCGGTCGCGAGGATCAGGCGGTCGGCCTGTTTGGCGAGGTCGGTGATCGCCTTCAGCTGCTTGGCCTTGTCGGCGTAGTTTTCCCACTCCATCGCAAAGCCGTCATCGGGGTTCACCGATCCGTCCTTGGGCGGCAGATCGCGGACATGGCCGTAGCTTGCGAGGACGCGATAGTCGCTGCCGAGGTATTTCTCGATGGTCTTCGCCTTGGCGGGCGATTCTACGATGACGAGTTGCATAGGGTCTTGTCTGGCCTTGTTTCGCGTACACGCGCGAGGATGGAGAGGCGCACGCACTGCCGTCAAGCCGCGAACTGCGCTGCCGCCGGTGGCGGCTCAGGCCATCAGGCTCACCCGGCCGCCGGCGTGGCGCTCGAGCCGGCCCGCCAGTTCGAGTTCGAGCAGCACCGTCTGCACGACGGCGGGCGCCTCGCCCGATTGGCGGATGAGCTCGTCGACCGCCACCGGCACCGGCCCGAGCAGCGCGGTGATCGTGCGGCGTTCGGCATCGCTCGCGTCGGCAGGCGGCGGCGCTTGCCAGCCCTTGCCCGGCGAGCGCAGCACGCGCGGGTCGATCGGGCGGACCGCCTCGAGGATGTCGTCGGCGGACTGAACCAGCGTCGCGCCTTCGCGGATCAGCAGGTTGCACCCCTGCGCCCGAGGATCGAGCGGGCTGCCGGGTACCGCCATCACCTCACGCCCTGCCTCGGCCGCGATCCGCGCGGTGATCAGCGAGCCCGATCGCGGTGCCGCCTCGACCACCACGGTGCCGATCGCGCAGCCCGCGATGATCCGGTTGCGCGAGGGGAAGAAGCGCGCGAGCGGCTCGGTGCCCGGCGGCTGTTCGGCGATCAGCAAGCCCTGCTTGCCCACCCGCGCCTGGAGCTCGGCATTTTCGGGCGGAAAGGCGATGTCGATGCCGCTGGCGATCACCCCCACCGTCCCGCTTTCGATCGCGCCGTGATGCGCCGCGGTGTCGATCCCGCGCGCAAGCCCCGAAATGACGGTCACCCCCGCCTCGCCCAGCGCATGCGCCAGTTGCCGCGCGAAGCGGCACGCCGCCGCCGAGGCGTTGCGCGCGCCGACCATCGCGATGCAGTTGCGCGCGAGCAGCGCCAGCTCGCCGCGGACGATCAGCGCGGGGGGCGCGGTCTCGGTCGCCGCCAGCAGCGCGGGATAATCGGCGTCGCCGATCAGGCAATAGCGCGCGCCCAGCCGCTCGACGCGCGCGATCTCGTCGCGCACCGCGCGTTCGTCGGCGATCCGCGGCGCGCCGCCACCGCGCGCGGCGAGCATCGGCAGCGCGTCGAGCGCGGCGCTGGCGCTGCCGAAGCGCGCGAGCAACTGCGCGAAGCTGACCGGACCGATACGCGGCGAACGGATCAGGCGCAGATGCGCGAAGCGCTCGGCACCCGGTCCGGCGGCGTCAGCCATGCTTGCTCGCGCCGATCCGCGGCTCGGTGCCCGCGATCAGCCGCTCGATATTGAGGCGGTGCTTCCACAGCACGATCAGCGCGAGCGCGAGGAACAGCAGCACCAGATCGAACCGCCCCATTGCCGCCGCCCCCACGGGCGCGCTGAACGCCGCGGCGATCCCCGCGACCGACGATATCCGCAGCAAGGCGAGCAGGCCCAGCCAGACGATCGCGTAGATCAGCGCGCTGGGCCAGTGGAGCACAAGGACGATCCCCATCAGCGTCGCGACGCCCTTGCCGCCGCGAAACCCGAGCCAGACCGGGTAGCAATGACCGATGAACGCGCCTGCCGCTGCGAGCATTTCATTGCCCGGCGCGATCGCACCGACGATCAGGATCGCCACCGCGCCCTTGAGCGCATCGAGCAACAGGGTGGCCGCCGCGAGCCCCTTGCGCCCGGTGCGCAGCACGTTGGTGGCGCCGATATTGCCCGAGCCGATCGTCCGCAGGTCGCCCGCGCCGCCGAGCCGCGTCAGCAGCACACCGAAGGGGATACTGCCAAGCAGATAGCCGATCACCAACGCAGCGGCCGGCGCGACCCACAATATTTCGGTTTGCACGCCTCACCCCTTGTCGATGCCGCGAGATTAGGCGGGTTATCACCGTTCCGCAATGATTTCGGATAAGCCGCCGTCCCACGTTGGCAAGCGCGGGGCACGCGCCTAAGCGCGCTGATGATGACCGATACGCGCCCGATCCTGTTCTTCGATTCGGGGGTCGGCGGGCTGTCGGTGCTCGCGCCGACGCGCGCGCTGCTGCCGCAGGCATCCTATGTCTATGTCGCCGATTCGGCGGGCTATCCCTATGGCACGCGAAGCGAGGCCGAGATCGCGGCGCGGGTGCCGGCGTTGCTGGGAAGGCTCGCCGAGCGCTATCGCCCGCGGCTGATCGTAATCGCGTGCAACACCGCGTCGACGATCGCGCTGGCAGCGGTGCGCGCCGCGCTCGACCTGCCGATCGTCGGGACGGTGCCCGCGATCCGGCCCGCCGCGGCGCTGAGCGTCACGCGCTGCATCGGGGTGCTGGGGACGCAGGCGACGGTGCGCCAGCCCTATGTCGACGATCTCGCCACGCGCTTCGCCGCCGATTGCACCGTGATCCGCCACGGCTCGGCTGAATTGGTGGCGCTGGCCGAGGCCGAATTGCGCGGGATGCGCCAGCCCGATTCGGCGTATCGCGCGGTGCTGAACGGGCTATACGGCCAGCCGGGGGGCGAGCGGATCGACGTGATCGTCAACGCCTGCACGCATTTCCCTTTGGTCGCCGATCGGCTGGCCGCGGTCGCGCCGGGGCCGGTGCGCTTCGTCGATGGCGGCGAGGGGATCGCGCGGCGGGTGGCGCATCTGACGCAGGGGCAGGCCTGGCCCGAGGCGCCGGCGCCGGGGGTGGCGGTGTTCACGCGGATCGAGTCCGATACCGCGGCGCTCGCCCCCGCGCTGCTGGCGCGCGGGTTGGAGCGGATCGAATCGCTTTAGGCGGCGATCGTCTCGGCAGGGGCGACCATCGCCGATTGGATACATTCGCGATAGCGCTCCGCCATTTCGAGATGCACCCGGCGCGCGGCGACATCGCTGCAGGCCATGGCGCGCGCACGCTCTTCGGTTTCGCGGCGGGCGAAGTAGGCGGTGTCGCTTCGGCTGGTCATCGCAAGAAGCTCCTCGAAGGCTGGCAGGACGAATGCCGCTGCTGCGCGCCGGGCCCCCGAGTCGGGTGCGCGGCGCGATGGATATTCTCTATCACGATGATCGAGTGCGAAACTTGATGTAGAGCAGTGCCCGCTGGCTGCGGGGTTGGGACATCGCCTGGGCCTTGGCCGGTAGCGGGCTTTCGACTGGAAATCGGTGCGATCAGTCGCTAGGTAGCGGCACATGATACGAGAGGCCAAGCCCGCGATCGATTATTCGCGCGTGTTCGCGCAGGCGATCGATCGCCTGCATGCCGAAGGGCGCTATCGCGTCTTCATCGACATCCTACGCAACAAGGGCGCGTTCCCCAACGCGCGCTGCTTCGCCGGGCACAACGGCCCCAAGCCGATCACCGTCTGGTGCTCGAACGACTATCTCGCAATGGGACAGCACCCCAAAGTGATCGCGGCAATGGAAGAGGCATTGCACGATGTCGGCGCCGGTTCGGGCGGCACCCGCAACATCGGTGGCAACACGCATTACCATATCGATCTCGAGCATGAGCTGGCCGACCTGCACGGCAAGGAAGCCGCGTTGCTGTTCACCAGCGGCTATGTCTCGAACGAGGCGACGCTGTCGACGATCGCCAAGCTGCTGCCCGGCTGCATCATCTTTTCGGACGAGCTCAACCACGCGTCGATGATCGCGGGCATTCGCAATTCGGGCTGCGAAAAGCGCGTCTTCCGCCACAACGACCTGCAGCATCTCGAAGAATTGCTCGCCGCCGAGGACGAAGGCGTCCCCAAGCTGATCGCGTTCGAGAGCGTCTATTCGATGGATGGCGACATCGCGCCGATCCATGCGATCTGCGACCTGGCCGACAAGTATAACGCGCTGACCTATCTCGACGAAGTCCATGCGGTCGGCATGTACGGGACGCGCGGCGGCGGGATTTCGGAGCGCGACGAGTGCGCGAACCGGCTGACGATCGTCGAGGGAACGCTCGGCAAGGCGTTCGGCGTCATGGGCGGCTATATCGCCACCGATCGCACGATCGTCGACGTGATCCGCAGCTATGCGCCGGGGTTCATCTTCACCACCAGCCTGTCGCCGGTGCTGGTGGCAGGCGCGCTCGCGAGCGTTCGGCACCTCAAGGGATCGTGCGAAGAACGCGACGGCCAGCAGGCCGCCGCCGCGCGGCTCAAGGCGATGTTCGATGCGGCCGGGCTGCCGGTGATGGATTCGACCACGCATATCGTGCCGCTGATGGTGGGCGATCCGGTGAAGGCCAAGAAGATCAGCGACATCCTGCTCGCCGAATACGGCGTGTACGTCCAGCCGATCAATTACCCCACCGTCCCGCGCGGCACCGAGCGGCTGCGCTTCACCCCCGGCCCCGCGCACGACGAAGCGATGATGCGCGACCTCACTGCGGCCTTATGCGAAATCTGGGGCCGGCTCGAACTGCGCCTCGCCGCCTGAGCGCTCGGCCGGCGGCCACTTGGCAGCCGGTTATCGCACTGTTAATCCTGCGCAACTGGTGGTTGCGGGGGCAGGGCCGTGGAAGATGTCGGAGCATCGGGGCGTGCACGCCGGCCAAGTCGGCTGCCGCGCGTAGCGCGACGCTTTCGTCCGCTCGTATCGATCCTTTGGTGGGCCTGGCTCGGCGTCGCGCTGACCGCGATGTTGGGTGGCAGCTGGCTCGGCTGGGTCAATGCGCGTGACGTCGCGCCGGCGTTTTCGCGGGCGGGGCTGAGCTTCACGCAGGAAGACGCGGGCGTCGAAGTCAGCGCGATGACCCCCGAAGCGCGGCGCGCGGGCCCGACCTGGCCCGCGATCATCGTCGCGATCGAGGGCAAGTCGATGGCGGGCGAAGATGCGCGACGCGTCGCGCGCGCGCTCGATGGCCCGGCGGGGAAGGTGCGGCTGACGGTCGACGACGATGTCGTGGCACCGATGACGATCGCGCTCGAACGCGGTGCCGCGGTGCAGCGGCGCGCGGTGGGCAGCGAATCGCCCTTCGTGCTGTTCCTGCTCGAAACCGCGATCGGGCTGGTCGCGGTGATCGCGATGACCGTCTGCGCGGTGCTGCTGTTCCGGCGGCGGCGCGACGAGACGGTGGCGCTGCTGCTGTCGCTGGCGTTCCTCACCGCGACCGCGCTGATCTCGGGGTCGGAGGTGTGGCGCGCGCTGGGGCTGCCCGATCCCGACTTTGCGCTGGCGATGATCTTCCTCGGGCTGATGATGGTGGTGATCCCCGCCTTTCCCGATGGCGAGCTGCAGTCACGCTGGGGCGCGTGGATCGCTTACGCCGCCGCGCCGCTGACGCTGGTGCTGCTGCTCGAGCCGCTCGGCGCCGAACTATCGGTGCTGACCTCGTTGCTGATCGTCTTCGTGCTCGCGGTCGTGCCCTATCGCCGCTTCCGCCGCGCACCGCGCGGGATCGAGCGCCAGCAGCTCAAATGGGCGGCGTTCGGCTTTACCGGCGCGCTGGTGCTGCTGCTGCTCGCCACCTTCGTCACGATCGCGCTCGAGTTCAACACGCTGCCCGCCTCGTGGGAGTTCGGCGCCTTCCTGATCAGCCAGAGCCTGCTGGTGCTGGCGTTCGTCGCGCTGGCGATCGGGCCGACGATCTCAATCCTGCGGATCAGCCTGTGGGACGCCGATGCCGCGATCGGCAAGTCGGCGGGCGCGGGCGCGGTCACCGTCGCGCTGGGGGGCATCTGGACCGCGTCGACGATCCTGACCAACGACGTGACCGCGGCGCTGCTGGGGGGCGAGAACAAGGCGCTGGCGGCGGGTGCGAGCGCGGTGATCGCCGCGAGCGTGCTCGGCCCGGCGCAGCGCCGCGTCTCGGACTGGATCGACCGGCGGTTCAGCGCGCCGGTGCTGGCGCTGCGCGCGCTGCCCGACGAACTGCGCCGCTGGCAGGACAGCGACACCCCCGCCGATATCGGCCGGCGGGTGATCGCGGTCGTCGCCGAGGAAGTCGGCGCGGCGCATGTCGCGATGCTGTTGTGGCAGGGCGACGGGTTCGAAGCGGTGGCGAGCCGCGGCGTGACCGAGCCGCAGATCGATGCGTGGGTGGAGCATCGCGTCGGCGACGATGGCGACGTCAACGCGATCGCGCCGGGCGACGCGCTGTTCGCGCTGCGGATCGAGCTGACCGATGGCGAGCTGCCGATCGGGCTGTTGCTGATCGGTGGCCGCCCCGAGGGCGCGGGGCTGGCGAAGGACGTCCGCGCCGCGCTCGACGATCTGCGCGCGCCGGTCGCGGCGGCGCTACGCCGCGCCTATCGCGCTGAGCTTCGCGATACGACGCTGCTTGGGCACGTGCGCGCGCTCGATGATCGCCTGGCGCGGCTCGAACTAGGGCCGGCCAGAGCAGCCTGATTCTAGGGCCGCCTGACTTCGGCCGCCCAGGCATAGCCGCGATACAGCGGGGTGAAGCGCGCGCTGCCGCCCGCGGCCTGCGCCGCGACCTCGACGAAGCGCGCCAGATCGCCGCGCGGGGTGACGTCGAACTTGCGAAGCCAGGCGAACAGCCCGGTGCGGAACGGGCGCGGCAGCCGCTCCTGCTGGCCGAAATCGACGATGTGCAATTGCCCGCCCGGCGCCAGCGCGGCGGCGGCGGCAGCGATCGCACCCTGCCAATCGGGGATCATCGACAGCGTATAGCTCATGAACACGCGATCGAACGCGGGCACGCCGAACAGGGCGGCGGGCGCGAAATCGGTGGCGTCGCCCTGCGCCAGCGTGATCCGGTGCGCGAGGCCTGCCTTGGCGACATTGGCGCGCGCGGTCTCGAGCATCGCCTGCGAAATGTCGAAGCCATAGCAATGCGCCTGCGGCCAGGCCCGCGCGGCGACGATCAGATTGCGCCCGGTGCCGCAGCCGACTTCGAGCACCGTCCCCTGTGGCGGCGGCATCAGGTGGCGGATCAGCCGGTCGCGTCCGAGCAGATAATATTTGCGCGTCAGGTCATAGAAATGGCGCTGGGTGGCATAGATCGAATCCATCCGCCCGGCATGGCCCTGGACGTCGCTCATCCCTGGAACACGTACAGATGGACGCCGCCATAGATCGCCGACCGGTCGCGGCGGGTGTAATCGAGCGATTCCTCGGCGCGATACTCCCAGCGATCGAGGATCGCGTCGGGCACGCGGCCCGGCAGCAAGGTCGGCGCGGCGGCGGTGCGGAACAGCACGCGCGCGCCGGGGCGGGCGGTGCGGGTGATGCCGGTCCACAGCCGGGTCAGCACCTCGTCGGTCATCCAATCCTGCGCGTCGAGCAGGATGTAGCGATCGAGCGAGCCATCGGGCATCGATTCGAGATAGTCGCACATATTGGCGTGGCGCACCTCGACGCGATCGACGCGATCGACCACCGCCTGGTAATTGGCGGGCTTGAGATAGGGCGGCAGCGACGCCGCCGGGCCCTCGCCATAGCCGCGCCCGAACGCCTGCCAGGCGAAATAATTGTCGGCGAGCGCGAAGTCGCAGGCGAGCTTTTCGAGCCGCTGCTTGAGCACCGCCGAAATCCCCTCGGGATCGTCGCCCGCCAGCGCGACATATTGCGCAGGCGGGATGCCGAGACCGAACAGCGAGGCGGGCTGGTCGGTGAGCCAGCGGACGAACTTCTTGTCGAACACCGGCGCGAGCTTGGTCTCGAAAATCTCGCGCTGTTCCTCGATCGTCTTGGCCTGGAGGATAATTCGCGGATCGATGCCATAGAGCTTGGCGACCAGATGCGCCGCGCCGATGAAGCCGCCGAGCAGCCCGCGCTTGTAGAAGCCCTTGGAGAAACCCGAGATGCGGCGCTTGCCGATCAGCCCGCGCCCTTCCCAATAGCGCCGGCTGGTCTCGTCGAGATGCGGGGCGACGTATTTACGATAGGCGTCGATATTGTCGGGGCGGTTGGCCTCGCCGAAGAAACGGTGGAAGGCGGCGTGATCGGGCAGGTGGCGCGCGGCGGCGAGCTTCAATTTGCCGAGCGCGATGTGCGCGGTGTTGAGGTCGACCGCGGTGATCGCCGCCGGGTTCGCGGTCAGATAGCTCAGCACATTGCAACCGCCCGAGGCGATCGTCACGACATGGCAATCGGGGCTGATCGCCAGCGCCTCGAGATCGACTTCGGGGTCTTCCCATATCTGCGCATAAACCAGCCCGCGAAACGCGAAGGAAAAGGCGCGTTCGAGCAGCCCCTGCTTCGACAGATGCTCGTGACGATGCACCGCATCGCGGACCGCGCGGTTCTTGGGGGCTTTAGCGAGCGAGGCCATGGGCTATCCTTCAAGGAAGCGCGCGAACGGGTTCGCGCATCCGCCGCCGATACTGGCGCTGTGTGACGCTTCGATGTCAACTCCCTCGCCGCATCAATCGCGGCAATAGCCCTCGGCGTCCTTCACCGTCAGGCAGTCGGTCTTGCCGTCGAGATATTTGAGGCCCGTCGCGGCGCCGTCGGTGGCGCGCAGCAATTGCGGACCGTCGGGGCGGGTGAAGGCGATGCCGTCCTCGGTCGCGGTACCGTCGAAGCTGCCGCTGTCGTCGAGCGTATATTGCATCGTCAGCCGATAGTGGCCGGGCAGATCGCCCCTGGCGATGTCGAGGTTGAGCCCCTCGACCCCGCGCCATTGCCCGACCCAGCCATCGGCGGTCGCGATCGCTGCGGCCGAGGGTTCCTCGGCGGGCGCGGCATTCCCATCGCCCTCGCCGCCGGGCAATTCGACGATATCGCCGTCGAGCCCTGCCGCATTCTCGGCCGCGAGCACTTCGTTCTCGACCGCACTGGTGCCGCCGCCGCAGCCCGCCAGCGTCAGCAGGGCGATGATGGCGATCGGGGCATGGCGCATGCAATATCTCCTGTCGGGTGGTGGCGCTCGGGGTCGCTCGAAGCTAGATATGTCGGGCTTTCCCGTCCAGCCGAGAGAACCCGCCCGTGCCCCGCCCCATCGAGCAACGCCCCCCCGAGCAACGCCCTGTTGTCATCGCTTCGGACCATGCCGCGATCGAATTGAAGGCGGCACTGGTCGCGTGGCTACGCGAGGGCGGCCAAGCGGTCGACGACCTGGGGCCGCACGACGGCACGAGCGTCGACTATCCCGATTATGGCTATCGGCTGGCGCAGGCGGTGGCGGGCGGCGACGCGGTCGGCATTGCCTTGTGCGGATCGGGGATCGGCATCTCGATCGCGGTGAACCGCCACCCCGGCTGCCGCGCGGCCCTGGTCAACGAACCGCTGTCGGCGGCGCTGGCGCGCGAACATAACGACGCCAATGTGATCGCGCTCGGTGCGCGGCTGGTTGGGGTCGAGATGGCCAAGGCGTGCGTGGCGGCGTTCCTGGCGACGCCGTTCGGCGGCGAACGCCATGCCCGGCGGGTGGCCAAGCTGGGGGCACCGGTGCTGGGGGCGTAGGGTCCAAACCTGCACCGTTCGCCCTGAGCTTGTCGAAGGGTCGGCCCGCACTCGCCAATCTCGCGCGCGTGGAAAGTGCGGGCCGAGGCTTCGACAAGCTCAGCCCGAACGGGGTTTGGGGAACGGGTTTCGAGGAAAAGCCTAGCTCAGCACCCCGATCGCCAGCGTCAGCGCGCCCAGCCCCAGCGACAGCGGCACGCGCAGCGTCATCCACCACGGCGGCGCGATCCCTTCCGCCACCAGCCGGCGATCGACCGCGAGACTCGCGATGATCCCCAGCCCCAGCAGCAGCAGCGACGGCGCGGGCCACGTCATCCCGACCGCCCAGGGGATCGCGCTCGCCAGCGCCACCAGCGAGGGGAGCACGCTCACCCCGAACACCCATCCGCGCGCGACGGGCGATGCGGCGGCTAGCCCCCACCACAGGCCACCCAGAAAGCTGAAGATGATCGCGGCATAGGCGAACGCCAGCGCCTGCGCCGAAAACGCCCATTCGGGCTCGCCCGACAGGATCGCGCCGAGCGCGGCGACTTGCGGCAGCAGCCCGGCGAAGCCGAGCAACCGGGCGTTGGCGGGAATGGCGGCGAAGCGGGGCGCAGACGGTTGCATATGCCCTTAATGGTGGGTGGCGTTCGGCTTCGCCAGCATCTAAGGACACGGTCGACCGGTGCGCCGCTCCAGATGCGGGCGCCCATCCGAAAGGTACCGCCGCATGAGCACCAACCCGCAAGCCCTGCACGACGTCCAGCCCGACGGCTTCTTCACCCGCGACCTCGCCTCGAGCGATCCCGAGATTTTCGCGGGCATCGCGCACGAACTCGACCGCGAGCGCCATCAGATCGAGCTGATCGCGAGCGAGAACATCGTCTCCAAGGCGGTGCTCGAGGCGCAAGGGTCGGTGTTCACCAACAAATATGCCGAAGGCTATCCGGGCAAGCGCTATTACCAGGGCTGCGCGCCGTCGGACGAGGTCGAGACGCTGGCAATCGAGCGCGCCAAGGCGCTGTTCGGCTGCGGCTTCGCCAACGTCCAGCCGCATTCGGGCGCGCAGGCCAATGGCGCGGTGATGCTCGCGCTGACCAAGCCCGGCGACACGATCCTGGGCATGAGCCTCGACGCCGGCGGCCATCTGACGCACGGTGCCAAGGCGGCGCAGTCGGGCAAGTGGTTCAACGCGATCCAGTATGGCGTTCGCCGCGACGATCACCTGATCGACTTCGACCAGGTCGAGGCGCTGGCCAAGGAGCATCGCCCCAAGCTGATCATCGCGGGCGGTTCGGCCTATCCGCGCCAGATCGACTTCGCCAAGTTCCGCGCGATCGCCGATGAAGTCGGCGCCTATTTCATGGTCGACATGGCGCATTTCGCAGGCATCGTCGCGGCGGGCCACCACCCCTCGCCCTTCGCCCACGCGCATGTCGTGACGACGACGACGCACAAGACGCTGCGCGGCCCGCGCGGCGGCATGATCATGAGCAACGACGAGGCGCTGGCCAAGAAGTTCAACTCGGCGGTGTTTCCGGGGCTGCAGGGCGGGCCGCTGATGCATGTGATCGCCGCCAAGGCGGTGGCGTTCGGCGAGGCGCTGCGCCCCGAATATAAGAGCTACATCGCCGCCGTGGTCGAGAACGCCAAGGTGCTGGCGGCGACGCTCAAGGAGCGCGGATCGGACCTCGTCTCGGGCGGCACCGACACGCATCTGGCGCTGGTCGACCTCACCCCGCTCAAGGTGACGGGCAAGGACGCCGACGAGGCGCTCGAGCGCTCGGCGATCACCTGCAACAAGAACGGCGTGCCCTTCGATCCGCTGCCGCCGATGAAGACCAGCGGCATCCGCGTCGGCAGCCCCGCGGGCACCACGCGCGGCTTCGGCACCGCCGAGTTCCGCGAGATCGGCAACATGATCGCCGACGTGCTCGACGCGCTGGCGGCGAACGGCGAACATGGGGACCCTTCGGTCGAGGCCGACGTTCGGCTTCGTGTGCGCGCATTGTGCGAGCGCTTCCCGATCTATCCGGAGCTTTGAACATGAACCAGAACGACACCGGCATCGACAAGACGCTCGGCAAGAGCATGGCGAAATGGGGCGCCTTGGGCGCGGTCATCGCGATCCCGGTGCCGTTCATCGGCCCGATCATCGGTGCCGCCGCCGGCGCGGGCTATGCCTATTACAAGGGCAAGAAGCGGGTCTGAATGCGCTGTCCTTTCTGCGCCCATGAAGACAGCCAGGTAAAGGACAGCCGCCCGAGCGAGGACGGCGGCGCGATCCGCCGCCGCCGTCAATGCTCGGCCTGCGGCGCGCGCTTCACGACGTTCGAGCGGATCCAGCTGCGCGAACTGTCGGTGCTGAAGAGCGAGGACCGCCGCGAACCGTTCGACCGCGAGAAGCTGATCCGCTCGGTCTCGATCGCCTGCCGCAAACGCCCGATCGCCGCGCCGCAGATCGAGCAACTGGTATCGGGCATCCAACGCCAGCTCGAAACCTCGGGCGAGACCGAGGTGGGGACGAAGCGGATCGGCGAGATGGTGATGGAGGGGCTCAAGGGCCTCGATTCGGTGGCGTATATCCGCTTCGCCAGCGTGTATAAGGATTTCCGCGAGGCACGCGATTTCGAGGAATTCGCGGGCAGCGTGACCGAGGTTGCGCGGGGGTGATAGGCTTCATTCCTTAACCCCGTTCCTCCTGAGTAGGGGCTGAGCGAAGGCGAAGACCCGTATCGAAGGACATTGCCCCAAGCGACCCGGTCCTTCGATACGCCATTTCGACAAGCTCAATGGCTACTCAGGACGAACGGATAGGAAAAAAGCCGTCGTTGGCTTCTTTTCCGCAAGCCGCATACCGTTTAGCACCCCACCCAAACCGCGCATCGAAGGACCGCGAGTGGCATTCCACACCTATATTCTGCGCTGCTCCGACGGACATTATTATGTCGGCCACACCGATAATCTCGAACGGCGGATCGCGCAGCATCAGGCGGGCGAGATCCCCGGCTACACCCAGACCCGGCTGCCGGTGGCGTTCCTGTGGTCTGCCGATTTCCCTTCGCGCGCCGAGGCATTGCAAGTCGAACTGCAGCTCAAGGGCTGGGGGCGTCCCAAGAAGGAGGCGCTGATCCGCGGCGACTGGCAGGCGGTGCAGGCGCTTGCGAAAAAGTCCTTCGATACGGGTCTTCGACAAGCTCAGCCCCTACTCAGGACGAACGGGGAAGAGGATCATTCCGCACCCCAACTCGCCCCGCCCCCCGTCCTCGTCCTCGTCCGCCCGCAGCTCGGCGAAAATATCGGCAAGGCGGCGCGCGCGATGCTTAATTTCGGGCTGACCGAGCTGCGCTTGGTCGCGCCGCGTGACGGCTGGCCCAATCCCAGCGCCGGCCCGGCCGCCAGCGGCGCCGATCGCGTGCTCGCCGACGCGACGGTCTATGACAGCGTCGCCGATGCGGTCGCCGATTGCGCGCATGTGTTTGCGACAACGGTGCGGCGACGCGGGGTGGTCAAGCCGGTGATGAGCCCCGAACAGGCGGCGGTGGCGATCCATGGCGATCCCTCGCGCGCGGCGATACTCTTCGGGCCGGAACGCTCAGGCCTCGACAGCGATGACGTCGCGATTGCTCGGACGATCATCACGGTGCCGATCAACCCCGAATTCGCCTCGCTCAACCTGGCGCAGGCAGTGATGGTGGTCGCGTATGAATGGTCGAAGCATGTCGCGCTGGCGCAGCCATCGCGGGTCGAGCCCGATCCGCCCGCGTTGCAGGCCGATCTCGACGGGATGATCGGCCAATGGGAGATGATGCTAGAGGAAGCGGGCTATTTCTTCCCGCCCGATCGCACCCCGGTGACCAAGCGGATGATGCGGACGTTGCTCACCAAGCCCAACTGGAGCGCGCAGGAAGTGCGGACGGTGCGCGGGATGCTTACCGCGCTGGCGAAGCCGCAGAAGCGCTAAGGTTGGCGTCGAACGCCTCGAGCTCATAGGCGATCGAGGCCTCGACCAGCCGCTCCCACAGATCGCCGACCACCGCCTCGGGCACCCCGGCGGCGCGCGCATGGGCTTGCGCATTGGCGATTACCTGCGCCTTGCGCGCTTCGTCGCGGACCTGGCCGCGCTCGGGCTTGATCCGCGCGGCGGCGTCCATATAGCCAAAGCGCGTGGCGAGCAGCGCCACCAGTTGCGCGTCGAGCGCGTCGACGCCGGCGCGCACCTGGGCCATGCTGGTGCAGTCGGCGGGGGGAAGAATATCTGCCATGGCCGCCGCTTTCGCGCAGGCAGCGCAGCCTGTCCAGCTTGACTCGCGGCGCCCTCGCGGCTAACCGCCGGCGCTTCGCAATCGACCCCGCACCCCGGTGAAGCGGTGGTCCTGCCGATCCCAATGACTTCATGGTCAGGCCGATCCCAGCAGCGCGACGACCGGGATCGCATGGCATTCGGCCGTGCGGTCATACGCCATTGCAAGAAGGACTTATTATGTCGAAGCGCAACAGCGCCAAGTACAAGCTCGATCGGCGGATGGGCGAGAATATTTGGGGTCGTCCCAAATCGCCCGTCAACAAGCGCGAATATGGCCCCGGCCAGCACGGCCAGCGCCGCAAGGGCAAGGTGTCGGACTTCGGCATCCAGCTGCGCGCCAAGCAGAAGCTCAAGGGCTATTACGGCGAAGTCACCGAAAAGCAGTTCCACTCGACCTATGTCGAGGCGGCACGCCTGAAGGGCGATACCAGCCAGAAGCTGATCGGCCTGCTCGAGCAGCGGCTCGACATGGTGGTGTATCGCGCGAAGTTCGCCCCGACGATCTTCTCGGCACGCCAGATCGTCAACCATGGCCACATCCGCGTGAACGGCGTGAAGTGCAACATCGCTTCGCGCCGGATCAAGCCGGGCGACGAAATCTCGCTGGGCAGCAAGGCGCAGCAGATGGCGCTGATCATGGAAGCGCAGACGCTGGCCGAGCGCGACATCCCCGATTACATCGCGCCCGACGGCAACGCCAAGGTGACCTTCACTCGCGTGCCGACGCTCGACGAGGTGCCGTATCCGGTGAAGATGGAACCGAATCTGGTGGTCGAATTCTACTCGCGCTGATGCCAAGGATTTAGCGCAGCTAAATCCGGCACCACCTCAGCGCGAGCGGCCGGCGGTGCCAAGGCACCGACCGACGGCGCGGCTTTGCCGCGACGCAGTTTCAGGAAAAGGGCGGTACCGCAAGGTGCCGCCCTTTTTCGTGCGCCCGCCCCCCCGTCGTCACCCCGGGCTTGACCCGGGGTCCATGCGAGGCGCGTGCCGCAAACCAACCGCCGGTGGCACCGGCTGCCCTGGCTGCCGGGTCAAGCCCGGCATGACGAAGGGGATAGGTGGACAAGCCCCCCGCTGCGGCTACCATCCCCCGCATCCCCTCCCTACCGGAGTATCCGATGCGTATTCTTCCTCTCGCCTGCCTCCTCCTCGCCTCGACCGCCGCCAGCGCGCAGACGGTGCCGATCGACACCTTCCGCGACGCGGTGAAGACGCTGTCCTCCGACGAGTTCGAAGGCCGCGCGCCGGGCACCGCGGGCGAGGAAAAGGCGCTCGCCTATCTCGTCGCGCAATTCCAGGCGGCGGGGCTCAAGCCCGGCAACGACGGCAGCTGGTTCCAGGACGTCCCGCTGGTCGAGATCACCGCGCGCAACGTGTCGCCGCTCCGCTTCACCGGCGGCAAGGCGCCAATGAGCCTCGCCTATGGCCCGCAGATGGTGGTCGGCACCTATCAGGTCACCCCGCGCATCGACCTGAAGGATTCGGACGTCGTCTTCGTCGGCTATGGCGTCAACGCGCCCGAACGCGGGTGGAACGACTATGCCGGGATCGACGTGAAGGGAAAGACCGTCGTCATCCTGATCAACGATCCCGATTGGGCGAACAAGGACACGACCGGCGACTTCGGCGGCCGCGCGATGACCTATTACGGCCGCTGGACCTACAAATACGAAGAAGCCGCGCGCCAGGGCGCCGCCGCCGCGATCATCGTCCACCAGACCGCGCCCGCCGCCTATGGCTGGAACGTCGTCCAGTCGAGCTGGACCGGCGCGCAGCAATTGGCCGACAGCGCCGATGGCGGCGCGAGCGAGAGCAAGGCGATCGGCTGGATCCAGCTCGATCAGGCCAAGGCGCTGTTCGCGGGTGCGGGCAAGGATTTCGATCAGCTCGCCGCCGCCGCCGCGCGCAAGGGGTTCAAGCCGGTGCCGCTGACCGGGGTGAAGGCGTCGGTGAGCTTCGACAATCAGGTCCGCAAGCACGCCTCGAAGAACGTGATCGGCATCCTGCCGGGCACCGCCAAGCCCGACGAGGTCGTGCTCTATACCGGCCATTGGGACCATCTGGGCCGCTGCGAGGCGGCGCCCGATGGCGACGACATCTGCAACGGCGCGATCGACAATGCGACGGGCACCGCCGCGCTGGTCGCGCTCGCCAAGGCCAATGCGGCAGCGGGCGCGACGCCGCGCAGCCAGGTGTTCCTGGCGGTGACCGCCGAGGAATCGGGGCTGCTCGGCAGCGCTTATTATGGCGACAACCCGGTCTATCCGCACGCCAAGACCGTCGGCGGGGTCAACATGGACGCGCTGCAGATGGCGGGTCCGGCGAAGAACGTGACGGTGGTCGGCGCGGGCAAGTCCGAGCTCGACGGGTATCTGAACCGCGCGCTGGCGGCGCAAGGCCGCGTCGCCAGCCCCGAGCCGACGCCGGAGAAGGGCTATTATTACCGATCGGACCATTTCAGCCTCGCCAAGCACGGCGTGCCGATGCTGTATGTCGATGGCGGCAACGATCTGGTCGAAGGCGGCGTCGCGGCGGGCGAAGCCTATGCCGCTGCGTATGAGAAGAACGCCTATCACGGCCCGCAGGACGAGTTCGATCCCGCGTGGCGCTGGGACGGGGTGCAGCGCGACCTAGACCTGTACTACGCCGTCGGCCGCGCGCTGGCGACGAGCGATGCCTGGCCCAACTGGGTGGCCGGCGACGAATTCCGAGCGATCCGCGACAAGAGCCGGGCGGGGGAGTAACCTGCTCCCCTCCCTGAAAGGGAGGGGCTGGGGGTGGGTCGAGTGCTCGCGATACGGCGGGGTTGCGCGGTGCCGGCGCCGTATCGCCAGGCCCCTACCCACCCCCGACCCCTCCCTAAAAGGGAGGGGAGAAGACGCTTTGCCCGGATCGCGCGTCCGCGATACGGCGGGGCCGCGCGGTGCCGACGCCGTATCGCCAGGCCCCTACCCACCCCCTACCCCTCCCTAAAAGGGAGGGGAGAAGACGCTTTGCCAGGGTCGCGTGCTCGCGATACGGTCGGGCCACGCGGTGCCGGCGTCGTATCGCCAGGCCTCTACCCACCCCCTACCCCTCCCTGAAAGGGAGGGGGAAAGGTGCTTCCCTCAAACCGCTTCCCCCATTACATCGCGCGCCATGACTCTCCCCCCTCCCCCCGAATGGGCGCAGCATGATGCGGTGTGGATCGGCTTTCCCAGCCACCCCGAGATCTGGGGCCCGCCGCTCGAAGGCGCGCGCGCCGAGACCGCTGCCTTTGCCAATGCCATCGCCGCCAAGGGCCGCGGCGAGCGCGTGCTGCTGGTGGCCGCCGACGACGAAGCCGCCGCCGCCGCGCGCCCGCTGATCGACGCGCAGGTCGAGCTGATCGTCGAACCCTTTGGCGACGTCTGGCTGCGCGATACCGCGGCGATCGTCACCGGCGACGGCAGCGCGCGCGACTTCGGCTTCAACGGCTGGGGCGGCAAGTTCCACTTTCCCGGCGATGAGGATGTCGGCGCGCGGCTCGCGCAGCGGCAGGGCCTGCGCTTCGCGACCTGCGACTGGGTGGTCGAGGGCGGCGCGATCGACGGCGACGGCACCGGGCTGGTCGTCACGACCGAGCAATGCCTGCTCAACCGCAACCGCAACGCCGCGCTGTCGCAGCACGCAGCCGAAACGCGGCTGCTCGCCGATCTCGGCTATGACCGCGTGCTGTGGCTGGGCGACGGCTTGGTCAACGACCATACCGACGGCCATGTCGACAATCTGGCGCGCTTCGTCGGGGTCAACCGGCTGGCGATCCCCAGCCCGGAAGAAAACGACCCCAATTGGCTGATCTACCAGGACGCGGTCCGCCGCGCCGAGGCGTTCGGGGTCGAGGTGGTCCGCCTGCCGTCGCCCGGCCGGGTGATCGTCGACGACGAGGTGGTGCCGGCGAGCTATATGAATTTCTATATCGGCAATGCGGTGGTCGCGGTGCCGACCTATGGCATGCCCAACGACGCAGCCGCGGTCGCGGCGGTGCAGGCGCTGTTCCCGGATCGCGAGGCGGTGGGGCTGCGCGCCGACCATATCCTGACGGGTGGTGGGAGCTTCCACTGCATCAGCCAGCAATTGCCGCGGATTTAAGAACAGCCGTTCGTTTCGAGCGAAGTCGAGAAACGCTGATGGAGCGCGAACTTCGGTTTCTCGACTACGCTCGAAACGAACGGGGCAGGAGAAATAGATGACCACCATCACCGTCGCCGCGATGCAGCTGGCCTTCGGCCCCGACCTCGACGCCAATATCGCCGCGGTCACCGACCTCGTCCGCGAGGCACATGCCAAGGGCGCGCAGGTCGTCCTCCCCCCCGAACTATTCGAGGGCGAATATTTCTGCCGCACCGAGGAGGAGGAATGGTTCGCCACCGCGCGCCCCGTCACCGAGCACCCGGCGGTACTGGCGATGCAGCGCCTCGCCGACGAGCTGAACCTCTACATCCCCACCAGCTTCTTCGAGGCCGACGGGCCGCATCACTACAACTCGCTGGCGATGATCGGCCCCGATGGCGGCGTGCAAGGCGTCTATCGCAAGAGCCACATCCCCGACGGCCCGGGCTATGAGGAGAAATTCTATTTCCGCCCGGGCAATACCGGGTTCAAGGTGTGGGACGGCCCCGCCGCCCGCCTCGGCGTCGGGGTGTGCTGGGACCAATGGTATCCCGAAGTCGCGCGCGCGATGATGCTGATGGGCGCCGAAATCCTGTTCTACCCCACCGCGATCGGCGCCGAGCCGCACGACGCGACGCTCGACACGCGCCACATGTGGCGGCGCGCGATGCTCGGGCATGCGGTGTCGAACGTCGTGCCTATCGTCGCCTCGAACCGGATCGGGGTCGAGCATGGCCAGGCATTTTACGGCCACAGCTTCATCTGCGACGAGTTCGGCGAGATGCTCGCCGAGTTCGGCGCCGAGGAAACCGGGGTGCTGACCGCGACGCTCGATTTGGCGCGGGTGAAGAAGAACCGCGCGGGCATGGGCTTTTTCCGCGATCGCCGGCCCGATCTGTACCGTCGGCTGGTCGAGGACGTCTGATCCGCCGACGGTCGATCAACGATGGTGTTAAACCAACATATGTTGAATAGGACTCGACGCCCAAAATCGAGCGGTTAACGGTAGCTGAATGCGTCCTGCGGTGTAGGCGCTAAACCACCCGGCCCATTCAACAAACCGAGGTACGCATGCCCGCCGAACTACCCAAGGCGCATGAGTGGCAACCCGATCATTTCCGCCTGGCGGTCAACGCCGCGGGCGTCGCCTTATGGGCCTGGAACGTCGACACCGACCAGCTGACGATGGACAAGCGCGGCTTCGAGCTGTGGGGCGTGCCGTGGAGCGAGTTGGTTACCTTCACCGAGCTGTCGTCGCGGATCCACCCCGCTGATCGCGACCGCGTGCGATCGGCCTTTGCCGCGACGCGCGCGACGCTGGGCGCGTACGAGACCGATTTCCGCATCCTCATCGGCGACGAGGTCCGCTGGATCGCCGCACGCGGCCAGGGCGAGGATGTCGGCATCGTCGGCCGCACGATGTTCGGCATCTTCCTCGACGTCACCGGGCGCAAGCAGGCCGAAGAGGGGCATGAACTGCTCGCCGGCGAGATGAGCCACCGCGTCAAGAATCTGCTCGCGATCGCCAGCGGGCTGACCGCGATCACCTCGCGTTCGGCATCGAACACCGCCGAGATGGCGGGCGAACTCACCGGGCGACTGACCGCGCTCGGGCGTGCGCACGACCTGGTGCGACCATTGCCCAACGGCCAGGGGGGGGCGGCGCTGCTCGGCGACCTGATCTCGATCCTGCTTGCCCCCTATGACGATCTGGGCGCGTTCAAGGGCCGGATCCGTGTTGCGGTCGAGCGGCTCGGCGTCAGCGAGAACGCCGCGACGGGGATCGCGCTGATCATCCACGAACTCGCGACCAATTCGATGAAATATGGCGCGCTGTCGCAGCAGACGGGGACGCTCGACATCGCCAGCGTGTCCGAGGCCGATCATGTCGTCCTCACCTGGACCGAGCGCGGCGGCCCCCCGGTCGAGGCGCCGAGCCAGCCCGAGGGGTTCGGCAGCCAGCTGGTCCGGCGCAGCGTTACCAGCCAGCTCGGCGGGTCGATCGACTATGACTGGTCCGAAGGCGGGCTGATCGTAACATTACGTATCAAGCGCAATCGGCTGACCTGATAGGAATTGCGCGGCATTCATCGACTCGGTTCGGATCGATCGGTACATTGGCCGCGCGCCCCCAAGGAGTATCGTCGATGCACGTCGTTCTGGTCACCTATCCCAAGCGCGACGGCGCGCGGTTCGACGAAGCCTATTACACCGCGACGCACATGCCGTTGGTGCGCGATGGCTGGACGAAATATGGCCTGACCGACGCGCAGGCGCTGTACCCCAGCGCCGCGGGTGACAGCGGGTTCACTGCGGTGGCGGTGCTCAGCTTCCGCGACGACAAAGCGCTGCAGGCGGCGCTCGCTTCGCCCGAAGCGCCCGGGATCATGGGCGACGTTCCCAATTTCACCGATATCGAACCCGCCATGCACTTCCTGCAGCATGGCTGACGCGGGCCACCCCGCCGGCCGCTATGGCTCGGTCTCGCGCTTCCTCCACTGGAGCATGGCGGCGCTGATCCTGGTCAATCTGCCGCTGGGGCTGCTGAGCGATACGCTCGAGGATGCCGGCTACGAGACCGTCGGGCTGCACAAGTCGATCGGGCTGACGCTGCTGGCGCTGGCGCTCATCCGCATCGGCTGGCGGCTGATGAACCCGCCGCCGCCGCTTCCCGCGAGCGTTTCGCGCCGCGAGGCGCGGATCGCGGTGGCGGTGCATGTGCTGCTCTATGGACTGATGCTAGCACTGCCGCTCACCGGCTATGTCTTTTCTTCGGCGGGCAAATATCCGCTCACCTGGTTCGACCTGTTCGGCGTGCCCAAGCTGGCATTGACCCGCGACGATGCGATCGTCGGGCTGTCGCGCGAGGGGCACGAGATCCTCGGCTGGGTGATGATCGCCGCCGCACTCGGCCACATCGCCGCGGCGCTGCGCCACCATCTCGTGCTGCGCGACGGCGTACTGCGCCGGATGCTCGGCTAAACGGGGGCGGAGCATTTCCTCGTCACCCCGGACTTGTTCCGGGGTCTGCCGTGCCACGGATGATGCCGCCGATGAACGAGCGCCCCCCGCATCCGGTCAAACCGCTATAACCGCCCGCCATATTCGGGCCTGGCCGGCGTGGAAGGACCTTGCCGTCGGGCTTGGTCCTCCAACCATATCGGTAGCACCCTGCGGCTCGGTGGGCCCCGGACCAAGTCCGGGGTGACGATCGGGAAACCTCGTCCCACCCTAGTCAGTCGTTCGGCTCTTCCACCGAAACGGTCGTTGACGGGTGCCCGACCTCACGCGCGCCAAGATGGTTGACCGCGGCGCGCCGACGATGCACCCGCCGGCGCACCGCTACGGAGTTCCGGCATCTTGCGCACCCCCCTTCCGCTCGCCTTCCTGCTGCTCGCCGGCACCGCCGCCCCTGCGCTGGCGCAAACCGCGCAACCCGCGCCGGCATCGCCGCTGCCCGACATCGTCGTCACCGGGCGCGGGATCGCCGAGGTCGATCCGCGCTCCGACGCGATCGCGATCCTCGACCGCGATCGGCTCACGCGCACCGCGAGCAACCGGCTTGAGGATGCGCTGGCCGACATCGCGGGCATCCAGTCATTCCGCCGCGCCGATTCGCGATCGGCCAACCCCACCAGCCAGGGGATCACGCTGCGCGGCATCGGCGGCAACGCCTCGAGCCGTGCGCTGCTGATCCTCGACGGGGTGCCGCAGGCCGATCCGTTCGCGGGCTGGGTCGCCTTTCCCGCTTATGCGCCCTCGCGGCTCGGCCAGGTCCGCGTCCAGCGCGGCGGCGGCAGCGCGCTGTGGGGATCGGGCGCGCTGTCAGGCGTGATCGAAATGACCAGCGCGACCCCCGACCAGCTGTCGCCGCTGACCGCCGACATCTTCTATGGCGAGCGCAACGCGGTCGATGCGCAGGGCTCGGCGAGCCTGGTGCGCGACAACGGCTTTGCGAGCTTCACCGCGGGCTATGCGCGCGGCGACGGCTTCGTGCCGATCGTCGCCGAGGATCGCGGCGCCGCCGATCGGCCCGCGCCCTATGAACAGTTCAACGCCTCGGCGCGGACGGTGATCGCCATCGCCCCCAACACCGAATTGCAGGCGACGGTCCAGGGCTTCACCGACCGCCGCGAGCGCGGCCAAGCCTTCACCGGAATCGAAAGCGACGGCGCCGATGCCAGCGTCCGGCTGGTCGGGCGCGGGCGCTGGGGCTGGTCGGCGCTCGGCTATGTCCAGACGCGGCGCTTCGCCAGCAGCTTCGCCTCGATTGCCGCCGATCGCAGCGCCTCGACCCAAACGCTCGACCAGTACAACACCCCAGCCACCGGGCTTGGCGCGCGCTTCGAGATCGCCCCGCCGCTGGGCGAGCGACTCGCGGTGCGGCTGGGCGGCGATGTCCGCGAAACCTCGGGCGAGACGCGCGAGCGCTACACCTTCGTCAACGCGCTCCCCACCCGCCGCCGCGTCGCGGGGGGCACGACGCGCACGCTGGGCGGCTTCGTCGACCTCAAGGCCACGCTCGGCGACCTGCGGATCGATGCCAATGGCCGGCTCGACGGCTGGTGGATCGAGGATGGCCGGCTGTTCGAGGCGACGCTGGCGACCGGGGCGACGCTGACCGACACGCGCTTCGCCGATCGATCGGGCACCGAGCCGACCGGCCGCTTCGGGCTGGCCTATGCCGTCGCGGCGCCGTTGACGGTTCGCGCCGCGGTGTATCGCGGCTGGCGGCTGCCGACCCCCAACGAGCTGTACCGCCCCTTCCGCGCGGGCGCCGACGCGACCGCCGCCAATGCCGAGCTCGCGCCCGAAACGCTCGAGGGGGTCGAGGCGGGGATCGACTTCGCCTTCGACGACCGCTTCACGCTGGCGGCGACGGTGTTCGCCAACCGGCTGAACGACGCGATCGCCAACGTCACCGTCGCGGCGGGGCCCGGCACCTTCCCCGGGGTCGGCTTCGTCTCGGCGGCGGGCTTCTACCGCCGGCGCGACAATCTCGACTCGATCGAATCGCGCGGGGTCGAGATCGACGGGCGCGCGCGGCTGGGCGGCTTCACGCTGGGGCTGTCCTATGCCTATGCCGACGCGACCGTCACAGCCGGCCCGCTCGCCCCCGCGCTCGACGGGCTGCGCCCCGCGCAGGTGCCCGCGCACCAGGCGGCGGGAACGATCGGCTGGGCGAAGGACGGCTTCGTCGCCTCGACTGCGCTGCGCTATGTCAGCGAACAGTTCGAGGACGACCAGAACAGCCGCTCGCTCGGCGACGCGCTGACGCTCGACGCGGTGCTGGCGGTGCCCGTCGCGCAGGGCCTTGCGATCGAGGGGCGCGCCGAAAATCTGTTCGACGCGCGGGTCGAAACCGGGTTCAGCGGCACCGCACTCGAACGCGCGCGCCCGCGCCAATTGTGGATCGGCGTCCGCGCCGCGCTCGATTGAGCGAAGGGCTGCCGCCGGGGTCGGGCGCGAAACCGCGTACCCGCCCCATCGGCACCCTTGCCCTCATGCCCCCAAATGCCATATTTCAGGACGTGATGTTGACCCTGACCAATCCGCCGATGCTGATGGCCGAAGACGGCGACGAGCGCGACAATGACAATGGTCGCGATTCGCTGGGCGTCGCGACGCGGACGCGGACCAAGACTAAACAGCCCACCCCCTATCGCGTGCTGATGCTCAACGACGATTACACCCCGATGGAGTTCGTCGTGCTGTGCCTCCAGCGTTTCTTCCGCATGAGCATGGAAGAAGCGACGCAGGTGATGCTCCACGTCCACCAGAAGGGCGTCGGGGTGTGCGGGGTGTTCACCTACGAGGTCGCCGAGACCAAGGTGAGCCAGGTGATGGACCTGGCGCGCCAGAACCAGCACCCGCTGCAATGCACGCTCGAAAAGGCCTGAGCGCCCAGCCTCAACGCCCCTTGGGCAGCCAGCTGAGATCGAGTCCCTCGTAGCGATCGACATAGTTGCTTGCCGCGGTCAGCGCGATTTCGTCGCGGATCGTCACCCTGCCGCCGGTGCGCGCGATCATCCCCTCTTCCTCGAGCTGGCGCAGCATCCGGTTGACGTGGACCGCGGTCAGCCCGGTGGCGTCGCCAATCTCCTCCTGCGTCAGCCCGAGCACGAAGCCGTCGCCGATCTCGCGGTCGGCGGCGCGCAGCCGGTTGCGCAGCTCGAGCAGCAGCGACCCGACCCGCGCCTTGGCCGAGGTGCGCCCCAAGGCCGCGAGCCGGTCGGTCAGCGCCACGCGCTCGATCTGGCCATAGACCAGGATCATCGCCGCCAGCCGCGGATGCAATTCGACCAGTTCGCTCAAGCCCGATTTCTCGAACGGGCAGACCACGCATTCTGACAGCGCACAGATCGTCTCGGGGGCTTCCTGGTACAGGATCGACGACAGCCCCAGCATGTCGCCGGGAAAATGGAAGCGCAGGATCTGCCGCGCGCCGTCGCCCAGGATGACATAGGTCATGATGCAGCCCTTGCGCAGCACGAACAATTCGTTCCCCGCATCGTTCGATCGGCGCAGCACCGCCCCGCGCTTGAGCGTGCGGTTGCGCTCCTCGAGCCGCGCCAGCGCGTCGATCTCGTTCTGGGTGAGCGCGATATGGACGCTCAACACATCGGCGAAACAACTTCCATCCACGCGGTGCTTCCCCTTGTTGGTGCCGGCCACTCCAGCTTGTCCCGGATTGCGGCGATCTTGTCGATCGATGGTCCGTGAATGCGAAGCTTGCGCCGCGGTTCGGGTGCGATAGAAGCCGCGCATGGATCGTATCATCATTCGCGGCGGCAACCGCCTGCAAGGCCGCATCGCCATTTCGGGCGCCAAGAACGCCGCCCTCACGCTCATGCCCTGCGCCTTGCTCACCGACGAGCCGCTGACGCTGCGCAACCTGCCGCGGCTCGCCGATGTCGACGGGTTCGGCCATCTGCTCAACCAGCTCGGCGTCTCGACGATGGTCGAGGGTGCGCACCCCACCGATTTCGGGCGGGTGATGACGATGCGCGCGCAGCGGCTGACCTCGACGATTGCGCCCTATGACATCGTCCGCAAGATGCGCGCGTCGATCCTGGTGCTGGGGCCGCTGCTGGCGCGCGCGGGCGAGGCGACGGTGTCGCTGCCCGGCGGCTGCGCGATCGGCAACCGCCCGATCGACCTGCATCTCAAGGCGCTCGAGGCGCTGGGCGCCGAGATCGAGCTCGCGGCGGGCTATGTGAAGGCCACCGCTCCGGGCGGGCGTCTCCCGGGCGGCCGCGTCAGCTTCCCGATCGTGTCGGTCGGCGCGACCGAGAACGCGCTGATGGCCGCGGTGCTCGCCAAGGGCACCAGCGTGATCGAGAACGCCGCGCGCGAGCCCGAGATCGTCGATTTGTGCAACTGCCTGCTGGCGATGGGCGCATCGATCACCGGCATCGGCAGCGAGACGCTCACGATCGAGGGCCGCGACCGGCTGCACGGCGCGACCTATCGCGTGATGCCCGACCGGATCGAGGCGGGCAGCTATGCCTGCGCCGCGGCGATCACAGGCGGCGCGGTCGAGCTGGTCGGCGCGAGCGCGACCGACATGCGCGCGACGATCGCCGCCTTGGTCGAGGCGGGGGTCACCGTCGAGGAACGCCGCGATTCGCTGTTCATCGAAGCCGCGGGCGGCCTCAAGCCGCTGACGCTGTCGACCGCGCCCTTTCCCGGCTTCGCCACCGACATGCAGGCGCAGTTCATGGCGATGCTGACCCAGGCCGAGGGCGCGAGCCTGTTGACCGAGACGATCTTCGAGAACCGCTACATGCACGTTCCCGAGCTCGCGCGGATGGGCGCCGACATCCAGGTGACCGGGCGTTCGGCGGTGGTGCGCGGGCGTACCCCGCTGATCGGCGCGCCGGTGATGGCGACCGACCTTCGCGCCTCGATGAGCCTGATCATCGCCGGCCTGGCCGCCGAGGGCGAAACCCAGGTCAGCCGGATCTACCACCTCGACCGCGGCTATGAGCGGCTCGAGGAAAAGCTCCAGGGCGTCGGCGCCGACATCGAACGCCTGGGCGACGGCTAAGCCCTCAATCCTCCCCCGCAGGGGGAGGGGGACCATGCGAAGCATGGTGGAGGGGGCGGGCCACAAGCGGCATTGGTCGCGGAAAGCCCCCTCCACCGCTACGCGGTCCCCCTCCCCCCGCGGGGGAGGAAGTTGCGAGCCCCACCAGCGGGCGCAACCAGCGCACCCGCCGCCCGACCAGATAGAACCCCGTGCACACCGCCGCGGTCCCGCCGAGCAGGATCGCGAACTCGGCCCATGGCCCCAGCCCCCACCGCAGCGTCCCCCACGCGATCACCACGATCGCGACATGGTGGACGAGGTAGAAGGGGAACACCGCCTCGCCCAGCGTCCGGCGCCAGCGATGATCGCGGTTCCAGTGGCGGTCGGCGAGGTGGAACAGCGCCAGAATCATCGCCCAGCCCATCGCCACCCGCGCGAAGCGATCGGCCATCATCACCAGATGCGGCGGCACCGTCTCGCCCTGGTAGCGAAGCTCGGTCGCGACCACGACGATGCCCGCCAGCCCGGCGATCCCGAGCGCGGGCTTCCACAGCCGGTCGATCCCCGCCCATAGCCGCGGCTGCGCCGCCAGCGTGAAGCCGAACAGGAAGCTGGGGAAAAAGGTCGCGTGCCCCGGCCAGTCGCTGAACAGCCCCTGCTGCTCGGGCACGGTGAACAACAAGGCCAGCCGCACCGCGCCCATCGCCGCGATCGGCACCCACAACAGCCGCCATCCCTGGAGCAGCCAGCGCACCGCGCCGCCCCCGGGCACCGACCCGCGCGCGACGAGCGCTGCCGCGATCATCGTGTACGCCCAGAGATACACGACGAACCACAGATGCTCCCAGCTCGGGAAGGCCTCGCCCCAGAACGCCCCCACGCGCCAGTAATCGCGCGTCCAGAAGCGCCAATAGCTGCCGGGATAGCCATGATCGACGATCTGAATCCACATCTCGATCGGCACCAGCACGACCATGCCGAACGCCAGCGGCACCAGCAGCCGCAGGTTGCGCGACGCCACGAAGCCGCGGACGCCGCCCGATCGCAGCAGCAACATCCGCGAGGCATAGCCCGACACCGCGAACAGCAACGCCAGCCGCCAGGGGGTGAGCAGCGCCATCGGCGGGATCAGCGCGGGATAGCTGCGCTGGGTATCGATCACCCAGCTCCAGGGTGCGAAGACCATGCCGATATGATAGAGGATCAGCAGCCCGAACGCGGCGATGCGCAGCCAGTCGAGGCCGTAGTGGCGCTGGCCTGCCCGGTTGTCGATCCCGGCAATCGCCTCCATCTGCACTGGTCTGGCCTCGATACCGGGCGCGCGCTTTCGTGCGGCGCCCGTCGCCGCTATAGATGCCCCCAGGTAACCGAACCGTTAGCGAGATTTCTCATGTCGATCAGACCATGGCGTGACATCACCCGCCGCCGCAGCCGGCAGATCATGGTCGGCAACGTCCCCGTCGGCGGCGACGCGCCGGTGACCGTCCAGACGATGACCAACGCCCCGACCAGCGACCCTGCCGCGACGATCGCGCAGATCCGCCGCTGCGAGGATGCCGGCGTCGACATCATCCGCGTGTCGTGCCCCGATGTCGAAAGCACCGCGGCGCTCGGCCAGATCGTCCGTGCCGCGCGCGTGCCGATCGTCGCCGACATTCATTTCCACTATAAGCGCGCGCTCGAAGCCGCCGATGCGGGCGCCGCCTGCCTGCGGATCAATCCCGGCAATATCGGGTCGTCGGCACGCGTCGCCGAAGTCGTGCGCGCCGCCAAGGCTAATGGCTGCGCGATCCGGATCGGCGTCAATGGCGGCTCGCTCGAGCGCCACCTGCTCGAAAAATATGGCGAACCCTGTCCCGAGGCGCTGGTCGAATCGGCGCTCGACCATATCAAGCTACTGCAGGACCACGACTTCCACGAATTCAAGGTCGCGGTGAAGGCGTCGGACCTGTTCCTGGCGGTCGCCGCCTATCAGCAGCTTGCCGAAGTCGTCGATTGCCCGCTGCATTTGGGCATCACCGAGGCGGGCGGCTTCGTCGGCGGGACGGTCAAATCGGCGATCGGGATGGGCAGCCTGCTGTGGTACGGGATCGGCGACACGATCCGCGTCTCGCTCTCGGCCGAGCCCGAAGAGGAAGTCCGCGTCGGCTTCGAAATCCTCAAGGCTCTTGGCATCCGCAACCGCGGCGTCCGCGTCGTCTCGTGCCCGTCCTGCTCGCGCCAGGGCTTCGACGTGATCCGCACCGTCCAGAAGCTCGAGGAACGCCTCCAGCACATCCGCACCCCGATGAGCCTCTCGGTGCTCGGCTGCGTCGTCAACGGCCCCGGCGAAGCGCGCGAGACCGACATCGGCATCACCGGCGGCGGCAACGGCAAGCACATGGTGTACCTCTCGGGCGTCACCGACCACCACGTCCAGGACGAGGGCATGGTCGACCACATCGTCCGGCTGGTCGAAGCCAAGGCAGCCGAACTGGAGGCGAGCGAAGCGGCAAAGGCGGTGGTCGCGGCATAGGCGCGCCGACCGCCACCCTCCCCCGTCACCCCGGACTTGTTCCTGGGTCCAGCTTCCCTCAACCACCGGCCTCACCGCAAGCCGAATCGTGAACCCGGAACAGGCCCGGGGTGACGATGGGGCGGGGACGGGGACCACCAGCAGCGGAACGCCGCAGCGCCGCCCCGGCTTTAGCGGTCGCTCGCCTCGCCCGCCCCAGCCCACCGCGCGCGCTGCGCCAGCGCGGCGCGGTCATGCGCGGCGGTCATCGCCTCGGCACCGCGCCGCGACGCCCGCGCCGACTGTTCGCGCGCCGCCGCGCCGAACAGCGCCGGCGCACTCCCCGCCAGCGCCTCGAGCGCGAACTGGAGGCGAAGTTGCACCTCGACCAACACCGCGCCATCGCGCGCGATCGGGTTGAAGAACGCATCGAACAGGTCACTCACCTCGAGGTTCGGCCCGTGTAGTTTCGCGAAGCGATCGTCCGCGGGCTTCGCGCACGCTTCGCCATAGGCCAGCAAGGTGCGCAGCCCCGCGCCGATCACCTCGATCGCGGTCCCCGGGTCGTTCACCGCGGGCGACAGCGCGCGCGAGGCGATTTCGGACAGCACGATCAGCCCGAAGCGCGGATCCTGATCATATTCGCGATGCCGGCCGATCGAGAAACAGGCGGCGATGGCGGCGCGCGCCGTATCATCGGGGCGCCCCTCGATCTGCGCGATCGCGCGCTCGGCATGGACATAGGCGCCGGGCAGCGCGGCGATATGGATCGTCAGGTCATGGTCGTCGGCAAGCTTCGCCAATTTCTCCATGTCGATATGCTGGATGTGCCCCGTCGATTCCGCGGCAAGCGGCAGCGCCGATGCGGGTATCGCCACCGCAGGCCGCGCGCCCAGCCGGTGCGAGCGGCCCCATTCGCACATCGGCGGGGTCGCCGCGGCCTCGACCCGATCGATCGTGTCGCCGACGCGGCCGAATTTGCCGAGCTGCTCGATCCAGCGCAGCAATGCGGTGGTGATGACGAAGATGACCACCAATGTCGCGAAGAACAGGACGATCCGGCCGGTGTCCGAATACAGCCCCGCCGCCAGCCCGATGATGCCGACGATGCTGAACAGGAAGCTGCCGATGAAGGTGGCCAGCGTGTTCTGCGCCACCGAATCGCTCAGCAGCAGCTTGGTCGAATGCGGCGTCACGCTCGACGTGGCCGATGCATAGGCCGACACCATGATCGACAACGAGAAGGTCGTCACCGCCAACATGCTCGATGCCAGGATGTTGAGGATGTCGCCCACCGAATCGGCGGCGAGCTTTATCTGCAGATCGGCCTCGATATACGGCGCGACCATCGCCGCCAGCACCGCCGTCGCGATCGCGGCGATGCTGAACAGGCTGGCGCGCACCCAGATCTTGCGGCTCCATTTGCGCAACAGCCAGCTGCCGCGGCTGACCACCGATGTCGATGAGAAATCCAAATTGCCCTCCGCTTACATCGCCCAGGCCCTCTCTGGCAGATGTTCGCCCGCCTGACGCGCAGCTTTTGCG